>NZ_JAAAXQ010000434.1 GCF_009916105.1 Streptomyces sp. GC420 | reverse complement strand
CTGGTGGTCCGCTCCTCATCCTCCCGCCCGCGCATGTGTGAATGGCGTGTGACGGCACGGGTCCGCCCTTGGGGAGCGGGCCCGTACGCGGGAGGATGAGGAGCGGACCACCAGCGGCGACAGCGGAGGATGCAGCGTGAGCAGCGAAGCGGGCACGGCCGGGACCGGCAGCGGCACCGTCTCGGGCGAGGACGAGGTCGTCGACCTCTGCCGCGAACTCATCCGGATCGACAGCAGCAACTACGGCGACCACACCGGACCCGGTGAGCGCGCGGCCGCCGAGTACGTCGCGGAGAAGCTCGCCGAGGTCGGTCTGGAGCCGAAGATCTACGAGTCGCACCCGGGGCGCGCCTCGACCGTGGCCAGGATCGAGGGCGAGGACCCCTCCAGGCCGGCCCTGCTCATCCACGGCCACCTGGACGTCGTCCCGGCGAACGCCGGGGACTGGACGCACCACCCCTTCTCCGGCGAGGTCGCCGACGGCTGCGTCTGGGGGCGCGGCGCCGTCGACATGAAGGACATGGACGCCATGACCCTCGCCGTCGTCCGCGACCGGCTGCGCAGCGGACGCAGGCCGCCCCGGGACGTCGTCCTCGCCTTCCTCGCCGACGAGGAGGCCGGCGGCACCTATGGCGCACGCCACCTCGTCGACCACCACGCGGACCTCTTCGAGGGGGTCACCGAGGCGATCGGCGAGGTGGGCGGTTTCTCCTTCACGGTCAACGAACAGCTGCGGCTCTATCTGATCGAGACCGCCGAGAAGGGCATGCACTGGATGCGGCTCACCGTTGAGGGCCGGGCCGGGCACGGGTCGATGACCAACGACGACAACGCGATCACCGAGCTGTGCGAGGCGGTAGCCCGGCTCGGCAGGCACAAGTTCCCGGTGCGCCTCACCAAGACCGTACGGGCCTTCCTGGACGAGCTCTCCGACGCGCTGGGCACCCCGCTCGACCCGGAGGACATGGACGCCACGCTGGAGAAACTCGGCGGCATCGCCAAGATGATCGGCACGACGCTGCGCAACACCGCCCAGCCGACGATGCTGGGCGCCGGGTACAAGGTCAACGTCATCCCCGGCCAGGCCGTCGCCCATGTCGACGGCCGCTTCCTGCCCGGGCACGAGGAGGAGTTCCTGGCGGACCTCGACCGGATCCTCGGCCCCCGGGTCAAGCGGGAGGACGTGCACGGCGACAAGGCGCTGGAGACCAGTTTCGACGGGTCGCTGGTCGACGCCATCCAGTCGGCGCTCGCCGCGGAGGACCCGATCGCGCGGGCCGTGCCGTACATGCTCTCCGGCGGTACGGACGCGAAGTCCTTCGACGACCTCGGAATCCGCTGCTTCGGTTTCGCGCCGCTGAAGCTGCCGCCGGAGCTGGACTTCGCCGGCATGTTCCACGGCGTGGACGAGCGCGTCCCGGTGGACGGCCTGAAGTTCGGGGTGCGGGTCCTGGACCGGTTCCTCGACCAGTGCTGAGGCCGGTGCCGATGTCGCGGCCCCCGCGGCGCGGCAGACGGCAGACGGCAGAACCATCGTCCCGCACGGATTGTCCGACACGCGTACGCCCATAACCGGTACGGGTGAATGACCCCCCCGGGGTCGTAGCCCCCGTTGTTCCACCTCGTTACAGGGTGTGCGGCTCGCACGCTGGGCCGCATGTGCCAACAAGGAGGAATAATGATCAAGAAGGTCGTCGCTGCTGCGGCTGCCACCGGTGGTCTCGTTCTCGCGGGTGCGGGCGCGGCCATGGCCGACGCGGGTGCCCAGGGTGCGGCCGTCGGGTCGCCCGGTGTCCTGTCGGGCAATGTCATCCAGGTGCCTGTGCACGTGCCGGTGAATCTCTGCGGCAACACCATCGACACGATCGGGCTGCTGAACCCCGCCTTCGGCAACGCCTGCGTCAACAGGTGACGTTGCGCCTCACCCCATGAGGGTCTGAGCCCGGGCGGCCCCGGACCGCGCGCCGCGCGTTCCGGGGTCGTCGGGCTCGCACACCCGCGGGCACGGCGTCCGCGGATCTTCCGAAGGCTGTAAGGCAGGGGACGAAAACATGCGACAGGTCACCAGGAAAGGCCTGATCACCGTGGCGGCCGCGGGTGGTGTGCTGGCGGTGTCCGGCGGCTACGCGCACGCCGACTCGACGGCGGTCGGCGGTGCCCACCACTCACCGGGCGTGCTGTCCGGGAACTCGGTCCAGGTGCCGCTGCACGTTCCGGTGAACGCGTGCGGCAACTCGCTGAACACGATTGGCGCCATCAACCCGGCGTTCGGCAACACGTGCGCCAACACCGGCGGCGGGGCGGGCACCGGATCGGGCGGCGGGGCCGCGGCGGTCGGCCGCACGAGCGACTCGCCGGGCGTGGCCTCGGGCAACAACGTGCAGGCCCCGGTCTCCGTGCCGGTCAACGCCTGCGGCAACACCGTCAACACCACAGGAGTCGGCAACCCCGCCTTCGGCAACGGCTGCGCGAACGGGTCGGGGAGCCACGCACAGCCGCCCGCCCCCGAGCAGCCGCCCGCTCCGGGGAAGCCGGTCACACCGGAGAAGCCCGAGAAGCCGGTCACGCCGGAGAAGCCCGAGAAGCCGGTCACACCGGTCACGCCGGAGAAGCCCGAGAAGCCGGTCACACCGGTCACGCCGGAGAAGCCCGAGGGCCCGAAGACCCCGGACAAGCCGGTCCAGCCCGAGGGCCCCCGGACCCCGGACATGCCCGGCTCGCCGACCGGTCCCGGGGAGCTCGCGGAGACCGGTGCCGGCACCCTCGCGCTGACCGCGCTCCCGCTGGGCGCGGGAATGCTGCTGGCCGGCACGGTGCTCTACCGCCGCGCCCGCGCCACCGCCTGATCCCGGACACGCTCCGGGCCGCAGACGGCCCCAGAACGGAGGGGCCCCGCATCAGCGGGGCCCCTCCGTTCATTGCGCGCCTGTCACCAGGTGGCGCGTACCTGGCGGATGATCCGCCGGCGCAGCCGCACCCTGCGGCTTCCGTCGCGGTTGATCCGCAGTCGGTCCAACTCCCAGTGTCCGTACTCTGCATGGTCCGTCAGCAGACGCGTCGCCTCCTTGCGGGACACCCCGCGCGGTACGTACACGTCGACAAATTCGTATTCCGGCATCGCATCTATTGTGCGTGCAGTGGCCCGGTACGGATAGCGTCTGCTGTATGTCTGATGCTGCGCAGCCCACCGCTGCCGAGGTACGCGCCGCCGCCGAGGCCGTCAAAGCCGCGCTCGACCGCCACCTCGCCGCGGTCGAGCAGAGGTCGGGAGAGGACGACCCCGCCGTGTCCGCCGCGTTCAACGCACTGGCCACGGCCGCCGAGGAGTACGACGAGCTGCTGTACACCCGCCACGACGAGGTCACACCGTTCGAGATCCCGGGCGAGGACGGTCTGCCGCCCTACGCGGGTCCCGAGGAGCCGAGCGCCGTCAGCGTACTGATCCGCAGGGACTACGCCGTGGTGGAACCCCAGCGGCTGCTCGCACAGGCGCAGCGGATCACCGACCTGGCCCCGGACACCGAGGACGACGAGGCCGGCGGCAGGGTGCACGACGCCCTCAGCGTTATCTTCGGCGAGTTCGAGCCTGACGAGATCGCCTCCCGGCACAAGGAGTTCGGTCTCGAGGAGGGCGACTCCACGCTGTGGGTCACCGCGGCGGACGCCCTGCCCGAGCCGGGTGAGTGGCTGAGCGCCCCGTTCGACCAGGCCGAGCCGGAGCGGGTGATCTGCCGTTTCGACGTCAGCGCGGTCTTCGACGACGACCATGACGACGGCCACGACGACCTGGACGACCTCGAGGACGACGAGGACGACGAGGACGAGTCAGGACTGGCACTGGCCGTTGCGGACGGGGAGGAGCTGGAGGTCATCGACTCCGAACGCTGACCCCGGGGGTTGCCCGGACCCCGCCCGCCGGGCCGGGCCCGGGCTCTCCCGGACCCGCCGTGCTTCCCCCGTCAGTCAGTCAGCCGGCTTCGGCTGAGTGCGCAGGAGCGTGCGCAACCGGGTCGTACGCTCCTGCGCCGGCACCTCCGCCACGGCGCGCGGCAGGGCCTGCTCGACGCCCTGCACCACCGACAGATGGCGCTCTCCCCGCCCGAAGGCCGTGTACACCCACGGCCTGCTCAGCGCCTGAGCCGCGTCCCCCGGCAGCACCACCACGACGGCGGGCCAGCGGATTCCCACCGCCTGATGCGCGGTGAGCGCCCAGGCATGCCGCACGGTCCGCTCCACCAGGCCCCTCGCCACGTGCACCGGGACGCCCTCGCACTCCAGACGCAGCCCCTCCGCGTCGGCGCCCACGACCGTCCCCCGCAGGGTGCGGCCTGGAGCGGGCACCCAGGCGATCCTGTCTCCGGGGTCGAAGCCGCCGAACCGGCCGGGACCGGGGTTGAACCGCTCCTTCAGCGCCGTGTTCAGCACCCGGGTGCCCGCGGCGCCACCGTGCCCCGGCGTGATCACCTGCGTCTGCTCCGCCGGAATCCCGAGGGCGCGCGGCACCGAGTCCGCGACCAGCTGCACCGTGCGGTGCACGGCCTCCCCGGCGTCCCGCACCGGCACGATCACGAGTTCCCTGCCCGGCGCCTCGACCTGGTTGAGCTCACCGATACCGATCCCCGAGACCAGCTCGCCGAGCGGCCCGGGGTCCGGGACACGCGAGTTGACGCGGGGACACGCCCCGGAGGCGAGGACATCGGCGAAGACCCGCCCGGCACCTGCCGACCCCAGCACCCCGGGGTCACCGCTGAGCACCAGCCGCGCCCCGTCGGGCACGGACTCCACCAGCACGGCCGCGCTTTCCACGTCCAGCTGCGGGGCGTCCAGGACGACCAGCACATCGAGCGCGAGCAGGCCCTCCACGTCACGGCCGGGACCCTCGGCGCCGGACAGCAGCCCTGCCACGGTCAGGGCCGCGTCCGGCTGCCCCGGCAGGTCCGCCGCCAGCCGCTTCCGGCCGTTCTCACTGTGCGCGGCGGCGAAGGCCCGCAGGCCCCGCGCACGCGCGGCCGTCACGACGGAGGCGGCCTCGGCCCTTGCGGCCTCGCCGCCGCTGTGCGCGACCAGGCCGTTGCCCGCCACCGCGCGCACCAGCTCCGAGTCGGGCTCCCAGCCGGTTCCGTCCGGCTGGTCCGCCACGAAGGTGTTCACCAGCCGGGCCAGACCGTCGGCCAGGCTCTCCTCCGCGAGGGCGTACCGGTCGAGCCCCACCAGCACCTCCACCTCCACCTCGGTCTCGGCCCCGGTCTCACCCGTACCGCTCTCGGTGAGGCCGTCCTGGAAGACCAGCACACTGCCGTCCTCGATCGCGGACCACAGAGCCTTCTCCGGATCCGGCACGGACCGCTTCGCGATCCCGGCGCGGACCGTGTCAGCGGTGAGCGCCGTGTGCCCGGTCCCCGCCGCCCGCTCCAGCACCCAGCGCACCAGAGCCGAGGTCCGCCGCTCGTCCGCGGGTCCGCAGGCGTCCCCGAGCAGCGCTCGCGCGAACCCGTCGGCGTGCTCGGGGGACACGCCCGGCACGGCCAGCAACTGCCAGGGGTCCTGCCGCAGCAGCTGCGTCGCCGAGGCCCCCAGCACCTCGACCACCCGCACGCTCAGCGCCTCCGGTGCCCGGCCCTCGGCCAGCACCTCCCGCACGCCGCCCACGGCCTCCGGTGCCAAGCCCCCGAGTCCCGCCGCCGCGCCGGTGGCGCCGGACGTGCCCGTGCCGGACCCGGTCAGGCCTGGAGACCCGCCGTCGACCGCCGCGCCCGGGGCGCGGGGACCCGCGACGGCGGGGGCGGGACCGCCGCCGCCCGGCCCGGCCGCGTGCCGGGCCGCAGCCGGTCGCGCCGCGCCGCGGGGGGTGTCCGGCCGGGCGCCCCGGTCCCGCCCGGCCGGGGAGCCGCCGCACGCCTCCGTCCCCC
>NZ_JAAAXQ010000433.1 GCF_009916105.1 Streptomyces sp. GC420 | reverse complement strand
GAGGGGAGGACGGGCGTGCCGGCCGCGGCGCCCGACCCGTTCATGTAGCGGCTGGAACGCATGTGCCACTCGTGGCCGCCGGACTGCCAGTCCTGGAGTCCCTTCACATACGCGGCGACCGCGCCCCACTCCACCGGGTCGAGGCCCTTCTCCACCATCAGCGCGGGCAGTTCGGTGAGGGCGGTGTTCTCGAACTGCTGGAGGCGGGAGGTCAGGAGGTCGTTGACGGCGTCGGCCGCCTCCTGCGTCGTACAGCCGAAGAAGTTCTCCAGCACCAGGACGCCGTTGCTGAGTTCGCCCTCCTCCTCGACCTCGCGCCGGTAGGAGAACAGGTCGTTCCTGAGGTGGACGGCGTCGGAGAAGCTGTCACGGAGGACGAGCAGCGCGCGCTCCCCGGCCACGGACGCCGGGATTTCGGCGTGCGCGGCGTATTCGACGAGTCCGGCCGACCAGGGGGCGCCGCCGACCTTGCGGCGCATTTCGATGTACTCGACGGGGTTGGCGACACGGTGCGCGTTGATGTTCGACAGTTCCCACAGGGATTCGTTGAGCAGATGCTCGGTGCTTTCGGCGAATCGCCTGCGCCATTCCATCGACATGGCCGGCACCGTGCGCGCCCACAGATCGGCGAGTCCCGCCTCGACGGGGTTCTCCGGCTCGGGCACCGGGTCGGAGAGGTCCATGGGCATGAAGGCGGGCAGCCGGGCCAGGTGGGCCTTTCCGCCCTCCCGGTCCTGGGTGCGTTTGTACTTCTCCAGGAAGTGGTCGTCGAAGAAGAACACCCAGGTATACCAGTCGGTGACAAGGCAGAGCACCGGGCCGTCGCAGTCGGGGTGGGTGTAGGCGCACATCAGGCCGTAGTCGTGGGATTCGAGATCGCTCTCCTCCCAGATTCCCGAGCCCTCCAGCATGCCCATGGAGCGGGCCCATCGCCTGGTGTGCGTCCTCGCCTCCTCCAGGCGGGGATTGAGCCGCGCGGGATACGGCATGTAGAAATTCGGCAATTCGAACGGCCGGGCGTCGTCCGCCGCGGTGGCCTGCGAGTTCGTCGGAGTGGTCGATTCCGTCACGGGCGAGCACTACCCCGACCGGAATGATCTCATCCGCTCGGCGCAATTGCTCACCCGCGCGGATGAATTCACATGGAGCCTGGTTTCGCGCGAGCGAGCGGGAAGGCGGGCGGACGGTCAGATTCCGGGACTGCCGAGGTTCTTGCGGAAGTACGTCGTCGGGCGGAGCTCTCCCGAGGGGAGCGCCGCATGGCCGGGGACGGTGCCGAACGGTGTCCAGCCCGCCGAGCGGTACAGGCCCTCGGCCGGACTGTCCGTCTCCGTGTCCAGGAGCAGCAGTGTCATCCCGGCCTCGGCCGCCGCGCGTTCGGCGACGGCGAGGAGTTCCCGGCCCAGCCCCCGGCCGCGCGCCTCGCGGTGCACCATCAGCTTGGCGATCTCGGCGCGGTGCCGCGCGTTCGGCTTTCCGGCCGGGACGAGGCTGACAGTTCCCACCAGCCGTCCGGTCGCGGTGTCCCGCGCCGCCCAGACCAGCAGCCGGCCCGCCTCGACGTCCGGAGCCAGCGTCTCCCACCAGTCGGCCGCCTCCGCACTCTTGAACGGCGCGAGGAATCCCACCGAGGCGCCCCCGTCCACGGTGTCGGCCAGGAGTTCCCCCAACTCGGCCAGCGCGTCTCGGAACTCGGGGCCGGAGAGCCGGGACACGGACGCGCCTGCGAGCGGCGCGGGGTTCGCGTTCGGGTTCGGGTTCGCGGCGGCGTCGGGGGCGGTGCCGGCGGCGGTGCCGGCGTTTGCGGCGGCGTTCGCGGCGGCGTTCGCGGCGGTGTTCGCGGCGGTGTTCACGGGAGCACCACCACCACGGCGTACCGCACCGGCTCCGGCCCCGGGCAGTGGAACCGGGTCTCCCCCCACAGCCGGAAGCGCAGCGCGTCGCCGGCGGCGAGGAGGTGGCGGGCCCCCTGCACGGTCACCTCGACCGCACCTTCGAGCACCCAGATGTGCTGCTCCATGCCGGGCACCGGCGGAGCGTCGTACGCGATGACGGCGCCGGGCCGCAGCGTCCCCTCGACCACCTCGGCCCGCAGGCCCGGGTGCGGCGGCGACACGGAACGGCGCACGAATCCGGAGTCCTCGTCCTTCCAGACGCTCTGCTCGCCGGCGCGCACCAGTTGCGCGGGCTCCGCCTCCACCTCGCCGAGCAGGCGCGACATCGTCAGCCCGTACACCGGGCAGAGCCTGCCGAGCAGCGCCGCCGTCGGGCTGATCTCGCCGCGCTCCAGGCGGGAGAGGGTGGAGCGGCTGACGCCGCTGCGGCGCGCCAGTTCGTCCAGCGACCAGCCGCAAGCGCCGCGCAGTTCGCCGAGGCGGGCGGCGAGTCGGGCGTCGACGGCCCGCGCGGCGGCCTCCTGGGCGGCCGCCTCCCGGGCAGCGGCCTGCGGGGTCGCCGGGTCGTCGGTCAGCAAGGCATCGCTTCTCACATCCGGGAAGGTATCCCGGATATGAGACATCGGTCCAGGGTGATGGCACCCGGCGGTGACCGGGAGCCCGTGGTCCGGGCCTGCGGTCCGTGGTCCGTGGTCCGGGCCTGCGGTCCGTGGTCCGGGGCATGTGGCCGGGGCCTGGGAGTCAGCCCGTGGCGCAGGTCCGCCCGTTGAGGGTGAACGCGTACGGCTCCGAGTTGCGGCCCCACCAGCTGCCGATGAACCCGATCGAGAAGGGGCGGCCCGCCTGGACGTACCTGTTGTAGTCGGCGGCCCTCGCGGTCACCTGGTCGCCGCTCTGCGAGAAGGAGGCGTCCCACATGTGGGAGACGCGCTGCCCGTCCCGGAACCGCCAGCCGACCTGCCAGTCGCCCAGCGCCTGCCGCGAGGTCACCGTGACCGTGGCCTGGAACCCGTCGGGCCACTCGTTGACCAGTTGGTAATCCGCCCGGCAGAAGGGATCTTCGTCCCGGTCCGGCGGACGGTCGCCGGGCCGGTCGTCCGGCTCCCGCGAGGACGACCCGTTGGCCGTGGGCGAGGACTTGCCCGTGTCGCCCGAATCGCCCTTGCCGCCCGTCCCGCCGTCCGCGGTCTTCTCCGGCCCGGCCGCGGGGGGAGAGGACTCCGGCGCTCCCGGAGAGGCGGTGGACGACGCGCCCGGCCCGGACGGTCGCGCCGTCTCCGGGCCCGGGAACGAGGGCGCGGGCTGCGCCACGGGCTGCCGGCCGGTGTCCCCGCGGCCCCCGGAGCCGTCGTCTCCCCCGGAGCCGCCCGCCGAGCCGCTCGCGGACATCAGTGAGAAGACCAGCGCCACCACGGAGATGGCCGCTGCCCCGGCCAGCAGCGCGGCCCGCCCGGCGCGCCCGCCGCCGTCCCTGTCCGCGCCCTTGCCCGGCGGGAGCGCGGCGACGCCGCCCTGCGCGTGAGGACCCGCGAGGCCGTTCTCCACCGCCCTGTGACGCCGCTCCAGGTACGCGAGCCCGCCCCAGCCCAGCACTCCCGTGGCCAGCGCGGCCGGCAGCCCGCCGCCGTGCAGCCGCAGACAGGAGGCGGCCTCCGCGCACTCCATGCAGTGCGCCAGGTGCTGCGCCAGGTCCTCGGGCGTGCCCGCGCCCGGCGAGCGGGTGACGGCATCGAGCAGCCGGGCGTAGCTGCGGCACTCCTCGTCCGTCAGGACGTCGAGATGATTGCGGTGGCAGCGCTCCCGGAACACGCCCCGCACCCGGGCGATCTCCTCCGCGGCCTCCGCGGCGTCCAGCCCGAGCCTGCGCGCGACCTCGGGCACCGGCAGTGCCTCGATCTCCACCGACCACAGCAGCGCGCCGTCCTGGGCCCGCATGTCCGCGAGCCCGCGCAGCGCCAGCGGGCGCAGGGCGCGGCGGCCGACGTGGCGGGCCGCATCCTCCGAGACCAGCCACCGGCGCAGCCCCGAGTCGATGCGGTGGCCCTGGCCGTGCGCCTCCCACGCGGCGGCGGTGTTCCGGACGGCGATCAGCAGCAGCGGCGTACGGGGCAGCCGCGGTGCCCAGCCGTGCGGGCCCCGGCTGGGCGTCACACCCGCCGCGCCGTGCGAAACACCCGCCGCACCGTGCGAAGGATCCTGGGCGCCCCGGCCCGAGCGCACATGCTGGATGCCCCGGGTGAACGCCTCTGTGGCCAGTTGCGTACCGGCTGCGGCGGACGTCGTGCACAGGCCGGCGTACGAGACGACCGCGTCCCAGCTCTCGGCGAGCAGCTCCGCCTCGGTGACGTCCTGAGGGGTGGGCACGTCGGGCATGCAGGTGGTTTCCTCACGCGATCAACTCCCATGTCAGGCACTGGAGTTGGTGGCTGCCTCGGGATGCGGCCCGAGCTTTTCACGTCTTCGACACAACTGACAAGGTCGACTGGCACTTAGTGTCACCGGGCGGTCGCGGTGGAGAGACCACCCGGACCACCCGGTTATCTTCTCCGCATGAACGTGCCTGCGTACGAGTACGCGTACGAAAGAGACGGAGCCGAGATCTACCGTCAGTCCTTCGCGACGATCCGCGCCGAGACGGATCTGAGCGGGCTGCCCGAGGACGTCGCGCGGGTCGCCGTACGCATGGTCCACGCCTGCGGAATGACCGACCTCGTACGCGATCTCGCCTGGACGCCCGGCGTCGCCGAGCGGGCCGGCGCGGCCCTGCGGACGGGCGCGCCCGTGCTGTGCGACGTGGCGATGGTCGCGAGCGGAGTGACGCGCCGTCGACTGCCCGCCGCCAACCCGGTGCTGTGCACCCTCTCCGACCCGGCCGTCCCCGGGCTGGCCGCCCGGCTCGGCACCACCCGCAGCGCCGCCGCGCTGGAGCTGTGGCGCGAGCACCTCGACGGCGCCGTCGTCGCCGTCGGCAACGCGCCGACCGCCCTCTTCCGGCTGCTGGAGCTCTTGGAGTCCGGCTCCGTGCCCCGCCCGGCCGCCGTCATCGGCGTCCCGGTCGGCTTCGTCGGTGCCGCCGAGTCCAAGGACGCGCTGGTGGCGGCGGGTGACCGGCTGGGGCTCGACTACCTGGTCGTACGGGGCCGCAGGGGCGGCAGCGCGATCGCCGCGGCGGCGGTCAACGCGCTGGCCAGCGAGGAGGAGTGAGCAGCCGGTTCCGCCGGAGCCAGGCCACGGCCTGAGCCGGCCCCCCGACGACCGGCACATCAGCCGGGACGGGCGGCCGCCGCACCACCACGACCGGAATCCCCGCCTCACGGGCGGCCGTGAGCTTGGGCGCGGTGGCGGGACCACCGCTGTCCTTCGTCACCAGTACGTCGATGCGGTGCCGGCGCAACACCTCCCGCTCCCCGTCGAGCGTGAACGGCCCCCGGTCGAGCAGCACTTCGTGCCGGAGAGGCAGCGGCGGCTCCGGAGGGTCGACGGAGCGGACGAGGAACCAGGGCCCGTCGAGCGCCGCGAACGCGGCGAGGCCGAGCCGACCGGTGGTCAGGAACACCCTGCGCCCCAGGTCCGGGACGATGGCGGCGGCCTCCTCCAGCGAGCCGGCCCCGTGCCAGTCGTCGCCCTCGGAGGGGACCCAGCCCGGGCGGCGCAGAGCCAGCAGGGGAACATGGGCGGTGGCGGCGGCCCTGGCCGCATGGAAACTGATCGTGCCGGCGAAAGGATGCGTCGCGTCGATGACCGCGTTCACCTGCTGCTCCCGCAACCACCCGGCAAGCCCCTCGGCCCCGCCGAAACCTCCGATCCGCACGTCCCCGGCGGGCATGCGCGGCCGGGCGACCCGGCCGGCGAGGGAACTCGTCACACGCAGCAGCGGCACGAGCCGCCCGGCCAGCTCCCGGGCCTCCGCCGTCCCGCCGAGGATCAGTACATGCGGTCGGTGCGCGTCGTCCATCGGGACCTTCCATGTCTGAGCGGCGGCGGCATCCGGACGGCAACCACGGCGCCGCCCCCACCCGGCACGGTACCGACC
>NZ_JAAAXQ010000432.1 GCF_009916105.1 Streptomyces sp. GC420 | reverse complement strand
CGGCTACTCCCCCCGCCCGGGGCCGCCCTCCGGGGACAGGTGGACGTCGAGCAGGCAGACGTCGTCGCGGCGCTCCCCCTCAAGCATGGAGGAGAGCAGATTCCAGAGGGAGCCGGAGCCTTCGGCCAGCTCCGTCCTGGCGGCTTCCGCGAAGCGCGCGAAGCCCTTGTCGAGGTCCTCACGCGGCCGTTCGATCAGGCCGTCCGTGTAGAAGAGCACATGGTCACCGGGCTCCAGACGGCACTCCGCCTCGGCATAGGCCGGCTGGGGCGTCGCGCCCAGCAGGATGCCCACCGGGCGCTCCAGGTAGCGTGCCGTTCCCCGGCGGAGCAGCAGCGGCGGTGGGTGCCCCGCCTGCGCCCAGGTCAGCCGCCGGGTGCCTGGGTAGTAGCGGGCCAGGACCATGGTCGCGCTGGTCTTGTGCGCGTCGTGGGTATGGAGGAGCAGCGCGTTGAGCCGGGCCAGCGCGCCCGTGAGGGACGAGCCGGTGATGACCATGCCCTTGGCGGTGAACCGCAGCTGGGCCATGGTGGCGACGGCGTCGATCCCGTGGCCGACGGTGTCGCCCACCACGAACAGGGCGCTGCCGTCCGGCAGTTCGATGGCGCTGTACCAGTCGCCACCGACGCTGATGCCGCCCTCGGCGGGCAGGTAGGCGACGTCCACCCGCAGATCGGCCAGGATCAGAGGGTGTTCCGGCAGGGGCAGCAGCGCGTGCTGGAGGCGGGCGGCGAGTGTCCGCTCGGCCCGCAGCACTCCCTGCTGGGTGAGCATCGCCCGCTCGCTCTCGATCAGAGCCAGCTCCGCCTGCCGCTGGGCGGTGAGGTCCTGGAAGAATCCGTGGATCTCGACCGGGGTGCCCGCGGCGTCGGTGATTGCCTCGGCGACGATGCGCACATGCTTCAGTCCGCCCGGTGTCATGATCCGGAACCGGTCGTCCATGGGCCGGGCCTCGCCGAGCAGGCCCTGGACCGACGCGGCGAGAGCGGGGAAGTCCTCGGGCAGCAGGGCGTCGGGCAGCTCCTCGAGCGTCATCGGGCCGAGAGCCCGGTCGCGGTCGAAGATCGCGTAGACCTGGGGCGACCAGTTGATCTCGTCGGTGGTCAGGTCCCAGTCGGCCCAGCCGAGATTGCCCAGGCGCTGCACGTGGGCCAGCCGCCGTTCCTGCCGGGCGAGGTCGTCGTGCTGGTTCCACGACACGACCAGGCCGTCGCCGAGCCTGGCCGCCCGCACGGAGTACGTGGAGGACTCGGGGACACCGGAGACCACTTCGCGGTACTCGAACGGGGGTCCCTCGTAGGGCTCTCCGGTTTCGAGGGTGTGGAGGTAGCCGTGCCAGAGCTCCGCGCCGGCGAGGGTCGGATAGCACTCCAGGATCCGCAGCCCGACCAGCTCGCGACCGCGCCGGCCGAGGACGTCCACGGAGTGGGGAGCGGCGGCGTCGATCCGGTAGTCCTCGACCTCCCCCGACGGCGAGCGCAGGGGCGTGAGGAGGATGGCGGAGCCCGACAGCGCGTCGAACAGCCGCTGGACGGACCGCACCTGCCGGGCCACGGCTTCCTCGCGGGGGGTCTCGAAGGCACGCAGCCGGCCCGCGCACAGCCGGGCCGCCGCGCACAGCAGCTGCCGTGTCCCGGTGGTAAAGGGTTCCTCCAGCGTGCGGAGAATCCCGATGGCCGTGGTCGCGGCGCCGCCGACGATCACGGGTATCCAGGCACGGGTGCGCCACGGTTCCGCCGGACCGCCGATGAGCAGGTAGCGCTTGCCGTCCCGCTCCGGGTCCTCCAGCCACACCGGTCTTCGTGTGCGGATGGCCTCCAGCACGGCGACCCCGCTCAGGGGTGGCAGTCGGCTCCAGCACGCCGCGGCAGTCTCGGCGATGCCCGCGTGTCCGGTGAGTTCGAGCTCCCCCGCGGGCATGACCGAATAGATCATGACCGCGTCGGCGCCAACCGCCTCACCCAGCCCGTCGAGCAGGCACTGGGCCAGGTCCTGGAGACCACCTACCCGGGCGAGTGCTTCCCCGAGCCCTTCCAGGACCTGGGCGGCAGCGGAGGCGCGGGCGCCGCCGGCCGGTGTCCGCGCGGAAGCGGGGCCGCGCTCCCGGGCTCCGGCCCGGGCGAGGGCACCGCGGGCCGACCCGGGCCGGGGAGCCGCGGTCTCGTCCGCCCCTGCGGTCGGCGGCTCGTTCGCGGCGGAGTCCTTCTCGGCCGGGGACGAAGGGGTGCGCCCCGCGGGGAGGGGACCGGGGCGGATCTTGCCGAGGGTGTTCCAGCACTCCTCCATGAGGGTGCGGTCCGCCTCGGCGGCCCGCCGCGCCAGCACCTCGTACGCCTCCCCCGCCGAGCAGCCCTCAAGTGCCATCACCGCGCCCCTGGCACGCTCCAGCACGGAGGAACTCGCGGACAGCTGCCGCAACTCCTCGATCTCGGCCCGCTGCCTGGCCACCACCCGGGCCAGCGCGACGACGTCGGGTGCACGCCCTGGCCCCTCGGGGACGGCCGACTCACTCCTCACGCCCCGAGCATGTCACACCCGGCCGGGCCACTGAAACGGAATGTAGCACTCAGCTTCCGCCCCGCAGTTCGCCCGCCAGGCAGCCTGCTCCGCCCGGCACGCATCCCGGATCCGGCCCGGTGCGTCCCGGGTTCCGGCCGGTCGGGAGGGGCGCACGCGGGGGCCGAGATGCCGCGTCGGCCGAGCGGTGCCAGCCTGGAAGGGCAAGGCAGGTCCGGGCCGTCCGGCCGCAGGCCGGGTGGCCGTACGGAAGGATCACGAGATGGCCACTCACGTCGGCGGCGCCGGTCACGGGCGCACACGTGGCGCGGACACGGGCGCCTGGGTCACGGGCTGGACGACCACCGCCGCGGTACTGATGGTGTTCGGCGGCATCATGGCTCTGCTGCAGGGCATAGCGGCGATCGCCAAGGACGACGTGTTCGTCGCGACGGACGACTTCGTCTACAAGTTCAACCTGACCGGCTGGGGCTGGGTGCACCTCGTCCTGGGCGCCGTGGTCGTGGTGGCCGGTGCCGCCCTGTTCACGGGCGCGACGTGGGCAAGGGTGGCGGGCGTCGTACTGGCCGGGCTCAGCATGGTGGCCAACTTCGTCTGGCTCCCCTACGCACCCTTGTGGTCGATCGCGCTGATCGCGGTGAACGGGTTCATCATCTGGGCGCTGTGCGCACCCAGAGGCCGCGCAGCCGCCTGATCGCGGCCCGCCGGTGCCGCGCGGGTGCGCCGCCCGGCGGGGTGCGGTCCGCCGGCGAACTCCGACCCGGCCGGGCTGCCGCCCGGCCGGGTCTTTGATTGTCTGGGCCATTGACATGTTCACCGCATGAGCCGATTCTGAGAGCGCTCGCCGCCTGAGAGCGCTCTCAGGTGCGGGCGGACTCCTCACGGGAGCCCGGACGGCCGGTGACTGCGGGCCGTCCCCACTCCCGGCCATCCCCCACAAGGAGGAGAAGCGTGTCAGCCAGAATCAGGGCACTGACCGCGTTCGCCGCGGCCGTGCTGTTCGCCGCGGGGCTCACGGTCTCCGCGCCCGCCCCGGCCGCCGAGGCCGCGGTCCCCGCCACCATCCCGCTCACGTTCACCAACAACTCGGGCCGCGGCGAGCAGGTCTACATCTACAACCTCGGTACGGAGCTGTCCTCGGGCCGCCAGGGCTGGGCGGACGCCAACGGCACCTTCCATCCGTGGCCCGCGGGCGGAAACCCGCCGACGCCGGCCCCCGACGCCTCGATCGCGGGACCGGCGAACGGCCAGTCCCTGACGATCCGCATGCCGAAGTTCTCCGGCCGGATCTACTTCTCCTACGGTCAGAAGCTGGTCTTCAGGCTCACCACCGGCGGCCTGGTGCAGCCCGCGGTGCAGAATCCCGGTGACCCCAACCGCGACATCCTGTTCAACTGGTCGGAGTACACGCTGAACGACTCCGGCCTGTGGCTCAACAGCACCCAGGTCGACATGTTCTCCGCGCCGTACGCGGTCGGCGTGAAGCGCGCCGACGGCAGCGTCGCCACCACCGGGCGCCTGAAGCCCGGGGGCTACAGCGGGTTCTTCGACGCGCTCAGGGGACAGCCGGGCGGCTGGGCCGGTCTCGTCCAGACCCGCGCCGACGGCACCGTGCTGCGCGCCCTCGCACCCGGTCACGGCATCGAGGCCGGGGCACTGCCGGCCGGTGTCATGGACGACTACGTCAACCGTGTGTGGAACAAGTACTCCACGTCGACGCTGACGGTGACCCCGTTCTCGAACAGGCCGGAGGTCAAGTACTACGGCCGGGTCTCGGGAAACGCCATGAACTTCACCAACGGCGCGGGAGCGGTCGTCACCACCTTCCAGAAGCCGGACTCCGACAGCATCTTCGGCTGCTACAAACTGCTGGACGCCCCCAACGACGAGGTGCGGGGCCCCATCAGCAGGACGCTGTGCGCGGGCCTCAACCGGTCGACGCTCCTGACGAACCCCAACCAGCCGGACAGCGGCGCGGCCGAGTTCTACAAGGACGTCGTCACCAACCACTACTCGCGGAAGATCCACGCCCAGATGGCGGACGGCAAGGCGTACGGCTTCGCCTTCGACGACGTGGGCGCCCACGAGTCGCTGGTGCACGACGGCAACCCGCAGACGGCGTACGTCACCCTCGACCCGTTCAGCTGACCGGCCCTCGCGGCCGGCCCCGCCGTCCCGGCCGACCTGCTTCCGCCCGGCTGACCTGCTTCCGCGGCCTACCCGCCGTCGGTAGCGGGTCAGCCGCCCAGGTGCCGCTCCATCCAGTCGGCCGCGGCCCGGCGGAACAGCCGACGGTTCTCCATCCGCAGGAAGTCGTGGCCCTCGTTGCGCAGGGTGAGCAGTTCGGCCTCGTGGCCGCGTTCCCGCGCCGCGCGCACGAACTGCTCGGACTCCCCCGGCGGCACGTTCGTGTCGTGCTCTCCGTGGACCGCCATCACCGGGACGCGCAGGGCATCGACGCGGCTCATCGGGGAGAGCTCGCGCAGCAGTTCACAGTCGCGTCCGGGGTGGCCGTACTTGTGCGCCGCCGACTCGGCGATCCAGGGCTCGGTGCCGGCGAAGAAGGTCGCGAAGTCCGAGATGCCGCACACGGCGACACCGGTGCGGAAGAGTTCCGGGTGCCACACCAGGGAGGCCATCACCAGATAGCCGCCGTAGGAGCGGCCCATCACGGCGAGCCGCGTCGGGTCGGCGGGACCGGCCACGACGGCGTGCCCCGCGCAGTCGGCGACGTCTTCGATGGCGGCGAACCGGCCCCTGCCGAGGTCGGCGTCGATGAAGGAACGGCCGGACCCGGAGGAACCGCGCACGTCGGGGGCGAAGATGTCGAGGCCGCGTCCGATCAGTTCGTGGTAGAGCGGGTTGAAGACGGGGCGCTCCTGCTCCTCGGGGCCGCCGTGCAGGTGGATCACGCAGGGCGCGAGGTCGCCGGGGGCCCGGCCGGGCGCCCGGTAGTACCAGCCGCCCAGCGGCAGGCCGTCGCGCGCCCTCAGGCGCAGCGGCCGCGGCCGGACGGGCGGGCGGCCCGGCGGGACGGCGTCCTCGTCGCGCGACGACCAGGGGGTGCGCAGCGGCGACCCGTCCTGCGGGAGCCACCACACACCGGGGCGGCGCTGGGATCCGGACAGCGCGAGCGCCAGCCGCCCGGCGCCGGCCTGTGCGATACGGGTGACCACCTCGTGGGGCAGGCTCACGGCCCGGGCCGTGAGCCCCGCGGACGCCGCCGCCCCCGCACGGGCCCCGCCGGGCGGTGGCTCGCCGGGCACGGTGGGACCGGTTCCGGGACGGGCGGCCGCCGGGATGCCGGACACCGACGCGCCGAACGGGGACGCCCCGGACCGGATCGGGCCGGACCGGGCCGGACCGCCGTGCACAGGGACACCGGGTACCTGCGTGGCCGGTACGGGGGCGCCGCCGGGCGGGGTCGGTCCGGGCACCGGGATGCCGGACACGGACGGGGCGGGCCCGGGGGC
>NZ_JAAAXQ010000431.1 GCF_009916105.1 Streptomyces sp. GC420 | reverse complement strand
GCACGGACGCTGCCGCACGGACGCTGCCGCACGAACGCCTCCGGCCCTCACCCGTATCGTGGCGCGACGACGGGGTATGACCAGCCCCGGCGACGACGGGGAACGTGGAAAGGCGGGGCCGTGGCGGCACAACCAGAAGCGACGGACGCGACGGGAGCGACCGGGCCGGCGGGCGAGCGGCATCCGGAGGGCGATCCGCCGCCGGCCGTGCGTGTGCGGGGACTGTGGAAGCGGTTCGGGCAGCAGATCGCGGTCGCCGGGATCGATCTGGACCTGCCCGCCGGCCGGTTCATCGGACTCGTCGGGCCCAACGGCGCCGGCAAGACGACCACGCTGTCCATGGTGACCGGGCTGCTCAGGCCCGACCAGGGCCGGGTCGAGGTCTCCGGGCACGACGTGTGGCAGGACCCGGCGCGGGTCAAGGCCAGGATCGGGGTCCTACCCGAGGGGCTGCGGCTCTTCGAGCGGCTCTCCGGACGGGAACTCCTGGGCTACACGGGGCGGCTGCGCGGGCTGCCCGGTGCCGAGGTCGACAAGCGCGCCACCCAGCTCCTCGACGTGCTCGACCTGGCCGGCGCGCAGCACAAGCTGGTCATCGACTACTCGACGGGCATGCGCAAGAAGATCGGGCTGGCCGCCGCTCTGCTGCACAATCCCGAAGTCCTCTTCCTCGACGAGCCGTTCGAGGGCGTCGACCCGGTCTCCGCCCAGACCATCCGGGGCGTGCTGGAGCGGTTCACCTCCTCCGGCGCGACCGTCGTCTTCTCCAGCCATGTGATGGAGCTGGTGGAGTCGCTGTGCGACTGGGTCGCGGTGATGGCCGCGGGCCGGATCCGCGCGCACGGTCCGCTCGCCGACGTACGGGGCGAGGCCGCCACCCTCCAGGACGCCTTCCTCGAACTGGTCGGCGCGCACGGGCGGGACACGGCCCAGAGCCTCGACTGGCTCGGCGGCCCCCGATGAGCGCTCCCGTCGCCGAAGCGCCCGCCGGCGCCCCCCTCACCGGCTCGCTCACCCCCGTCTTCATACGGCTGAAGCTGTCGCTGCTGCGCAACGGCCTGCGCCGGTCCTCGGGCCGCAGGGTGGCGTACATCGCCTCCATGGTCGCCACCCTGCTCTTCGCCGCCCTGCAACTCCTCGGCCTGATCGCGCTGCGCGGCAGCGAGCACGCGCCGACGGTCGTGGCGCTGCTGGCGGGCGTGCTGGCCCTCGGCTGGACCGTGATGCCGCTGTTCTTCCCCGGCGGCGACGAAACCCTGGACCCCACGCGGCTGGTGATGCTGCCGCTCCGGCCCCGCCCTCTGGTGCGGGCGCTGCTCGCGGCCTCACTGGTCGGCGTGGGGCCGCTGTTCACGCTGACGCTGCTGGCGGGGTCCGTGGTGGCGGTGGCGGAGGGCGCCGCGGGCATCGTCGCCGGGGTGGCCGGGGCGGTGCTGGCACTGCTGGTCTGCGTGGCCCTGGCCCGGGCCGTGGCAGCCGCCAACATCCGTCTGCTGACCAGCCGCAAGGGCCGGGACCTGGCCCTGCTGAGCGGCCTGGTCGTGGCGGTGGGCCTCCAGTTCCTGAACTTCGGCGCGCAGCGGCTGTCCGGAGCCGGCGGCCTCACGGCGCTCGACCCGGCCGCCGCGGTGGTCGGGTGGCTGCCGCCGGCCTCCGCGATCGCCGCGGTGGAGTCGGCCGGCGAGGGCGCGTACGGGATCGCGGCGGCCCGGCTGCTGGTGTCGGCGGTGGCGCTGGTGCTGCTGCTCGGCTGGTGGCAGCGGTCGCTGACCCGGCTGATGACCACGCCCGACGGCTCCACGATCGCGGCGGCGGAGCCGTCGCGCGCGAAGAGCTCGCGGCCGGGGCTCGCGGGACTGCTGCCCGAGGGGCGTACGGCCACGGTGATCGAGCGGAGTCTGCGCTACGTGTGGCGCGACCCCAAGACCAAGGCCGCCTGGATCACCTCTCTCGCGATCGGGCTCATCGTGCCGCTGTTCAACGCCCTTCAGGGCACCGGCTCGATCTACTTCGCGTGCTTCGCCGCGGGCATGCTCGGCATCCAGATGTACAACCAGTTCGGGCAGGACACCTCCGCCTTCTGGATGGTCGCGATGACGATCTCCGGACCGCGCGACGCCTATCTGGAGCTGCGGGCAAGGGCGTTGGCGCTGTTGGTGATCACGCTGCCGTACTCGGTGCTGGTGACCGTGCTGACCGCCGTGGTGCTGGAGGAGTGGGCCGGCATCCCCGAGGCGCTGGGCCTGTCGCTGGCGCTGCTCGGCGCGATGCTGGCCACGGGGGCGATGGCCTCGGCCCGGTTCCCCTACTCGATCCCGCAGGACAGCGGGTACAAGAACGTGGCCCCCGGCCAGGCGGGGCTCGCCTGGATCAGCATCTTCGGCGGCATGGTCGCGGCCGCGCTGCTGTGCGCGCCCGTGCTGGCGCTGACCATCTGGCTGCATGTGGCCGGTGCGCACGGCGCGTTGTGGCTGCTGCTGCCGCTGGGCGCGGTCTACGGCGCGGCGATCACCTGGGCGGCGCTGCGGCTCGCCGCGCCGCAGGTCGCGAATCGCCTCCCGGAGATCCTGGCCGCGGTCAGCAAGGGCTGACCCGCCCCCAGGGCTTCGCGGCGCCCCTCAGCCGTCCGTCATCACGCGCTCCAGGAAGGGCTCGACGATGGCCCGCCAGGCCTCGGGCTGGTCGTAGTGGACGAGATGACCGGCGTCCGGCACTTCGGCGTACTCGCCGCGGGGCAGGACCCGGACCATCTCGGACGCCTCGGCCCGGCCCAGCTCTCCGTCGAGGCCGCGGACCACCAGCGTCGGGCAGCGGACCTGTGCGAGGTCGTCCCAGTGCGCGTCGTGCACCCAGGTCTCACGGGACTTGAGCATCTGCTCGGGGTCGAAGACGGGGCGCCAGCCGTCGGGGCCCTCGGTCATCACCTCGGCGTAGAACTCACCGCGGGCGGGGTTGGGCCGCTCCACCCAGGGGTCGTCCTCGCCGAACCACTTGCGGACGTCCGCGAGCGTGGCGAAGGGGACGGGCCAGGACTTGAACCAGTCGGCCCACTCGCGCTGTGTGGCGGGGCCCAGCGCGGAGGCCCGCATGTCGCAGATGACCAGGGCCCGGACGAGATCGGGGCGGCGGGCGGCGAGCTGCCAGGCGGTGAGGGCGCCCATCGAGTGGCCGATGAGCACGGCGGGCCCCAGCCCGAGCTGTTCCACGGCGGCCTCGACGTCGGCCACGTACGCGTCGCGGCTGAACGGGCCGTCGACGGGCTTGTCGCTCTGCCCGTGGCCCCGCTGGTCGAGAGCGACCGCGCGATGGCGTTCGGCGAGCCAGCGGGCGGTGTCGGCCCAGTGGGACGCGCGGCCCATGAGGCCGTGCAGTAAGAGCACGCCGGGGTCGCGTGCGCCGATGGACCCGCCGTCCGGGCCGCCGTCGGGACCGCCGCCGGTCTCTGTCCCGGCGAGTCCGCTCTTGGGCGGGTCGGCGAACTCCCACGCGGCAAGGCGTACGCCGTCCGCTCCCGTCACGTCGATGCGCCGCACCATTCGTTCTGGCACCCCCATCCCCTCTGTTCGACTGTCGGCAGCTTATCGAACTCACATTCGAATGTGCGGTTCCCGCGCGCAACACCCCTCGTTCGAGTGACGGCACTCAAGGATTGACGGCCGTCGCCGAGGGGAGATCTCTTCCGGGAGGCGGGCCGTGAGGGAAGGAACGCTCCCCGCCACGGCGGGGACGGTCCTGCGGTCCGAGGGGGGCGACCCTGGGAGCTCGGGGCTCCGGGTCAGCACAGGGGAGGACAGGCCCCGGCGCCGAAAGACGCCGGGGCCCATCACGTCCGAGCCCCACGAATGCTTGCGTGGGCGCATACCGTGCCCCTCCCCGACCCAAGCGGAATCGAGCCCTCCCGACTCGACCGGAAGGCCCCAGCGCGACCCCCAGTCATATGCCCGGACAACCAGCGTGGCACGCGTTCGCTCTGTGCGCTGCACTTCCGGAGGAACAAGAGGGCACAACAAGACCCCCGGCTCGGTGCCGTGAAAGCATGACGCAGCGCAGAAAGCTCAGTACGCAGCGCATTTCGCCGGGCGGGACGGCCCGGCGAACTCGGCCCGGAAATCAATCACCACGAAGGACTCGCGCCGTCGGCGCGGACCTCCGGCCACCGGCCACCGGAACGCCGTACGGGCGTCCGCGGGCGGCGGACTCAGCGCTTGGCGACGAAGACGTGCGAGGCGACGCCCGCCTCCAGCTCGGCCGCCTCGCCGCTGGAGCCCACGAGCACTCCGCCCGGCGACTCCGTCACGCTGACCACGGAACCCGGCTGCACCCCGGCGCGGCGCAGCGTGTACATCAGCTGGGCGTCGGTCTGGATCGGCTCACCGATGCGGCGCACCACGACGGTCTTGCCCTCCGCGCCCGCGTCCAGGTCCGCGAGGGACACCATGCCCTCGTCCAGGAAGGGGTCACCCCCGGACTTCTCGCCCAGCTCCTCGAGCCCCGGGATCGGGTTGCCGTACGGCGACTCGGTGGGGTGCCGCAGCAACTCCAGCACGCGCCGCTCCACGGCCTCGCTCATCACGTGCTCCCAGCGGCAGGCCTCCGCGTGCACCTGCTCCCACTCCAGGCCGATCACGTCGACCAGCAGGCACTCGGCGAGACGGTGCTTGCGCATCACCCGCGTCGCCAGCCTGCGCCCCTCCTCGGTCAGCTCCAGGTGACGGTCGCCCGCGACGGTCACCAGGCCGTCCCGCTCCATACGGGCCACCGTCTGGGAGACCGTGGGACCGCTCTGGTCGAGCCGTTCCGCGATCCGGGCGCGCATGGGAACCACGCCTTCCTCTTCAAGCTCGAGGATGGTGCGGAGATACATCTCCGTCGTGTCGATCAGTCCGGACATACGTGCCCCTCGATTAACTCGTGCGCTGGCCCCGACCCAATTCTGACGCATGGCACCGACAACCGTGCCGTGCCGGGGAGAACAGTGGGCAGGCCGTATTGACACGGCACTGGTCCAGACCGCAACGTGATCCGCGGCACGGGCACTCCCCGGACCGCGAAGCCGCCCACACCCGGCCCCGGAACAGCCCCTGACACCCCCTGGAGGGCCCGCGCGATGAGCGAGAGCAAGCCGGTCGACCAGTTCTTCGACGCCGCCATGGGCCTGCTCCAGCGGGTGCGCGACGAGGAGGCCGGCAGCATCGCGGCCGCCGGCGACCTGATCGCCGGGACCGTCCAGGACGGTGGCCGGATCTTCGCCTTCGGCGCCGGGCACTCCTCGCTGCCCGCCCAGGACGTCGTCTACCGCGCCGGCGGTCTCGCGCTGATGAACCTCCTCACCGTCCCCGGGGCCGTCGGTGTCGACGTGCTGCCCGCGACCCTCGGCAGCGCTCTCGAAGGTGTCGACGGCCTCGCCTCCGTCGTCCTGGAGTGCAGCCCCGTGCGCGCCGGCGACCTGCTGTTCATCATCTCCCTCTCCGGCCGCAACGCCCTGCCCGTCGAGATGGCGCAGAAGGCCCGCGCCCTCGGCCTCAAGGTCGTCGGCGTGACTTCGGTGGCGTACGCGGAGGGGACGACCTCACGGCACTCGTCGGGCACCTTCCTCAAGGACCACTGCGACCTTGTCCTGGACAGCAAGATCGCCATCGGCGACGCGGAACTCACCCTCGACGGCGTCGGGGCGCCGTTCGCGCCCGCCTCCACGATCGTCACCAGCGCCCTCATGCAGGCCGCGGTGGCCGCCGCGGCCGCCGAGCTCGCCTCCCGCGGCATCGAGCCGCCGATGCTGCGCTCCGGAAACGTCGACGGCGGCCACGAGTGGAACGGCCGCGTCATGGACGAATACCGGGACCGCATCTTCTACCGCCGCTGAGCCCGGGCGGACCCGGCACGCCACCTACAAGACGGACGCCGACCTGCGCACCCTGCACGCCACGCACCCCGTCATCGCGATGTGGGACGACCACGAGATGGCGAACGACGCCTGGTCGGGCGGCGCGGAGAACCACACG
>NZ_JAAAXQ010000430.1 GCF_009916105.1 Streptomyces sp. GC420 | reverse complement strand
TACCTCGTCTTCGGCACCGGCCGCACCGCGGGAAGGCGCGCCCGCAGGCCCGTCGGCGGCCGAGGCCGCCACGACCACGGCCGCCGGGCAGCGCACGCGGTCGGCCCCTGGACGGGCGGTGACGGGCGGCCGGCCCCGGGGCGGGGAACCGTCCGTCACGGCCGCCGGAGTGCCCGCGGCTGCCCCCGCCGGGCCGCAGGTTCGGCGGGGCGGGACGGCGGCTGCGGGGGAGGAGCCCGCTGCGGGGCCGCTCGTACGGCGGCTCGCCGCCGAGCGCGGGATCGAACTGGGCGCGCTGCACGGCACGGGCCCGGGCGGGCGGGTCACCCGGGCCGACGTCACCGCGGCGCAGAGGCCGCCGGGGCGGGTACGGGCGACGCCGTACGCGCGGCGGCTCGCGCGGGAACTCGCCGTGGACCTGTCCGGGGTGCCCGGAACGGGGGAGCACGGGGCCGTGCGGGCCGCCGACGTACGGGCCGCGGCCGCCGTCCGCGTCCTGCCGCCCACACACGTGCCCGAACCCTCCGCGGCGGCGGAGGGCAGGGCCGGCGAGGCCGCGCTGGGGGGCGCAGGCCGGGAGGCCGGGGCAGTGCGCGTGGGGAGCCGCGCTGCCCCGGCCCGACCCACGCAGGACCGCGACGCGTCGATGCGCCGCGCCATCGGCGACCTCATGAGCCGCTCCAAGCGGGAGATCCCGCACTACTACCTCTCCACCACCGTCGACATGTCGGCCGCCGTCGAGTGGATGCGGCGCCACAACCGTGACCACCCCGTCGCCGAGCGCCTGGTGCCCGCCGCGCTGCTGCTCAGGGCGGCGGCCCTGGCCGCCCGCGAGGTGCCGCGGCTCAACGGCCACTGGGAGGACGACGGGTTCGTCCCCGGCGCCGGGGTGCACCTCGGTGTCGCCGTGTCCCTCCACGGCGGCGGCCTGATGGCGCCCGCCCTGCGCGACGCCGACACCCTCAACCCGGCGGAAATGATGAGCGCGCTGAAGGACCTCGTGCGCCGAGCCCGCACCGGCAGGCTGCGCGGTTCCGAGGTGTCCGGCGCCACGATCACCGTCACCAACCTGGGCGACCAGGGCGTGGAGGCCGTCTTCGGCGTGATCTACCCGCCCCAGGTCGCCCTGGTCGGCTTCGGCAGGGTCGTCGAACGGCCCTGGGCCGTGGACGGCCTGATCGGCGTACGTCCCGTCGTGACCGCGACGATCTCCGCCGACCACCGGGCCAGCGACGGAGCGGTCGGGGCCCGCTATCTGGCGGCCGTGGACCGGCTGCTGCAGAAACCGGAGGAGCTGTGAACCGTACCGAGGCACTCAACGCCGTCAAGGGAGCGATCGCCGAGGTCGTGCCCGGCACCGACTTCACCGACGTGGGCCCGGACGACAAGTTCCGCGAGGTGCTCGAACTCGACTCGCTGGACTTCCTGAGCTTCGTGGAGATCCTCGGCGAGCGCACGGGAGTCCGTATCGACGAGGACGACTACCCGCGGCTCACCACGCTGTCCGACAGCGCCGGCCTGCTCGCGTCCCGCATGGAATAACAAGCCCACACGCCCAATGGGAAGGGGAGAGGAGGTGAGTGCAGTGCAGACGACGCTGACACCGGAGTTCTGGCGGCTGTTCGCCGTACTCCTGGTCACGGCCGTCGCGGCGACAGTCGTGGCGGGCCTGGCCGCGGACGCGTGCATCCTGCGGATACGCCGCCGGCGCGCGTCGCGGCAGCACCGGGACCGGCGTACGACGAGCCGGCCCGTGACCCCGCGGTACGGGCCCCGCCCGCCGGTGCCCCACCGCTGAAATGGATTTACCCCTGCTCCGGGAGCAGGACCTGACCGCCACCGGTCTCGGCCGGGCCGCCTGATCCGGCGCCGGGCGGTCGGCATCCTGAAAGCCATGGGGGCGCCGGACTCAGCGAGGACCAGGTGAACGACCTGCCCGACGGCGACGAGCGGGAGGGCTTCCGAGTACGGGGAGCCGCTTGCCCCGGGATCAGTGGCGCAGGGCGGTCTCCCGCTGCATGTGCGGCAGTTTCCCGGGAGAGCGCACGGCGTAGCCCCGTGATGAGGCCGTCGTCGATGCGTACCGCCACGGCGGTGTCGATCGCGCCGCTGAGCCGGAGAACGAGCGCCGGGTAGCCATTGACCTGTGCTGGCCGCACCGACTCGGCTACCAGGCGCTCACCATGCCCGGCGAACCGGCCCAGACCCAGGACGCGCTCGCCACCGCGTACGTCCAGGACCGCGCCGATGCCTGGTTCGCGCACATGCGCCGGGTCGCCGACAAGGTGGACGACCCGCGGGAGAAGCTCCTTGCGATCTTCACGGTCGTCGTCGAGCACGCGAAGCTGCCCACCTTCCGCGGCTGCCCCATGCTCAACACCCACACCGAGTTCCCGGATCGCGAACACCCGGCCAGCGGCGTCGCAGTCGCCCACAAGCAGCAGGTCCGCGACTGGATGCGCGACCTGGCAGCCGACGCCGGCGCCGACGACCCCGAACAGCTCGCCGACGAGCTGCTGCTCGTCCTCAACGGCGCCTACTCCACCGCCACCGTCCTCGGCCCCGACGGCCCTGCCCGCCGCACACGAGAGCTCGCCCGCCGACTCATCAAGGCTGCCTGCAACGGACCCGGCCGGGGCCAACAGCAACTGCTCCGGCACGCGATCGCAGACGCCGGTTCCCGGCGAAGCAGTCCAGTCGATCCACCACCGGTGCGATCGACTCGACAGCCCGCATCACCCCCTCGAATGCCGGCCGGCGTCGGGCTGATCCCGGTCGGGTGAGCACCCCTGGCCGTTCACCCCCGGCCGTCCCGGGGCCGGAGCGGGCCGAGGCGCCGGGTGGCCGGGGTCGATGTACCGACCCCGGCCACCCGGCGCTCCACGCCACGCCTCGTCACGGCCGCCCGGCGCCGTGCGGGCCGCACGACGCGCTCATGGCGCGGACTCGGGAACCGGACCGGCCCCGTGGCCGGGACCGGTGCCGGGCCGCTTGTCCGGTTCGGAGCCGCCCATGTCGAGGCGGAACGGCGGGTAGACGTCCGTCATCAGCGCCGCGTACGCCGCCACGCGCAGCACCCACCGGTTCAGGCCCATGATCAGCGCGAAGAGGTCCCGCGGGTAGCGGCCGGTGACCGCCAGGGCGATCCCGGCGAAGAGCACCAGCACACCGATGAGGCCGCCCCAGATCCATGGCATGTCGTACCCGCCGAGCAGGAGCGCGAGGACCAGGTAGTGCGGGAGGGCCAGCAGCCACCACTTCACCAGGACCAGCCCGCGCGACAGTTCCCCGGGGCGGGCGACGTCGAAGTGCGTGGGATAGTCCGGCACTTCCGCCAGGGTGAACGGGGGATAGCGGTCGGTGCCCAGAGCCCCGTACGCGTAGTAGGACACCCGCCAGCTCCAGCGCAGTACGCCCACGTTGAAGTCGAACAGAGCCGTCGGGTAGCGGCCGGTGAACAGGATGGCGAAGAAGGCCACCACGGTCAGCGCCACGAACGCCACCCAGAGGAAGAACAGGACGATGTAGTGCGGGATCACGAGCAGCCACTTCACCAGCCACAGCCAGCGGGACAGCTCCGGATCGAGGTTCGCCGTCAGCCGGGCCGGCTGCGGCCGTTCGATGCCCGAGTACATGAGTTGCGCACCTCCGGCGTTGGAGGAGAAGGGTGAGGTGACCGGACTCGGTGCCGGGCCTCAGTGGTGATACCTGCGGTGGTCGTCTTCCGGGCCGATGTAGTGCCGTTCCTCGATGACGGTCTCCCGCTCACCGGGCCGCTGGTGGACGAAGGGCGTCGCCATGAACGACATCAGGCCGAAAACCCCGGCAGCCATCAGAGCGAGACCGGTCACGGTGTCGTTGTCGCCGAAGACGAGACGGGCGCCGAGAACCACGGCGCCGAGCAGCAGAAGGGGAATGACCAGTGTGCTCTTCATGACCGACTCCTCGGGTCAGGGGCAGACACTGCCCCTGTTAGGAGCCTGTCGTCTCCCGTGCCGGACGGCTTGGGCCGGACAGGGCACATCCTGATGCCGACCGGTCCCGGCAAGGGCCGGTCGGCCCCATGGGCGCGGGGCGCGGCACGGCGACGATGGGAGCAGAGAGACCGAACCGGGGAGGGGCCGTGAGGACAACCGACGCAACCGCGACCAGGAGTGAGCTGATTCCCAGGCTGCGGTCGGTGCGAGCCGCCGTTCTGGACCTCGACGGCATCGTCACCGCCTCGGCGTCGGTACAGGCCGCGGCCTGGAAACGCGCCCTCGACGCGCTGCTGAGGGATGTCACCGCGCCGGGACCGGCGCGGTTCCGGCTCTTCGACCCGGTGGAGGACTACCGGCATTACTTCGCCGGCCGGACCGACGCCGAGGGTGCGAGCGCCTATCTGCGGGCGCGCGGCATCGATCTGCCGCAGGGCGTCATCGCGGACGCTCCGGGCCGGACCTCCGTCTACGGCCTCCGGGCGTTCAAGGAGGCCGTGTTCGCCGACTACATGGAGCGCTACGGTGTGCCGCTGTGGCCGGGAGCGGGGCGGCTGATCGGCGAGTTGCGGCGCGACGGTGTGCGGCTGTGCGCGCTGTCCACGTCCCGCACCGGCCGTGAGCTGCTGCGCCGGTCGAGGGCGGGAGGCCTCTTCGACAGGGTGATCGACGGTCGTGACCTGGAGCAGTCCGGGCTGGCGGGGCCGCCGGAGCCGGACCTGTTGGTGTACGCGGCGCGTTCGCTGGGCGTGGGCCGGCGGGGGACCGTTCTGGTGCACAGCGCGGTTCCCGGGCTGCTGGCCGGGCGCCGTGCGGGACTGGGGCTCGTGGTCGCCGTGGACCGCACGCGCTCGATGCGCAGCGGGCTGGACATGGCGCGGGCGGGAGCGGATCTTGTGGTCCGGGACACCGGGGAGTTGCTGACCCGTACCGCTGTGGCGGACGGCCTGGTGGAGCAGGTGCGCCGCTCGGCGTGAGGGCCCGCGCCCGAGCCTTGGCCGGTGTGTGGCCGGACCCCGCGGTCCGGCCACACACCGGCCTCGTCGTCTTCTCGTCCGCCCGTCTTTCCATTCGCCGTCTGCCCCGGCACGGGGTCGCGCCGTCCGGGCACGGGGTCGCGGGTGGCGGTGCGCTCGCACCGGCGCCGGGGAACGCGGCCCGCGTTCCCCGGCGCCCGCCGCGGTCAGAGCCTGCGCAGCCAGTCCCCGCCGACCCCGTGCAGGGCTTGCTCCGCCGGTTCGAGGTGGGAGTCGTCGAAGCGGTAGGTCAACTGGTCGACGACGGCCACCACGCCGTCCACCTGGGCGGTCATCCGCAGCGCGACGGGTATCTCGCTGCGTCGCTCCAGCCGGCCGCTGAGTGTCACAACGCCCTCGTGCACGGTGACCTCGACCAGCTTGCTGGGCAGCCAGAGGGTGCGCTCCAGCACTTCCTCCTGGACCTCCTGCCGGATGTCCGCGTCGGACCGCAGGAAGACCTGGAGGAGGTCGTGACGGGTGACGATGCCGACGAGCCGGTCGTTCTCGTCCACGACGGGGAGCCGCTCGACGCGGTGCTGGGCCATCGTCCGCGCGGCCCGGGCCACGCTGACGTCGGCGCGCACCGTGACGGCCGGGGAGGTCATCAGGTTCCCGGCGGTGCGGGCCTGGACCTTGACGGCGGCCCGGCGGGTGGCGTGCCGGAGCGGCGCCGGCCAGTGGCGCCTGGCGTGCTCGGCCGGCTCCGGCATCTCGGCCTGCCGCAGCATGAGGTCGGTCTCCGAGATCACCCCGATGACGCGCTCGTCCTCGTCCACGACGGGCAGTCCGCTGATCCGGTTCTCGCCCAGCAGCCGGACGATCTCCTTGAACGGTGTCCCGTACCGGGCCTTCACGACGTCCTTCTGCATCAGCGAGCCGATCTTGGTGTGCTTCATCTCGAGTCCTCTCCTACAGGCCGCTGTCGGTCCGCGGCGGCTGCTCGGGCGGTTGGCACGGATACGGATCACGTGGTGTCCCGGAACCGGCCGCCGCGCCCGGTCCGGGCCCCGGCGGACGGGCCGGCTGCGATTCAGACTGCGCCCCCGGGGTGCCGGACCCCATGGG
>NZ_JAAAXQ010000042.1 GCF_009916105.1 Streptomyces sp. GC420 | reverse complement strand
CGTGGCGGGCGGGCGCGCCGGGGCATCCGGGGCCGGTGAGACGCAGCCGCCGCCCGACGAGCCCGCGCGGGCCCTCGCGGCCGGGCTGGAGGCGGCCCGGGTGCGGGTCGTCGCGCTCACGTGGACCGACAACGCCGGCATCGTGCGGGCGAAGGCCGTGCCCGTCGCCCGGCTGGAGGCGGCCGCGCGGTTCGGCGTGGGGATGTCGCCCTGCTTCGACGTCTACACCTCCGCCGATCTGATGACCGCCTCCGAGCACCTCGGCGGCCCCGACGGCGACCTGCGGCTCTTCCCCGACCTCGGCAGACTCGTCCCGCTCGCCGCCCAGCCCGGCTGGGCCTGGGCGCCCGTCGACCGCTACGACCAGACGGGCCGCCCGCACCCCGGCTGCCAGCGCCGCTTCGCGCGGACCATGCAGGAGCGGGCCGCCGCGCAGGGGATCGGCCTGCGCATGGGCTTCGAGACCGAGTGGGTCGTCGCCACCCCCGGCCTGGAACCCCCGAGCACGGGCCCCGCCTACGGCATGACCCGCATCGTCGAGCTCTCCGACTACCTCCGGGACATCGCCGCGGCCCTCGCCGCGCAGCACATCGAGGTGCTCCAGATCCACCCCGAATACACCGCGGGCCAGTTCGAGGTGTCCACCGCACCCGCCGCCGGCCCCGTCGGCGCCGCGGACGACGTGGTCCTGGTCCGCGAGACCGTCCGGGCCGTCACCGCCCGGCACGGCTGGCGCGCCAGCTTCGCGCCCCGCTTCACCGCGGGCACCGTCGGCAACGGCAGCCACCTCCACTTCAGCCTCGACGGTATGCACCGGGACCCCCGCGGCCGGTACGGGCTCGCCCCCGAGGCCGAGAGCTTCCTCGCAGGGGTCCTCGACCGGCTGCCCGCGCTGACGGCCGTCGCCAACCCGTCCCCCGCCAGCGCCCTGCGCCTCGTCCCGTCCCACTGGGCCGGCGCCTACCGCTGCTGGGGCGTCGAGAACCGGGAGGCCGCGCTGCGCCTGGTGCCCGGCGACCCGGCCGATCCCGACGGCGGGCACGCCGAGTACAAGTGCGCGGACGCCGCCGCCAACCCGTATCTCCTCGCGGGGTCCGTCATCGCCGCCGGTCTCGCCGGCGTCGCGGAGGGCGCGCGGCTGCCCGAGCCGGTCGCGGGCGACCCCGCGGGCCGGCCAGGCGCCGAGCGGCTGCCCTCCGGCCTCGGGGAGGCCGCCGACCACTTCGCAGGGGCGGAATTCCTCAAGGAGGCCATGGGCGAGGTCCTGCACGGCGCCTTCCTCGCGGTGCGCCGCGCCGAGGACGCGGCGGCCGAGGGCCGCACAGCGGAGGAAATCACCGACGACACCCGCTGGCGGTACTGATGGACCGCATCACGGACCGCCTGTTCACCGGGCACGGCGACCAGGGCCCGGGCCGACTGGACTTTCCGCCGCTCGTCGACCACCACTGCCACGGCGTCACCCGCGCCGAACTCGGCCTGGGCTCGTTCGAGCCCCTCCTCAGCGAGTCCGCCTCGGCGCCCGCGTCCGGCACCACCTTCTTCGACACCCAGGCCGGTTTCGCCGTACGCCGCTGGTGCCCGCCCGTGCTGGGCCTGGAACCGCACGCCTCGCCCGCGGCGTACCTGGCCAGGCGCCGCGAACTCGGCGGCTACGAGACGGCCCGGCGGCTGCTCTCGGCCGCCGGTATCGGCACCTTCCTCGTCGACACCGGGCTGCCCGGAGATCTCACGGGCCCCGGCGAGACGGCCACCGCCGCCGGCGGAACGGCCCGGGAGATCGTCCGGCTGGAACATCTCGCCGAGCAGGTCGCGGACACCTCCGGCAGCGCCGGGTCCTTCGTCGGCAATCTCGCGGAGGCCGTGCACGCCGCCACCCGGAGCGCGGCGGGCTTCAAGTCGGTGGCCGCCTACCGGCACGGTCTCGCCCTCGACCCGGAACCCCCGGCCCCGGGCGCCGTGCTGCGCGCGGCCGGGCAGTGGCTCGCCGCCCGCGGGACCGGTGACCGGCTGACCGATCCGGTGCTGCTGCGGCACCTGCTGTGGAGCGCCGTCGCCACCGGCCTGCCGCTCCAGCTGCACACCGGCTTCGGCGACCCCGACCTGCGGCTCGACCACGCGGACCCGGTCCTGCTCACCGACTTCGTCAGGGCCACCGAGGGCCACGGCTGCGACCTGGTCCTGCTGCACGGCTACCCGTACCACAGGCAGGCGGGCTATCTCGCGGCGGTCTTCCCGCACGTCTACGCCGACACGGGGCTCGCCCTGACGCACACCGGGGCCAGGGCCGAGGCCGTGCTCGGCGAGATGCTGGAGCTCACGCCCTTCGGTAAGCTGCTGTTCTCCACCGACGCCCACGCGCTGCCGGAGCTGTACGTCGTGGGGGCCCAGCTGTTCCGCTCCGCGCTGGAGTCACTGCTGTGCGGCTGGGTCGAGGAAGGCGCGTGGTCGCTGCCGGACGCCCGGCGGGTCACCGGGATGATCGCGGCGGGCAACGCCCGCCGTGTCTACCGGCTTCCGGACGCCTGACGCCCGGGCCGCACTTCGTCCCGGACCGCGGACGGGGCCGGCCGGCCCCGTCTCCCGCCGCCGCGGGACGGACTCAGACGGCCGTCAGCTCGGGGTCGCCGCTCTGATCGGGAGCGGCCGGTGCGCTCTCCGGCCGCTCCCGCAGCGACAGCAGCACGCGCAGCACCGCGATCCAGGTCAGGCAGGACCCGAACATGTGGGCGGCCACCAGGACCTCGGGCAGGTCGGTGAAGTACTGGACGTACCCGATCGCGCCCTGGGCCAGCAGGACCAGGAAGAGTTCCCGGGTGCGGTGCAGCGGACCCCGCGGTGCGTCCACCGCCTTCAGTACGAACCACAGGGCGAAGGTCAGGCTCACCACGATCCACGCCAGGACGGCGTGCAGCTTGCTGACGTCCTCCCAGCTCACCGGCATGCGAGCGACCTCGCTCGAGTCACCGGCGTGCGGTCCCGCGCCGGTCACCACGGTGCCCACGAGGATCAGCAGCGCCGAAGCCGCCACCATGAACCACACCAGCTGCCGCACCGACGCGCCGACCAGCGGCCGTGGCGGGGCGTCGCCCTCACGGGTGCGGTGCCACATCACCGTCGCGACCGCGATCAGCGCGGTGGACAGCATGAAGTGCGCGGCCACGGTGTACGGGTTGAGGCCGACCAGGACGACGATGCCGCCGAGCACCGCATTGCCCATGACCAGCCAGAACTGTGCCCAGCCGAGCCGCAGCAGACCGCGCCTGAGCGGCTTCTGCGAGCGCGCGGCGACGATCGCCCAGCCGACCGCCGCGCACAGCACGTACGTCAGCAGGCGGTTGCCGAACTCGATCGCGCCGTGCAGGCCCATCTCGCTGGTGGCGGTGAGGGAGTCGGAGGTGCACTTGGGCCAGGTGGGGCAGCCCAGACCGGAACCGGTCAGCCGCACCGCGCCTCCGGTGACCACGATGAGCACGTTCATCACGAGCGCGGAGAGGGCCGCCCGCCGGACCGTCACGGGGGACGGCGTCCAGCGCGAGGCGATGTGGGCGAGGGGGTTTCGCACGGCTTGGGTCAGATCGGCCCGGGTCACGTTCGGCACGGGCCCATCGTAAGCGGAGCGCTTGTGCATCCGTTCACGAGGGGTCCCGCCCGCCCCGGGCGGCCTACTCCCAGCGGAAGAACCGCGCCGCCGCGCCCAGGCCGAGCACCGCCCACGCCGCCAGGATCCCCAGGTCGCCCCAGGGCATCCCGGCCCCGTCGCGCAGCACGTCGCGCAGCCCGTCCGAGAGCGCGGAGATGGGCAGCAGCGCGAGGACGGACTGCGCCGCCTCCGGGAACTTGTCCAGCGGTACGACGACCCCGCCGCCCACCAGGAGCAGCAGGAACACCAGGTTGGCCGCGGCCAGCGTCGCCTCCGCCTTCAGCGTGCCCGCCATCAGCAGGCCGAGTCCGGAGAAGGCCGCCGTGCCGAGCACGACCAGCAGGACGACCCAGACCGGGTTGCCCCGGGGCGACCAGCCGAGCGCGAAGGCGATCGCCGTCAGCAGCACGATCTGGAGGACCTCGGTGACCAGCACGGACAGGGTCTTGGCGGTCATCAGGGCCCAGCGCGGCAGCGGGGAGGCGGCGAGCCGCTTGAGGACTCCGTAGCGGCGTTCGAAGCCGGTGGCGATGGCCTGGCCGGTGAACGCGGTGGACATCACGGCCAGCGCGATCACTCCCGGGGCGAGGAAGTCGACCGCCTCGCCCTCGCCGGTGTCGACGATGTCGACCGTGCCGAAGAGGGCCAGCAGCAGGGCCGGGATGACCACGGTCAGCAGCAGCTGCTCGCCGTTGCGCAGCAGCATCCGCGTCTCCAGGGCGGCCTGCGCGGCGATCATCCGCGGCAGCGGTGCGGCCCCCGGCATCGGGGCATACGCGCCGGGAGTGCCGGAGGTGGCGGGGGTGCCGGGGGTGTTCGTGTTCGTACCGCCGCTCATGAGCGCAGTTCCTTCCCTGTCAGCTCCAGGAAGACGTCCTCCAGGGTGTGCCGCTCCACCGATATGCGGTCCGGCATGACCCCGTGCTGGGCGCACCACGAGGTGACGGTGGCCAGCAGCTGGGGGTCGACCTTGCCGCTGATGCGGTAGGCGCCCGGGGTCAGTTCGGCCGCCGTCGTGTCGGCGGGCAGGGCCTTGAGCAGGCCGGCGAGGTCGAGTCCTGGTCGGCCGGTGAAGCGGAGGGTGTTCTCGGCGCCGCCGCGGCACAGCTGCTCGGGTGTGCCCTGGGTGACGACGCGGCCGGCGTCGACGATGGCGACGTCGTCGGCGAGCTCCTCGGCCTCGTCCATGTAGTGGGTGGTCAGGACGACGCTCACGCCGTCGGCGCGCAGGTCGCGGATCAGGTCCCAGGTGGCCCTCCGGGCCTGGGGGTCGAGGCCCGCCGTCGGCTCGTCGAGGAAGACCAGCTCGGGGCGGCCGACGACGGCCATGGCCAGGGCGAGGCGCTGCTGCTGGCCGCCGGAGAGCCGCCGGTAGGGCGTGCGGCCGCAGGAGCCGAGACCGAGCCGCTCGGTGAGGGCGCCCACGTCCAGCGGGTGGGCGTGCAGCCTGGCCATGTGGCGCAGCATCTCCTCGGCGCGGGCTCCCGAGTAGACGCCGCCCGACTGGAGCATCACGCCGATCCGGGGCCGCAGCCGTGCCGCGTCGGCGACCGGGTCGAGGCCGAGGACGCGTACGGATCCCGCGTCGGGGCGGCGGTAGCCCTCGCAGATCTCGATGGTGGTGGTCTTCCCGGCGCCGTTGGGTCCGAGGACGGCGGTGACACTCCCGGATCCGAGGGTTCCGACGCTGAGATGGAGGCCGTCCACCGCGGTCTTCGGTCCGTACCGCTTGACCAGGCCCCGGACCTGGACGACGGGGTCGCTACGCATGCCGGGCAGTCTAGATACGCGCGGCGGGGACCGGGGACACGGGTGGGGGATCGGGCCACGGCCCGGCGGCGGTCAGGGATCACGGAGAGTGATCGCGGCCGATCGGGTTAGGTAACCCTAAGTGAGCGAGGCCACCCGGGCGGGATGCGGGCCCGGCTTGTCGCTTCCCGGAGAATTACGCAACAATGGTGTTGTGAAAAACGTCGGTGGGGTCCCGCACGAGGACCGGGAAGAGCTCGCGACCAGGGAGCGCTCGACGCGCAACCGGGTCGCGCGGTCGATCCTGGACCACGGGCCCTCCACGGTCGCCGACCTCGCGAAGCGCCTGGGGCTGACCCAGGCCGCGGTGCGCCGGCACCTGGACGCCCTCGTCTCCGAGAACACGATCGAAGCACGCGAGCAGCGGGTCTACGGCGCCCGTACCCGCGGCCGTCCGGCCCGGGTGTTCGCCCTGACCGACAGCGGCCGGGACGCCTTCGACCAGTCCTACGACACCCTCGCCGCGGACGCGCTCGCGTGGATCGCCCGGTGCGCCGGAGGCGGGGCGGCGGGCGAGGCGGCCGTCGCCGCGTTCGCCAGGGCCCGGGTCGAGGCCCAGGCGGAGAAGTACCGCGGGGCCGTCGAGGCCGCCGTGCCGGAGACCCGCGCGCAGGCGCTGGCCAGGGCGTTGACCGCGGACGGGTACGCTGCCACGGCACGCAGCGCGCCCAGCCCCCAGGCGGGCGAGCAGCTCTGCCAGCACCACTGCCCGGTCGCCCACGTCGCCGAGCAGTACCCGCAGCTGTGCGAGGCGGAGACCGAGGTCTTCTCCGAGCTGCTCGGGACCCATGTGCAGCGCCTGGCCACGATCGCCCACGGCGACGGGGTCTGCACGACGTTCATCCCGCGCGGCGGCGGCGCCCCCCGCGGCACCAAGACCACCACCACAGCATCTTCAAGCACGTCCGGGAGGAACCCCGCATGACGCTCCCCACGGAGACTGCCCACCCCGAGCTGGAGGGCCTGGGCAAGTACGAGTACGGCTGGGCCGACTCCGACGTCGCCGGCGCCTCCGCCAAGCGCGGGCTGAACGAGGATGTCGTGCGCGACATCTCCGCGAAGAAGTCCGAGCCGGAATGGATGCTGAAGCTGCGCCTGAAGGGTCTGAAGCTCTTCGGCAAGAAGCCCATGCCGACCTGGGGCTCCGACCTGTCGGACATCGACTTCGACAACATCAAGTACTTCGTGCGCTCCACGGAGAAGCAGGCGGAGTCCTGGGAGGACCTGCCCGAGGACATCAAGAACACCTACGACAAGCTGGGCATCCCCGAGGCGGAGAAGCAGCGCCTCGTCGCCGGTGTCGCCGCGCAGTACGAGTCGGAGGTCGTCTACCACCAGATCCGTGAGGACCTGGAGGAGCAGGGCGTGATCTTCCTCGACACCGACACCGCCCTGAAGGAGCACCCGGAGCTCTTCAAGGAGCACTTCGGCACGGTGATCCCGGTCGGCGACAACAAGTTCGCCTCCCTGAACACGGCCGTGTGGTCCGGCGGATCGTTCATCTACGTGCCGAAGGGCGTGCACGTCGAGATCCCGCTCCAGGCCTACTTCCGGATCAACACCGAGAACATGGGCCAGTTCGAGCGGACGCTGATCATCGTCGACGAGGACGCCTACGTCCACTACGTCGAGGGCTGCACCGCCCCGATCTACAAGTCGGACTCGCTGCACAGCGCCGTCGTCGAGATCATCGTCAAGAAGGGCGGCCGCTGCCGCTACACGACGATCCAGAACTGGTCGAACAACGTCTACAACCTGGTCACCAAGCGCGCCGTGGCCTACGAGGGCGCGACCATGGAGTGGGTCGACGGCAACATCGGCTCCAAGGTCACCATGAAGTACCCGGCGGTCTACCTCATGGGCGAGCACGCCAAGGGCGAGACCCTGTCCATCGCCTTCGCGGGCGAGGGCCAGCACCAGGACGCCGGCGCCAAGATGGTCCACATGGCACCGAACACCTCCTCGAACATCGTCTCCAAGTCGGTGGCGCGGGGCGGCGGCCGTACTTCGTACCGCGGCCTGATCGAGATCGGCGAGGGCGCGGCCGGATCCAAGTCGAACGTGCTGTGCGACGCGCTGCTCGTCGACACGATCTCCCGCTCCGACACCTACCCGTACGTCGACGTCCGCGAGGACGACGTGACCATGGGCCACGAGGCGACCGTCTCCAAGGTCTCCGACGACCAGCTGTTCTACCTGATGCAGCGCGGCCTGTCCGAGGACGAGGCGATGGCGATGATCGTGCGCGGCTTCGTCGAGCCGATCGCCAAGGAACTGCCCATGGAGTACGCCCTGGAGCTCAACCGGCTGATCGAGCTGCAGATGGAAGGCGCGGTCGGCTGACCCGTCCGGCCCTCCAGCAGTTCCCGACCTTTTGACGTACGTACGTAGGAAGAGAAACCACTACAGCCATGGCTGAGGCTCAGAACATTCCGGCGGGGAGCACCACCTCCGGAAGCGTAGCGGTGGCCGGTGAGTCCACCGTCGCGACGCGTATGAGTGCGCCCCCGTCCTTCGACGTGGCGGACTTCCCCGTCCCCCACGGCCGTGAGGAGGAGTGGCGGTTCACCCCGCTGGAACGCCTGCGCGGGCTGCACGACGGCACCGCCGTCGCCACCGGCGGCGGCGTCCGTGTCGAGGTGGAGGCCCCCGAGGGCGTCATCGTCGAGACCGTCGCCCGTGACGACGCGCGCCTCGGCCGGGCCGGCACGCCCGTGGACCGGGTCGCCGCCCAGGCGTACTCCTCGTTCGAGAAGGCCTCGGTCGTCTCGGTGCCCAGGGAGGCCGTCCTCGGCGAGCCGATCCGCATCTCCGTGCACGGCGAGGGCGGCACCGCCTTCGGCCACCAGGTCATCGAGCTCGGTGCCTTCGCGGAGGCCGTCGTCGTCATCGACCACACCGGTGACGCCGTGCTCGCCGCCAACGTCGACTACGTCCTCGGTGACGGCGCCAGGCTCACCGTCGTCTCCGTCCAGGACTGGGACGACACCGCCGTCCACGTCGCGCAGCACAACGCGCTGGTCGGCCGGGACGCCTCGTTCAGGTCGATCGTCGTCACCTTCGGCGGTGACCTCGTCCGCCTCCACCCGCGGGTGACGTACGCCGGACCCGGCGGCGAGGCCGAGCTGTTCGGCCTGTACTTCACCGACGCCGGCCAGCACCAGGAGCACCGCCTCCTCGTCGACCACAATGTGCCGCACTGCCGCTCCAACGTCGCCTACAAGGGCGCGCTGCAGGGCCAGAACGCGCACGCCGTGTGGATCGGCGACGTCCTCATCGAGGCCGCCGCCGAGGGCACCGACACCTACGAGCTCAACCGCAACCTGGTCCTCACGGACGGCGCCCGCGTGGACTCCGTGCCGAACCTGGAGATCGAGACCGGTGAGATCGTCGGGGCCGGCCACGCCTCCGCGACCGGCCGCTTCGAGGACGAGCAGCTCTTCTACCTGATGTCGCGCGGCATCCCGGCCGACGAGGCCCGCCGTCTCGTCGTGCGGGGCTTCTTCGCCGAGCTGGTGCAGCAGATCGGCGTCGAGGACGTCCAGGAGCGTCTGATCGCCAAGATCGATGCGGAACTGGAGGCGTCGGTCGCATGACCCCGTCCGATTTCGTACGCGTCTGCGGCCTCAGCGAGCTGGAGGAGGACACCCCGAAGCGGGTGGAGCTCGACGGCACGCCGGTCTCCGTCGTCCGCACCGGCGGGGAGGTGTTCGCGATCAACGACGTCTGCTCGCACGCGAACGTCTCGCTTTCCGAGGGCGAGGTGGACGACTGCCACATCGAGTGCTGGCTGCACGGCTCCCGCTTCGACCTGCGCTCGGGCAAGCCCGACGGTCTGCCCGCGACGCGCCCTGTCCCCGTTTACCCCGTAAAGATCGAAGGGGACGACGTGCTCGTCTCCGTCACCCAGGAGTCCTGAGGCACCCATGGCAACGCTTGAAATCCACGACCTGCACGTGTCCGTCGAGGTCGAGAACGGCACCAAGGAGATCCTCAAGGGGGTCGACCTGACCGTGAAGCAGGGCGAGACGCACGCCATCATGGGCCCCAACGGCTCCGGCAAGTCCACCCTGGCCTACTCCCTCGCGGGCCACCCCAAGTACACGATCATCGGCGGCACCGTCACCCTCGACGGCGAGGACGTCCTGGAGATGTCCGTCGACGAGCGCGCCCGTGCCGGTCTCTTCCTCGCCATGCAGTACCCGGTCGAGGTCCCCGGTGTCTCGGTCTCCAACTTCCTGCGCACCTCCGCCACGGCCATCCGCGGCGAGGCCCCCAAGCTGCGCACCTGGGTCAAGGAGGTCAAGGAGGCCATGGCGCGCCTGCACATGGACCCCTCCTTCGCCGAGCGCAACGTCAACGAAGGCTTCTCCGGCGGTGAGAAGAAGCGCCACGAGATCCTCCAGCTGGAACTCCTCAGGCCGAAGATCGCGATCCTCGACGAGACCGACTCCGGCCTCGACGTCGACGCGCTGCGCATCGTCTCCGAGGGCGTCAACCGGGTCCGCGACACCGGCGAGGTCGGCACCCTGCTGATCACGCACTACACGCGGATCCTCCGGTACATCAAGCCCGACCACGTCCACGTCTTCTCCGGCGGCCGGATCGTCGAGTCCGGCGGCCCGGAGCTCGCGGACAAGCTGGAGGAAGAGGGCTACGAGGCTTACGCGAAGGGTGGCGTGTCCGCGTGACGACCGCCCGGCAGGCGCTGCCCGGCCTTCTCGACACCGAGGCGCTCCGCAAGGACTTCCCGATCCTGGAGCGTGTCCTGCACGACGGGAAGAAGCTCGTCTACCTGGACAACGCGGCGACCTCCCAGACGCCGCGCCAGGTGCTCGACGTGATGTCCGAGTACTACGAGCAGCACAACGCCAACGTCCACCGCGGCGTGCACGTCCTCGCCGAGGAGGCCACGGCGCTGTACGAGGGCGCACGCGACAAGATCGCCGCGTTCATCAACGCGCCGAGCCGTGACGAGGTGATCTTCACCAAGAACGCCTCGGAGTCGCTGAACCTCGTGGCGAACATGCTGGGCTTCGCGGACGAGCCCTACCGGGTCGACCACGAGACCGAGATCGTCATCACCGAGATGGAGCACCACTCCAACATCGTTCCGTGGCAGCTGCTCTCGCAGCGCACCGGCGCGAAGCTGAAGTGGTTCGGTCTCACGGACGACGGCCGGCTCGACCTGTCCAACATCGAGGAGATCATCACCGAGCGGACCAAGGTCGTCTCGTTCGTTCTGGTCTCCAACATCCTGGGCACCTTCAACCCGGTCGAGCAGATCGTCCGGCGCGCCCAGGACGTCGGGGCCATCGTCCTCATCGACGCCTCCCAGGCCGCCCCGCACATGCCGCTCGACGTGCAGGCGCTGGGCGCGGACTTCGTGGCCTTCACCGGCCACAAGATGTGCGGGCCGACCGGCATCGGTGTCCTGTGGGGCCGCCAGGAGCTGCTGGAGGACCTCCCCCCGTTCCTCGGCGGCGGCGAGATGATCGAGACCGTCTCGATGCACTCCTCGACGTACGCCCCCGCGCCGCACAAGTTCGAGGCGGGCACGCCTCCGATCTCCCAGGCCATCGGCCTGGGAGCGGCCGTGGACTACCTCACCGCGATCGGCATGGACAGGATCGCCGAGCACGAGCACGTGCTCACCGAGTACGCCGTGAAGCGGCTGCTCGAGGTCCCGGACCTGAAGATCATCGGCCCCACCACGGCCGAGGACCGGGGCGCCGCGATCTCCTTCACGCTCGGTGACATCCACCCGCACGACGTGGGCCAGGTCCTCGACGAGCAGGGCATAGCTGTCCGGGTCGGCCACCACTGCGCCCGGCCGGTCTGCCTGAGGTACGGAATTCCCGCGACCACGCGAGCGTCGTTCTATCTGTACTCCACGCCCGGCGAGGTGGACGCCCTCGTCGAAGGGCTGGAGCACGTACGGAACTTCTTCGGCTGAAGGGCTGGTCTCGTGAAGCTGGACTCGATGTACCAGGAAGTCATCCTGGACCACTACAAGCACCCGCACGGGCGGGGCTTGCGGGATGGCGACGCCGAGGTGCACCACGTCAACCCGACGTGCGGCGATGAGATCACCCTCCGCGTGAAGTACGAGGGCTCCCGCATCGCCGACGTGAGTTACGAGGGGCAGGGCTGTTCCATCAGCCAGGCCAGCGCCTCGGTACTCAATGAGCTGCTGGTCGGCAAGGAACTGGCCGAGGCGCAGAAGATCCAGGCCACGTTCCTGGAACTGATGCAGTCCAAGGGCCGGATCGAGCCGGACGACGCCATGGAGGAGGTCCTGGAGGACGCGGTCGCGTTCGCAGGTGTCTCCAAGTACCCGGCCCGGGTGAAATGCGCTCTCCTGAGCTGGATGGCGTGGAAGGACGCGACAGCCCAGGCTCTGGGCGAGGCCGATGCGGCCGGGAGGAAGACGGCATGAGCGAGAACGAGACCCTGACCACCAAGCCCGCCTCGGAGGAGGAACTCCGTGAGGCCCTGATGGACGTCGTCGACCCCGAACTGGGCATCGACGTCGTCAACCTCGGCCTGATCTACGGCCTCCACATCGACGACGCCAATGTCGCGACCGTCGACATGACCCTGACCTCGGCAGCCTGCCCGCTCACCGATGTCATCGAGGACCAGGCCAAGTCCGCCACGGAGGGCCTGGTCAACGAGCTGCGCATCAACTGGGTCTGGATGCCGCCGTGGGGCCCGGACAAGATCACCGACGACGGGCGCGAGCAGCTGCGCGCGCTCGGGTTCAACGTCTGAGTCCGTACGGCGTTCTTCCGCGGGACACATATCGCGGGACACGCATCGCGGGACACGTATCACGGGACTGGGGAAGGCCCTGGGCACACGCTGCCGGGGGCCTTCCCCGTTTCCCTCTGTCCGTGCCGGGGGGTCAGCCCGCCAGGGCCTTCACCAGGCGGAACGCCGCGTCGGCCCGGTAGATGTCGCTGTGCTGGTACGGATCCAGTCGGAGGCCGAACCGGAAGTGCCGTAGGAAGCGGCCCCGGTAGTTGTAGGACTCCAGCATTGTGGCGCCCGGGAACGAGGACGCGCGGGGGCAGAAGGTGGCGTCCTGCTCGAAGAGCGTGGAGCCGTCGTCACGGTCGGCGCGCAGCCGGAAGTCCCGGTGACGGAGGTAGCGGCCGTCACCGGTGGAGAACGAGTGGCAGCCGGGGTCGGCGAGGCCGGGCACCACGGTGAAGGTGGCGGCCTGCCTGCTGCCGGCGGAACTGCCCGGGCCCACAGGGTCGAGGCCGACACCGGAGGAGTGCACCAGCCAGTGGCGGTCGGGGTAGTTGACGGACTGGACCGACTTCTTCGAGGCGGAGGCCGGGGGAGCGCCTCCGCCGGCTCCGGGGGACGGGCTCGTCGTCCTGCCCGGCGTCCTTGTCCCGGAGAAGGAGGGGGCCGAGGCGGAGGCCCTGGCATCCGCGCCGCGGCCGTCCTGCGGAGAGGCGGAGCCCGAGGCCGGGGTGCGGTCCGCCTGAGGGGACGTCAGGCCGGCTTTCCCTTCCGGTGTCGCGACCGCCTCGCCGGGAGTCCCGGGCAGGAGTGCCTCGGGTACGGGCGAGCCGTCGGCGGCGGACGTGGTGCGGTCCTGGGCCGGTCTGTGGCCGGCATTCCTGTCGAGCAGGGCTATCGCGGTGACGCTGGTCACCAGGACCGCTGCGGCGAGGGCCCCGGCGAGCCACAGCCGCCGCGTCCCGGGTATCCGGTCCGTGCCCCCGGCGCCGCCACCCGCCTCCAGCGCGGGGTGGGGCCTGTCCGCGAAGAGCCGCAGATCCTCGGGATCGGGCGCCGTGGTGGGGGCGACGGTGCGGACGAGCGCGCTCCCCGGGCGGCGGACGAGCGGGGCGTGGGCGGGCCCGCGCTTCTGTTCAGGCATGCGCAACTCCTCCAGCGTCGCCGGTGGCGCACGCGGATCCGTCGGGTGTCTCGGCACATGAGGAGAGGGGGGTCGCGGACGAACGGAACGGTACGACGCGTGAAGTCCCGGTGCGCGACCGGTGAAAGAATAGTGGACGAGACGATCTCCGGGCAGCTGTTTGGCCGCCCGGATCCAGGGCAATCACGCCCGTGCGCACGCCGGTTGCGGCGCCGAGTCAGGGCCTGTCGGGGTTCGGCCCGATCCGTACCTCGATCCCGCCCCGGACGACCGGGCGGCCGAGGCCGGGCGGAGTCCGGTCTACCGGGCGGGGGGACCGGCCGGTGACGGTCCGGCGGGCGGCGGTGCGTGCGGCGCCGCCGGCGGGACGCCTGCGGCCTGGGCCAGCGAGATGTCCAGGCTCTCGCGCCGGATGCGCTGGTCGATGTAGAGCAGGCCCAGGATCAGCTGCGGGAGCACCGCCGCGAAGATCTGGCCGATCATGCTCCCGATGACGATGAACACGAAGTACGCGCCCAGCGAGACCAGCAGCTCGGCGGGTTCCGGATCGGGCCCCGCGCCGACGGTCCCCGGCAGGCTGGCGAACATCCCCAGGAAGCTGAACGGCAGCTGGATCATGTAGCTCGCCACCGAGGCGATGAAGAACGCCAGCAGCGCGATACCGAAGATCCGCCACCAGGCGCCGCGCACCAGGTGCGCGGAGCGCCGGAGTGAGGCGATCGGGCCCTGGAGTTCGAAGACCGCGACGGAGGGAGCCAGGGAGAACCGCACCCACAGCCAGACGCTGAACGGGACCAGCGCGAGCATGCCGAGGACGGCGAGCGGCAGCACCGTCGCGGGAGTGGCCTGCTCCGCAAGGGCGACGAGCAGCGTGATGAGCGCCCCGCCGATCAGCAGCGCCGGGACGGCCGTCACCAGCCCGGAGAGGAAGACCGCGCCGAACACGGCAGGTACCCGCGACCAGGCGCGACGCCAGACCGCGCCGAACGTCGTCGGCCGTCCGAGCACGGCCTCCTGGAGCACGGCGGGGCAGGACGCGTAGATCAGGGTGGTGGCCAGGACCATCAGGGCCACGAGCACGACCCACAGCACGACGAAGGCGACGATCAGCGGCCGGATGTCCTCCCAGGACGGATCCTCGTGAGGCTCCACGTCGATGACCGCCTCGAAGTGCTCCCGGACGGCGGACCAGGCGATCAGCAGAGCGAGGCCCGAGACGAGGATCGCCACGCCGTACGCCGTGGCCGCTATGCCGAACAGCTGCTTCCAGTAACGGCCCATGGCCGTGAAAGCGCCGCCGAGCACGTCCCCGAGTTGGAGCGGGCGCAGCGGAACGACGCCCGGTCTGGGCGGCGGGGGCGGCCCCCAGCCCCAGCCTCCGCCCGCCGGCATGCCGTACGGCCCCGGACCGTACGGCCCCGGTCCGGGCCCCTGGCCCCGACCGTCCCACCCCTGCCCGTACGACATCCCGGCACCTCATCCGCGTCTTTTCCGTCCCCGCCTGGCCGGGAAACCGTATCCGGTCGCGCGCCGGGGCGGGCAAGTGGCTTTCCGCGTACGGCCGCGGGCCCGGATGCGTACCGCCGTACACATGCCGTACGTACTGCCGGCCGTGGCGATAGCGGCGGAGGTGGCCGGGACCACGGCCATGAAGTACAGCGACGGATTCAGCAGGCTCTGTGGCCGTCGCTCATCACGGTCGTGGGCTATCTGATCGCCTTCGCTGCTCTCGCCCGGGCGCTGAAATCCATGTCGGTCGGCACCGCCTATGCCATCTGGGCCGGCACGGGCACGGCCGCGGTCGCCGCCATCGGCATCGCCTTCTTCGGCGAGTCCACGGACCTCGCCAAGGCCGCCGGGATCGCGCTGGTCATCGCGGGCGTGGTGCTGCTGAACCTCGGGGGCGCGCACTGACGGCCCGCCGGTACGACCCCGACCGGCGGCGGAGGTGGAGGTGGAGGTGGAGGCGCCGGGTGCCGGACGGCGGGACCGGCCGGTGAGACCGGTTCGCGCCGGTGGGGCGCCGCCGGTTAGGTTTTCGTCATGACCGACACCACCGCCACCGCACAGCGCACCACCGGCGCCGTCGCCGCCGGCCTCGCCACTCTCGCCGCCGACGGCACCGTCCTCGACACCTGGTTCCCCGCCCCCGAGCTGGTAGCAGAGCCCGGCCCGGCCGGCACCGAGCGCCTGAGCGAGGGGCGCGCCGCCGAACTGCTCGGCGAGGCCGCCCCCAAGGCGCTGGGCAAGGACCCGCGGCGCGGTGTCGAAGTGGTCGCCGTCCGTACGGTCATCGCCTCCCTCGACGACAAGCCGCTCGACACCCACGACGTCTACCTGCGGCTGCACCTGCTCTCGCACCGCCTGGTCAAGCCGCACGGCCAGAACCTCGACGGCATCTTCGGGCTGCTCGCCAACGTCGCCTGGACCTCGCTCGGCCCCGTCCCCGTGGACGGCCTGGAACAGGCCCGGCTGAACGCCCGCGCCGAGGGCCTGCACCTCCAGGTCACCTCCGTGGACAAGTTCCCGCGCATGACCGACTACGTGGCTCCCAAGGGCGTAAGGATCGCCGACGCCGACCGGGTCCGCCTCGGCGCCCACCTCGCCGAGGGCACCACCGTCATGCACGAGGGCTTCGTCAACTTCAACGCCGGCACCCTCGGCACCTCGATGGTCGAGGGCCGCATCTCCGCGGGCGTCGTCATCGGTGACGGTTCCGACATCGGCGGCGGCGCCTCCACCATGGGCACCCTCTCCGGCGGCGGCAAGGAGCGCATCGTCGTCGGCGAGCGCTGCCTGATCGGCGCCGAGGCGGGCGTCGGCATCGCGCTGGGCGACGAGTGCGTCGTCGAGGCCGGTCTGTACGTCACCGCCGGCACCCGGGTCACCCTCCCCGACGGCCAGATCGTCAAGGCCCGGGAACTGTCCGGCGCCTCCAACATCCTCTTCCGCCGCAACTCGGTCACCGGTGCCGTCGAGGCCCGGCCGAACAACGCGGTCTGGGGCGGTCTGAACGACGTGCTCCACGCCCACAACTGAGGCCCAGGGCCCGCCGCGGCCGTGTCCCCGTCACGTCCGGGGCACGGCCGCTTCGTGTTCCCGCCGGTCAACACGGGCGGCCGCCGCGCCCGCGACCGGATGACCCGGCGTGACCCCGCCGCCGACCGGACCGATGAACAGGTGGAAGGGGTGTCGGATCAGACGCCGAGCCGACAGGGTGAGGAGCGGCAATGACGAAGAACTGGACGCGGGCGGGGGCCCGCTGGGCGACCACGGCCGTCGCGGCGACGGCCGTGTGCGGTCTGCTCGACGGTGTGGCGTGGGCCGACGAGTACAACCGCGCCTCCCACAACGGCCCCCGCATCGGGCTGGTCAACGCGGGCCAGATCGACGATCCGATGGAGGACGTTCTGGAGCACTTCCTGCTTCTCGGGGGCAACCACACCTGGGACTGACCGGCCGCGAGCCCGCTCAGCGGGTGCCGGGCGCTGTGTCCGCCGGCTCGCCGATCGGTCCGCGGGACGGTGCGCCCGACAGCAGATCCTCGTACGCCCGCACCAGCCTGCCGGCCGTCTCGCGGCCGGCGGGCCGCAGCGGTGCGCGGACCGGGCCCGCGGGCAGGCCGAGGGCGGCGAGGAGCGCTTTGGCGGTGACCGTCCCCGGCAGGCCGGAGGCCATCATCAGCTCGATCAGGGGCAGCAGCCGCTGGTGGCCGCGGGTCGCGTCCGGGTTGGCGCCCCTGTCATGGGCGTCGAGGACGGCGCGCAGCGCGGGGCCCGCGGCATTGGCGACCGTACTGATGAAGCCGGCGCCGCCGACGGCGTACAGCGGCAGGTTCCACTCCTCCACACCGGAGTAGTACGCGAGTCCGGTGCGGGAGATCACCGCGGAGGCCCCCAGCAGGTCGTACGAGCAGTCCTTGACCCCGGCGATCCGCGGATGTCCTGCCAGCCGCAGCAGGGTCTCCGGTTCGATCCGGGTGCCGGTGCGACCCGGGATGTCGTAGAGCAGGACCGGTACCGAGGCGGCGTCGGCCACGGTCCGGAAGTGGGCCTCGATGTCGGCCTGCGGCGGGCGGCTGTAGTACGGGGTCACGACCAGCAGTCCGTCGGCGCCCGCCGATTCGGCGGCGCGGGCCAGTGCGACGGTGTGCCGGGTGTCGGAGGTGCCCACACCGGCCACGACGGCGCCCCGGCCGCCGACGGCCTCCGCCACGGCGCGGACCAGGGCCGTCTTCTCGGCGTCCGTGGTGGTCGGCGACTCCCCGGTGGTGCCGCTCACCACGATGCCGTCGCACCCGCCGCCCGCGCCCACGAGGTGGTCGGCGAGGCGCTGCGCTCCGTCGAGGTCGAGGCTGCCGTCGGGCGTGAAGGGGGTGACCATGGCGCACAGGGCGCGGCCGAAGGGGGCGGGCACCGGCATGGGAGACCTTCCGTGGGTGGTGGGTTGCGTGCGTAGTCTTCCCAGGGCGCTGGTGAAGTTCTACTTAAATCTTCTTCAGTGAACTGGTAAGGGATGCTGTCGAATGGGGGTGCCGGGGGCCCGGCGGAGACCGGGCGCGACGGACCGCACATGGGGTGACGTGCCGTGACGCACCGGACTGCCGACGGAGCACATAGGCGCTCGTGCCGGGTGGCGCAATGCGATTCGCGTGGTTTCACGCCAAAGAGTCGGCCGTCACCGGTGCCCGGGGCCGGAGTTCACCGGCGGGCCGCGCGGGCGCCCGGCAGAGCCTAGGGTTGAGGCGTGCACGGTCCGGGGCGGGAGGGCGAACCGGGTGGTATCGGGGGAAGTCCGTCTGCGCCGGGGGCCGTGGATGTTCCGTACACCCGGAGGAGACCCCACTCATGGCCGCAAGCCCTCAGACCCTGCCGCCGGTGCGCCTGCGCCCGACGGCGGAGCTCGCGCGTGACGCGCTCGCCGCTCCGCTGCTCACCCGGGCGGTGCGCCTCGCCCGCTGGGCGGGCTCCTGCGGGGGAGTTCGTGTGGGCGCGGCCGGCGAACTGCCCGACGCGCTGCTTCCCGAGGCGGCCGGACTGCTCGGCCTCGCGGCGGAACCGGAGGGTCCGGCGTGCGCGAGCGAGGCCTGGCGGCTGGCGGTCGACACCGGCCTGCTCGACGTGACGGAGGACGAGGCGCCCCGGGCGGCGGGCGGGGACGCGGACGCCGAAGCGGCCGGGGACGAGGAGCAGTTCCACGGGCTGGCCACTCCCGGCGCGGACCTCGCGCTGCTCACCTCGGGCAGCCCGCAGGACATCCTCGACCTCTGGCTCGGCGGGCTCGAGGCCGTGCTCGCCGACGCCGCCGTGCCGCCGCTGGACCAGTTCCTCGACGCCCTTGACGGCGGTGGAGACGTCGATCTGGAGTCGCTGGGCCGGGGCGCGCGGGGTGAGGCGGAATTCCTCGACGGCGTCCTCGGCAATCTGTATCTCCTCACGGTCGGCGAGGGCGGGGAGGCCCCGGTGCCGCTGCCCGCGCTGGCCGCGTCGATGATCCTGCCCGAGGGCATGGTGGAGCCGACCGACGCCGTCCTGCGGCAGATCTCCGAGGCGATGATGCGCCTGGACGACCAGTTCCGGATGCTGGAGCCGATCGGACTCGTCGAGTACCGGCCGGTCGACGAGTCGCTCATGCTGGACGAGCCCGACGAGCCCGACGAGCCCGACGAGCCCGACGAGCCCGACGAGCCCGACGAGTCCGAACGGGAGGTGCGGGACGAGCCGGGTACGAGCGCGGGGACGGCCGGCGCGGGCGCCGACGCCCTCCTCGACGAGGATGTCACCCGCTACGGCATGGTCAGGCTCACCCCGCTCGGCCTGTACGGCGTACGTGCCCGAATGCTGGAGGCGGGCGTGGCAGCTCCGGCGGTGGGCGACCTCTCCGACAAGGGTGCCGACGCGCTGCTCGACGCCCTCACCGGCTACCCGGAGACTGCGGCGCGGGCCGAGACCGAGCAGTGGCTCGCCCGCCGCGAGGCGATGGCGGCGGCCGCGGAACTCCTCGCCGCGGCCAAGGGCTCGGACCCCGCGGGCCCGAGGCGCAGGCTCCTGTGCCAGCAGGCCCTCGCCCTGATCGGTCCCGCCGCGGAGCCGGCCGTGCGCGAGGTGCTCGGCGATCCGGAACTGGGCGGCCTCGCACGGGTCTGGCTGGCCGAACGATGCGCCGCGGACGTGCCGCCGCCCGGCCAGGACCTGGTCTTCTGGCTGAGCATCGACACCATCGCCGCCCAGCTCGGCCACGAGGAGGACACCGGCGAGTTGCGGGAACTCGTGGAGAGCCTGGTCGGTCAGTTCGGCGGATTCCTCGACGCGGCATGGCGTGTCGACCACCCGGCGACCGCGGACGTCCTGGAGGCCATGGGCCGTCTCCACCCGGACAAGAAGACCGCGAAGGAGGCCCGCAAGGCGGCATACAAGGCCCGCTCCCGCGGCCCGGCCTGACGGTCACGGGCCCGTCGCGTGCCGTGGCGGAGCCGTGACCGGCCCTCCTCCGGCCGGTCCGTACCGGTCCGTGCCCGCACGGACCGGTACGGACCGGCGTCAGCGGCACAGGGCATCGAGGTCCACGGGAAGGCGGCACGGCCGAAGTCGCCGGGACGAAGACGGGACGTAGGGCGGTGTTCAACCGGCGTTCGCGCGGGCGCGGAACGGTGGGTGCGACAACACCCCCACGTCGGATGCTTCCCTCAGGTCTCCTCAGGAGAAAAACGATGCCGCTCACCCGCAGGGACTTCACCGGACGATCCGCTCGCGCCGGGGCGGGGGTCGTGCTGGCCGGCGCCGCGGGTGCGCTCGCCACCGCGCCGGGTGCTCTCGCCGCGCACGACATCGGCGAGAGCACGGAGGACGCGGACGGCGACGCGCGCGCGGGGTACGGGCCCGGGTACGGGCCGCTGCTGCCCGACCCCGACGGGCTGCTCGCCCTGCCCGCCGGGTTCTCGTACCGCGTCGTCACCCGCACCGGCGTGACCAGGCTGGAATCGGGCGAGTCCACCCCTTCCAACCACGACGGCACCGCCGCCTTCGAAGGGCCGCGCGACACGACCCTGCTCGTCAACAACCACGAGCTGAAGGGCCCGCGCTCCCGGTGGGAGCACCCCGTGCCGCTCGCCGAGGACCTGGTCTACGACCCTGCGGCGTCCGGCGGCTGCACGGTCGTCGAGGTGCACCGCGACGGCCGGGTCGCCGAGTGGGTGGGCCTCGCCGGCACCTCCACCAACTGCGCGGGCGGCACCACCCCCTGGGGCACGTGGCTGACCTGCGAGGAGAACTCCGACCGGGCCGGCGAGAACGGCATGACCAAGGACCACGGCTACGTCTTCGAGGTCGATCCCGCCGACCGGCGCGCCAACCGCTCGCCCAAGCCGCTGAAGTTCTTCGGCCGCTTCGACCACGAGGCCGTCGTCATCGACCCCCAGCGCGGGCACGCCTACCTCACCGAGGACGACTCCGACCCCAACGGCCTGTTCTTCCGCTGGGTTCCGCCGCACGGCTTCCACCACGGCCGCGGCAGGTTCCGCGCCCTCGCGGACGACGCGGGCACCCTCCAGGCCCCCAAGTGCTACGACTCCGGCGGCCGGTTCGTCGACGACCTCTCCCGGGCCGTGAAGACCGGCACGGTGTACGGCGTCGACTGGGTGGACGTGCCCGACCGCGACGCGCGCACGGTGCCGGTGCGCCGGCAGTTCGACACGGGGGAGGTCACCCGGGCGCGGAAGCTGGAGGGCATGTGGTGGGCCGACGGCGGGGCGTACGTCGTCTCCTCGTACGCCCGTGACGAGAGCCCCGGCAGGCCGCACGACGGACAGGTCTGGTTCTACGATCCGCGCCGCCGGACGCTGACCCTGAAGGTGCTGCTCGGCGTCAATCAGGACCCGTCCGCGGACGGCGGCTACGACGGCCCGGACAACATCACGGTCTCACCGTACGGCGGGCTGATCATCGCCGAGGACGGCGACGGCGGCCAGCACCTCTTCGGCGCGACCGACACCGGCCGCATGTATCCCGTCGCGCGCAACGAGCTGAACATCGGCACGGCGGAGGAACCGGAGTACAGCGAGTTCGCGGGCGTCGTCTTCTCCCCGGACGGGAAAACGCTGTACGCGAGCATCCAGAAGCCCGGAATCATGCTGGCCATCACCGGCCCCTGGAAGCGTCACCGCCGCTGAGTGCTCCGCCGGCGGACCCGTGCGTCCCCGCGCAGGCCGACCGGACGCCCGGGGGTGCGGGACCCGGGCGTCCGGCCGGCCCGGAAGGCCGGTGCCGAGGCGGGGCTAGTGCCGCGTCGGTCGGGGTTTGCCCGCTGAGGAGCGGCGTCCGGTGCCGGGGGCACCTCCCGCCGGAGGCAGGGGGAGCATCGCAAGGCGGCCGGAAGCCCTCGTAGTGGGCCTGCTCGGGCTTTCGGCCAACGCAGCGTGGGGGTACCTCCCGCGCTCCGGATGGCTGCGGGGGAGTACCGTGCAGGGCGTCGCGACGGGGCGAACCTCGGCCGACGCGGCACTAGAGCGCCTGGGCGGCGGGTTTGACCATGCCGCGGACCGTGCGGGACTTCACGAAGTCGCCCATCGCCGTCATCTCCCACTCGCCCGAGAACTGCCTGATCAGCTTCGCCATCATCACGCCGGTCTGCGGCTCGGCGCCGGTGAGGTCGAAACGGACCAGTTCCTCGCCCGTCGCGGCGTCGATGAGGCGGCAGTAGGCCTTCGCGACCTCGGTGAACTTCTGCCCGGAGAACGAGTTGACAGTGAAGACGAGCCCCGTCGCCTCGGCGGGCAGCCGGCCGAGGTCGACGACGATCACCTCGTCGTCGCCCGCGCCCTCGCCGGTGAGGTTGTCGCCGGAGTGCTTGATCGCGCCGTTCAGGATCGACAGCTTGCCGAAGTAGCAGCTGTCGATGTGGTTGCGCTGAGGGCCGTAGGCGATGACCGAGGCGTCGAGGTCGATGTCCTTGCCACGGTAGGCGGGCTCCCAGCCGAGTCCCATCTTGACCTGGGAGAGCAGCGGGCGGCCGCCCTTGACCAGGGACACCGTCTGGTTCTTCTGGAGGCTCACCCGGCCCTTGTCCAGGTTGATCTTCCCGGTGGCGGGCGCGGCCGGGGGCGCCTGCGGTGCGGGTGCGGCGGCGGGAACCGGGGGAGCGGTCACCGGTGCCGGCGGTGCCGCCGGTGCGGGAGCGGGCGCGGCGGCCGGTTCCTCGACCGTGACCCCGAAGTCGGTGGCGATGCCTGCGAGCCCGTTCGCGTACCCCTGGCCGACCGCGCGGGCCTTCCAGGCGCCGCCCCGCAGATAGATCTCGGCCACCACGAGGGCCGTCTCGCTGCCGAGGCGCGGCGGGGTGAAGGTGGCCAGCACGCTGCCGTCGTCGGCGTTGCGGATGGTGGCGGTCGGTTCGATGCCCTGGAAGGTCTGGCCCGCCGCGTCGGGGCTGGCCGTCACGACGATCTTCTCGATGCCGGGCGGAACCGCCGTGGTGTCCACGGTGATCGAGTCCGGGGCCGTCCCGCCGCCCGAGCGGTAGGTGACGCCCGGCCCTGACGGCTGGTTGTAGAAGATGAAGTCGTCGTCGGAGCGCACCTTGCCGTCGGCGGTGAGCAGCAGGCCCGATACGTCGAGCCGCACCGGGGCGGTGACGTCCACCGCCACGCGCGCGGCGGAGAGAGGAATGTTCGAGCCGGGGGTCATAGCTGTCATGCCGGTGATAACGAGCGAGTGCGCTTTACCGTTCCCTTACCGACCGCCGGACGGTTCACCGACAGGGGGTGGCGGTCCGGCTCGCGTGCCTGGTCAGCGCCGGTTGCGCGGGTGTTCCCTGGCGGTCCGCTCGTTGCCCCGCCGGTACGCGCCGGTCCAGCGGGCCATGACCAGCTGGGCGTCGCCCGAGGCGACCTCCGCGAGGAACTTCTCGGCCCGCCCGCCGCGCAGGGTGCCGGCGGCGCGGCCGTGGTGGGTGATGCGTACGGCGCCGTCGGCGTGCCGCTCGTAGGCGAAGCCTGAGGGTCGGGGCATGGCCCCAGCGTGTCCGCCCCCCGGAGCCGCGGCAACGGGTTTTCCGAGCGCGCAGCCGTCCGTCCCGCGCCGCCCGGTGCCGCTCAGTGCGGCCACTGCGGCGGGTTCGTCGTGAAGTGCCCGCCCAGGACGCCGTGTTCGGGGGACGCGGGGTCCGGTTCGCCGTGCTCGGCGATGAGCTTCTCGGCGTACTGCTCGGAGTCGTCCCGCGGTTCGTAGCCGAGGGCGCGCGCCGTCGACAGGTCCCACCACAGCCGGGTGTTGGCCGAGGACCCGTAGACGACGGTGTGACCGACGTGCTCGGCCCGCAGGGCCGCGTCGAGGAGGCGCGCGCAGTCGCCGGGGCTCAGCCAGAGCGACAGCATCCGCACGGAGGTGGGCTCCACGAAGCAGGAGCCGATGCGGATGGACACGGACTCCACGCCGTGCTTGTCCCAGTAGAACTGGGCGAGGTCCTCGCCGAAGGCCTTCGAGAGACCGTAGCGGGTGTCGGGGCGGTGCGGAGTGTCGGCGGGCACCAGCGGGTCGTCGCCGACCGGGCGCGGGGTGTAGCCGACGGCGTGGTTGCTGGAGGCGAAGACGACGCGGCGTACACCTTCTTCCCGCGCGGCCTCGTAGAGGTTGTAGGTGCCGACGATGTTCGCGTGCAGGATCTTCTCGAACGGGGCTTCCAGGGAGATGCCGCCGAGGTGCACGATCGCGTCCACGCCCCGTACCGCCTCGCGCACGGCCTCCCTGTCGCCGAGGTCGGCGGTGACCGCGTCCGGCTCGCCCTCCACGGGTACGAGGTCGAGCAGGCGCAGCCGGTATCCGTACGCGGGCAGCAGGCCCCGCATGAGCGTGCCGACGCCGCCTGCGGCGCCGGTGATCAGGACGGTGCGCGGAGCGGGCATGAACGGCTCTCCTCGTACGGGTCAGCGGGCACCGGCCCGACTGCCGCTCTGTCCATGGACGGTATTCACATGCGTGGACACGCTAGGGAGCGCCCCGGTTGCCGTCAAGTGCCCCCGGCGGCGGACGGATCCGCCCGTTTTCGCCGACAAGTCGCCTTGACCGGCCCCTGCGGCCTGCCCTAGCGTGACCATGTTCAGGGATATGGACGACAATCATAGGCATGCACGTCTGGGAGGGTCCGTGACCTCAGCCCCGCTCGCCGCTCGCCTCGACGGCCTGCTGTTCTTCCCCGTGACCGCGTTCGGCCCGGGTGGCGCACTCGACCTCGACGCCTTCCGCGCCCACGTGCGCGCCGGCGTCGAGGCGGGCGCGGCGGCGGTGTTCGCCTGCTGCGGCACCGGCGAGTTCCACGCCCTCACCCCCGAGGAGTTCCGCGACTGCGTCGCCGCGGCCGTGGACGAGGCCGCCGGCCGCGTCCCCGTGATCGCCGGCGCCGGCTACGGGACCGCGCTCGCCGTCCGGTACGCCCGGCTCGCAGAGTCAGGCGGGCGCCGACGGTCTGCTCGCCATGCCGCCGTACCTCGTCCTCGCGGGGCAGGAGGGGCTGCTGCGGCACTACACCGAACTGGCCGCCGCCACCTCGCTCGACGTGATCGTCTACCAGCGCGACAACGCGGTCTTCACCCCGGGGACCGTCGTCGAACTGGCGCGCGTGCCCGGGATCGTGGGCCTCAAGGACGGCCACGGCGACCTCGAACTGATGCAGCGGACCGTCAGCGCGGTGCGCGCCGAACTGCCCGGCCGGGACTTCCTGTACTTCAACGGGCTGCCGACCGCCGAACTCACGGTGCCCGCCTACCGGGGCATCGGCATCACCCGCTACTCGTCCGCCGTCTTCTGTTTCGCCCCGGAGATCGCCCTCGCCTTCCACCGGGCCCTTGCCGGCGGCGACGACGAGACCGTGGGCCGCCTGCTCGACGGCTTCTACCGTCCGTTCGCGGAACTGCGCGCCCTGGGGCGCGGATACGCGGTCTCACTCGTCAAGGCGGGAGTGCGGCTGCGCGGCACGGACGTCGGGGAGGTGCGGCCGCCGCTGAGCGAGCCGGCGCCCGAGCACGTGAAGCGGCTGGCCGAGCTCGTGGAGTACGGTCTGACGCTGCCGGTTGGGTCCACCGCCTCCCGAGCACCCCAGCACCCCGCTTCCTGAGCACCGTCTCCCGAACACCCCGTCCTCCGAGCGCCCCGGGTGCCGAGGGCCGAGTACCGAGCTGTTGGAGTACGCGCCGTGAAGACCTCCGCGTTCGTCTACCCCTGGGACGTGATCGGCGACCCCGACGCCGCCCGCCGGATCGCCGGTCTGGGCGTCCGGCAGGTGACCCTCGCCTCCGCCTACCACTCCACCCGGGCCCTGACCCCCCGCCATCCGCGGCACCGCGTCGTCACCGCCGAGCACGCCGCGGTGCTGTACCCGGCCGGCCGGGAACGCTGGGCGGGCCGACGGCTGCGACCGTACGCCCCCGGGGCGTGGGCCGCCGGGGACCCGGGGGACCCGCCGCGGCCCTCCGACCCCTTCGGCGAGGCCGCCGGTGCCCTCGCGGCCGAGGGGCTCGACGTCCACTCCTGGGTGGTCCTCGCCCACAACTCCCGTCTGGGCGCCGAACATCCCGACACCTCCGTCGTCAACGCGTACGGCGACCGCTACCCGTGGGCGCCGTGCATCGCGCGGCCCGAGGTGCGCTCCTACCTCGTCGACCTGGCCGCGGAGGCCGCCGCGCGCCCCGGGGCGCGCGGCACCGAGCTGGAGTCCTGCGGCTGGTACGGCTTCGCGCACCTGCACGCGCACGACAAGGTGGGCGGGGCCCCGCTCGGCGAGGCGGCGCAGTACCTGATGTCGCTCTGCTTCTGCGCGTCCTGCGCGGAGGGGTACCGGGACGCGGGGCTGGACGCCGGGGAACTGGCGGAGGCGGTACGGCGGGCGCTGGCACCCCTGTGGGCGGGCCGGACCGGGCCGCCCGGGGGATGGGACGCCGTGCGGGAGCTCCTCGGGGCGGAACTCGCGGCGGCCACCCTGGAGTTCCGGTCCCTGGCCGCCCGCACGCTCCAGGAGGCGGCCGTCCGGGCGGTGCGGGCCGCCGCTCCCGAGGGCTTCCAGGTCCTGCTGCACGCCGACCCGGCCCCGCACAGGACCGGGGCGAACCCCGGGGTCTCGCCCACCCGCGTCCTCGAACTCGCGGACGGCGTTGTGCTGCCCTGTACGGGACCCGCGGCGGGACGCGAGGCGATGTTCGGTCCGTTCGGGGACCACGCCACGGGGAAGGTTCTGGCCGCCAACCTCACGGTGGTCGCGGGGATGGGCGGCAGCCCGGCCACGCTGGCCGCGGACGCTGCCCACGCGGCATCGCTGGGGGCGACCGAACTCCGCCTCTACCACGCGGGCCTGGCCTCGGACCAGGACCTGGCACTGGTGCGGAAGGCGCTCGCCGAGGTGGGGTGAGCGCGCACGGTCGCCCGGCCGTGGCAAGGAGGCGGCCCTCGAGTCCCGACAGCGGCACCCCGCACCGCGGGCAGGAACGGCTGACCGCCGGGCGACAACCGTCCCCGCACGCCGACCCCGGCTCGCGACGACGGCTCTGGCCCAAGTCGGCATGCGCCGCCGGACTGCCCGCGCCCGTCGGGGGCTTGGCCCGGACACCCGCGGCCACCGCCACCGCGTCGCCGGGTCCCGAAGCCGCCGGACCATGGCCACGCGAAGGCGGAGAGCCGTGCCGCGGCCGGCCCCGCAGGACGCGTCCGGTCGTCCACGTCGCGGCCGCGACCGGCCACGTGCGGCCGCGTGCACGCGGCCTGAGGATAGCCGCGCCCACCTGGCAACTTCCCTGACCCCGAGCGCACTTCACACCCGCGCCGCGAACTTCTTCCGTCCGAAGCATTGACGAAACACATGGGCGGCCCTAGCTTCATCGCGTCGTACTTCGTACGTCATATATGAGACGCGATACGCGAGATCTGAGAGAGATCCGAGACCCCATGACCTTCGCTCCGAGCCCGATCCCCTCTCGCACGCAGTACGTGCTGGAAGCGATCAAGCACGGCATCCTCACCGGGCGGCTGACCCCGGGTCAGGCCCTCGTCGAGACCGAACTCGCCGCGCAGTTCGGGGTCTCCAAGACACCCGTGCGCGAGGCGCTCAAGACGCTGGCCGGTACCGGGCTCGTGGTCATGAGCCAGTACAAGGGCGTCACCGTGCGCGCGGTGGACGCCGCAATGGCACGCGAGGTGTACGACGTCCGCCTGCTGCTGGAGCCCGAGGCGCTGCGCCGCAGCATCCGGCGCGGGGCCTCGCTCGAGGCGGCGCAGGAGGCGCTGGTGCGGGCGGACGAGGCGACCGACTCCGCCGACCGCAGCCTCGCGAACCGGGAGTTCCACCGGGCGCTGTACGTGCCCTGCGGCAACCCGCTGCTGGCCCGGATGCTCGACGAGGTCCGCGATCAGGCCGCCCTGGTCTCGGCGGTCGCCTGGGCCGCCAACCCCTCCTGGCAGACGGAGGCGGAGGAGCACCGGCGGATCCTGCGGCTGGCGCTCGACGGCGACGCCGAGGCGGCGGGCGAGGCGCTGCACGAGCACATCGCCTGCTTCGTACGCCGTGCCTTCCCCGAGGAGGAGTTCCCCGGGGGACAGCTGCCCGGGCAGGAGCCCCCCGGCCCCGGCGCCGGGGGCACGGCCCCCTGAGACCGCGCGGGCGTCCGCGGTGAAGGGACGGCCCCGCCGGCGCCCGCGCCCGCATCAGGGCACACGCACCACCGCACCACCGCCGCATACGTCACCGCAGCACCGCGACGGCGCCGTCCGCAGCGGTACGCCGCACCACCGGGCGAGGAACACCGAGCGCGGATGCACGAGCTCGGCACAGGCTCAACGCAAGCCAGAGAAAGGGCAGTCCGCATGGACCACTCACCGCTGAGGTCGGCACTCGCAGACGTCGTGGCGATCCCGGTGACCCCCTTCGACGCCGACGGCGGCGTCGAGGAGACCACCTACCGCGCGCTCCTGCGCAGACTGCTCGACGGCGGAGTACGGGCCGTGACCCCGAACGGCAACACCGGCGAGTTCTACGCCCTCACCCCCGAGGAGCGGCGCCGCGTCGCCGAACTCACCGTGGACGAGGCCGGCGACCGGGCCGCCGTGCTCGTCGGCGTAGGGCACGACGTGCCCACCGCCGTCGCAGGCGCGCGGCACGCCCGCGAGATCGGCGCCGAGATGGTGATGGTGCACCAGCCCGTCCACCCGTACGTCTCGCAGGACGGCTGGGTCGACTACCACCGCGAGATCGCCGAGGCCGTTCCCGAACTCGGCGTGGTGCCCTACATCCGCAACCCGCTGCTGAGCGGGGCCACCATCGGCCGCCTCGGCGAGCTGTGCCCCAATGTCGTCGGCGTGAAGTACGCCGTGCCGGACGCGGCCCGCTTCGCCGCCGTCGCCCGCGACGCCGGGCTCGACCGTTTCGTCTGGGTCGCGGGCCTCGCCGAACTGTACGCCCCGTCCTACTGGGCCGTCGGCGCCACCGGGTTCACCTCGGGGCTCGTCAACGTCGCCCCCTCCGTCTCGCTGGGGATGCTCCAGGCGCTGCGCGCCGCCGACTACCAGGGCGCCATGAAGATCTGGGAGCAGATCCGGCCCTTCGAGGACCTGCGCGCCGCCGACCAGGCCGCCAACAACGTCACCGTCGTCAAGGAGGCGCTGGCCGCGCTCGGGCTGTGCCGCCGCGACGTGCGGCCGCCGATCGGGCAGTTGCCCGAGACGGAGCGCGCCGACGTCGCGGCCCTCGTCGGGGGGTGGGGCATATGACCGCCGGCCGCACCGAGGACCGCACCCACGGCCCCACCACCGGCAGCCCCGAGGACCGCACCGCGCACCGCGCCGAAAAGTCGGCCCCCCGCCGCAGGACGCCGGAGGAGCTGCGCAGCCACCACTGGTACGGCACCGGAGGACTGCGGTCATTCAGCCACCGCGCCCGCACCCGGCAGCTCGGGTACCTCCCCGAGGAGCACCTCGGCAAGCCCGTCATCGCGATCCTCAACACCTGGTCGGACATCAACCCCTGCCACGTCCACCTCCGGGACCGGGCGCAGGCGGTCAAGCGGGGCGTGTGGCAGGCCGGCGGCTTCCCCCTCGAATTCCCCGTCTCCACCCTCTCGGAGACGTACCAGAAGCCCACCCCGATGCTCTACCGCAACCTCCTCGCGATGGAGACCGAGGAACTGCTGCGCTCCTACCCGGTGGACGGGGCCGTGCTGATGGGCGGCTGCGACAAGTCGACCCCGGCGCTGCTGATGGGCGCCGCCTCCGCCGACCTGCCCACGGTGTTCGTGCCGGCCGGGCCGATGCTGCCGGGCCACTGGCGCAACGAGGTGCTCGGCTCCGGCACCGACATGTGGAAGTACTGGGACGACAAGCGGGCGGGGCTCATCGGCGACTGCGAGATGGCCGAGCTGGAGAGCGGTCTCGCCCGCTCGCCCGGCCACTGCATGACCATGGGCACCGCCTCGACCCTGACCGCCGCCGCCGAGGCGCTGGGCGTCACGATGCCCGGGGCCTCCTCGATCCCCGCCGTCGACTCGGGACACGACCGGATGGCGGCCGCCTCGGGCATGCGGATCGTCGAACTGGTGTGGCAGGACCTGAAGCTGTCCCGGCTGCTGACCCGTGAGGCCTACGAGGACGCGGTCGCCACCGTCCTCGCCCTCGGCGGCTCCACCAACGCGGTCATCCACCTCATCGCGATGGCCGGACGGTCCGGCGTCGAGCTGCGGCTCGACGACTTCGACCGCATCGCCCGCACGGTCCCGGTCCTCGCCAACCTCCGCCCCGGCGGGAAGTACCTGATGGAGGACTTCCACTTCGCCGGCGGACTCCCCGGTTTCCTCTCGCGGCTGGAGGACCGGCTCCACCTCGGCCGGCCCACCGTCGCCCACGCCACGCTGCGCGAACAGCTCGACGGCGCGCTCGTGCACAACCCGGACGTCATCAGGCCCCGCGACAACCCGCTCGCCGAGGAGGGGGGAGTGGCGGTGCTGCGCGGCAACCTCTGCCCCGACGGCGCGGTCATCAAGCACATCGCCGCCGAGCCGCACCTGCTGGGGCACACCGGACCCGCCGTCGTCTTCGACGACTACAGGACGATGCAGCGCACCATCAACGACCCCGGACTCGGCATCACCGAGGACAGCGTCCTGGTGCTCCGGGGCTCCGGCCCGCTCGGCGGCCCCGGCATGCCCGAGTACGGCATGCTCCCCATCCCCGACCACCTCCTCAAGAAGGGGGTCCGCGACATGGTGCGGATCTCCGACGCCCGGATGAGCGGTACGTCGTACGGGGCGTGCGTGCTCCACGTCGCCCCCGAGTCGTACGTCGGCGGACCCCTCGCCCTCGTCCGCACCGGCGACCGGATCACCCTCGACGTGGCGGCACGCACCCTCCGCCTGGAGGTGGACGACGCGGAGCTCGACGCCCGGAGAGCGGCCTGGCAGCCGCCGGCCCCGCGCTACGGACGCGGCTACGGCAAGTCCACCACCCTGAACATGATCGCCGGGCTGGAGGACATCACCGAGGGCACCCTGCGCATCGGCGGCCGGGTCGTCAACG
>NZ_JAAAXQ010000429.1 GCF_009916105.1 Streptomyces sp. GC420 | reverse complement strand
CGCTGCGCGGGTGGGCTGGGGGCGGAGGGCGGCTCTGTCCGGCTGCCACCCCCTGCGGATGCGGGGGTTCCGGGCGAATGTGGGCCCATATTGCACTTGAGAACGGGCATATCGGGCGTCTGGAGTGCTCTTTGAGCCCGCATTTGAAACCAGAACCAACTCCACCTATTCCCGAGCCCCTCGCAGCCCGCTGCGACAAGGGCCCCCGGCTCGGCAGGCACAGCTTACTTTGGCGGCCCTGTGGCCGATCAGGTCGGCTTGCGCCACACCGAGATGTGCTTCGCAGAGTCCCGGGTGAACGGCGCCCCGCCCCAGTCCGCGATGCGACGTTCCAGCTCAAGCCCGGCGATCCGTGCCATCAGGTCGAGCTCTGCCGGCCAGGCGTACCGGTGCCGGGAGCTGCCGCGGCGGTAGCGGCCGTCGTCGCCGTCGCGGGTGAAGTGGTGCGAGACGAGAATCTGCTCGACCGGGTCGACGGTGTCGAAGCCGAGATGCTGCTCAGAGACGTCGAACGGCACCGCGGTCTGGCCGGGCGGCATGAACCGCAGCGGCGGCACACCCAGCTCGATGACAAATCGGCCGCCGGGCCCCAGATGACGTGCGGCGTTGCGGAAGCACTCGACCTGCTCGTCCTGCGTGAGCAGGTTCGTGATGGTGTTGTAGACGAGATAGACCAGGGCGAACTCGCCGGGGACGACGGTGGTGGCCATGTCCCCGATGGCCACCGGGAGGGTGTCCTCGTCGATCTTGCGCCGCAGAACCGCTGCCATGTGCTCGGACAGTTCGATCCCCACTACAGGCACGCCGCGTTCCCGGAGCGGGACGCCCACTCGCCCGGTACCGATGGCGAACTCCAGTGCCCGGCCGTCTCCGGCGAGTTCGGAGAGGAAGGCGAGAGTCGGTCCGAGAACGGCGGCCGAGGACATCTCGGTCTCCTCGGCGTCGTAGCGGTCAGCGGTCTCACGGGTCCACAGCTCACTGCTCGTCACGGGCGCCCACTTTGCCCGGCGCGGCGGGGAACTGTCGACGCATTTACGTTCCAACGGCTCCGATCGCCCGTCCGGCCCGGCGGCCGGGGACGAAACCGGACCGAGGACCGCGCCCTGCCCGGGACCCGTCCACCCCCGGGGCCGCCTGACAAGAGCCTTCCTGCGGGAACGAGGCGGCGGTCAAGGGTTGGAGCGAAGCGGAAATCGCGGAACGCGACGCCCGAAGGGCGCCCTTGATGGGCGGCACGGGCCCGCACACAATCCCGGCCCACGGGCGGCCCCGTACAGCCACCGCACCCGACCCCGGCATAGCGCGTGCACCGCCAAATCGGCCAGGTGCCTTGGAGCCGACCCGCCGCGCCTGCTTGATCTGGATCGAAGACCTCGCCCATCCACATGATCACGGCCCAATACGCGCCCTGAGCGCAAGCGGGCCGTCCGTCGCGAAGAGGCTGAGCAGCGTCCAGGCGGGTCAGGTCTGCGACCGGCAGCGGCAGGGTGGGATCAGCCGTTGCCGACCTCCCGCGCCACGCGCTCCAGTCGATTCCGGTGGCCCTCCCACCATGCCAGGTCACCGGGCGGCAGGTCGTCCTTGCCCCGCGAATGGCCGACACTCCCGTCGATGAGCTCTCGCACGATGTCGGCGTGGCCGGCGTGCCGCTGGGTATCGGAGATCACGCGCACCAGGACGTGGTGCAGTGTCACCTCGCGCCGTTCCTCCGGCCACCACGGCACATGGCCGATCGCGTCGAGCGAAAGCGTCGCGATGGTGCTGTCGGAGTGCTCCCACGCCTGGCGGTACAGACCGACGATCCCTTCGCGCGACTCGTCCGCGGTGGCCCACATGTCCGAGTTGGTTTCTGCCTCCTCCGTATACCACCAGGACGGCGGCTCCTCGTCGAAGAACGGCCGCCCGAACGTGTCGCCGAAGTACCCCAGCTCCACGCCGGCGACATGCTTGACCAGCCCCAGCAGATTTGTGCCCGTGGGGGTCAGAGGGCGGCGGATGTCGTACTCCGAGAGCCCGTCGAGCTTCCACAGAAGGGCATCACGCGCCTCTTGCAGGTACCGGAGAAGGTCCGCTTTCGGGTTCGGTTCGATCATCCGGGCAGTCTTCCACCCGGCACTGACATCGCTGCTGATGCCCGGTGGCCGTGGCCGGGCGGCGGGGTCACGTCAGGAAGTCACGGGCGATGTTCGCCGCGGCCCGTTCGAGGAGGGGGCCGGCCTCGGCCATGCAGCGGGCGGGGTCGGACTCCAGGTCGGTGAGGGGGTAGGCGCGGCGGATGCCGGCGCGGCCGAGGGCCTCGGGGCGCAGCGCGAGGCGGCCGCAGACGGCGACGACCTCCTTGCCGCGGGCGCGGGCGGCCGCGGCGACCCCGGCCGGGGCCTTGCCGTGCAGAGTCTGTTCGTCCAGTGAACCCTCGCCGGTGATGACGAGGGTCGCGCGTTCCAGGGCCGGGGCGAAGCCGAGGACGTCCAGCATGACCTCGATGCCGGGGCGGAAGCCCGCCCCGAGGCCGACGAGCGCGCCGTAGCCGACACCGCCCGCGGCTCCGGCGCCCGGGGAGTCGGCGTACCGGGCCGCCTCGGGGCCGAGGGCCTGCTCCAGCACCGCGACGTAGTGGGTGAGTGCGGCGTCGAGCGTGGCTACGTCCTCGGGGCCCGCCCCCTTCTGCGGGCCGTAGACCGCCGCGGCGCCCTTGGGGCCGGTGAGCGGGTTGTCGACGTCACTGGCGAGAACGATCTCGGCGGCGGCGATGCGGGGGTCGAGGCCGCTCAGGTCGGCGCTCGCCAGGTCGCGCAGGGCTCCTCCGCCGGGCCCGACCGGGTTGCCGTCCGCATCGAGGAGGCGCGCGCCGAGCGCTGCCAGCATCCCGGCGCCGCCGTCGGTGGTTGCGCTGCCGCCGACGCCGAGGACGATGGTGCGGGCTCCCGCGCCGAGGGCCGCCGCGAGCAGTTCGCCGGAGCCGTACGTGGTGGCGGTGAGCGGGGCGAAGACGCCGGCGGGCAGGTGCTGGAGGCCGGACGCCTCCGCCATCTCCACCACGGCGGTGTCCCCGCGCAGCGCGAAGGCCGCGTCCACCGGTTCGCCGAGCGGCCCCGTGACCCGGACCTCCCGGCGTTCGAATCCTGCCGCGACCGCCGCCGCCACCGTGCCGTCGCCGCCGTCCGCGACGGGCAGCATCTCGACGTCGAGGTCCCGCACGACCATCCGCAGGCCCGAGCGGACCCGCTCGGCGACCTGTACGGCCGTCAGCGAACCCTTGAACTTGTCCGCGGCCACCAGCACATGCGCGGCCCGCACCGTTTCCGTCACTGTGTTCCCCTCGTTTGCCTCGCGCCGCTGCGACCTTAACCGCCGGAGGGGGCCGCTGCCCATGCCGCCACCGCGAATGATCGATCAATCCGCACCGCGCGTGCCGGGCCGCGATTCGGTAGACCGGAGACATGACCCCCGACACCGGCACCGCCCGCACAGACACCGGCCGCACAGACATCGGTCTCACGGGTACCGGCACCGCGGGTGCCGCCGCCACCGTCCCGCTCCCGGCCGGCACGCTGTCCGACCGGGTGCTCGGCGGCTGGCTCGGCAGGATCGCGGGCAACATGCTCGGCAAGCCCGTCGAGCGCGGCGACTACTGGACGCGTGACCGCATCGACCGCTATCTGCGGCTGACCGGGGCACTGCCGCTGACCGACTACCTGCCGGAACCCCCCGAGGGCGCCGGGGGCGAGGACTTCGAACTGCGCCCGGAATGGCGGGAGTGCGTGCGCGGCCGCATCCGCGGCAGCTGCCGGGACGACGACGTCGACTACGCGATCCTGGCGCTCGATCTGCTGGAGACGTACGGCTTCGGCTTCACCACCGAGCAGGTCGGCGAGCTGTGGCTGCTGCGGCTTCCGTACCTGCAGACGTTCACCGCCGAGCGGGTCGCCTACCGCAATCTCGCCAACGGGCTGCGGCCGCCGCTGACGGCGACGTACGACAACCCGTACCAGGAGTGGATCGGAGCGCTCATCCGCGCCGACGTGCACGGCTGGGTCTGCCCCGGCGACCCCCGCCGCGCCGCCGCGCTGGCCCGGCGCGACGCGGTGCTCTCGCACACGGGCAACGGGGTGTACGGCGCGATGTGGGCGGCGGCGCTGGTGGCGGCGGCCTTCACCGCCGCGGGTCCGCGCCCCGCGCTGGAGGCGGCGCTGGAACGGATCCCGGCGAGCAGCCGGCTGGCCCGTACGGTGCGGCGGACGATCGCGCTGTACGAGGCGGGGCTCGGCTGGTCGCAGACGCTGGACGAACTGGAGCGGGAGACGTCCCGGCTGGGCTGGATCCACGTCCTGCCCAACGTGGCGGTGATCACGGCCGGGCTGCTGTACGGCGAGGGGGACTTCACCCGCACCGTCGCGCTGACCGTCCGCGGCGGCCTCGACACCGACTCCAACGGCGCGACGGCGGGTTCGGTGGCCGGGGTGCTGTGCGGGGCCGCGGCCATTCCGCCGCAGTGGACGCGGCCGCTCCAGGACCGGGTGCGCAGCGCGGTCTTCGGTTTCGACGGGGCGCGTATCAGTGAACTGGCGGCGCGCACGGTGCGCTTGGCGGGCGCGGACACGGGTGAGCCGGCCTCGCGTCCGTAGGATGCGGTCGTGACGACCTCGGACTATGCGACGTACATCGCCGGCCTTCCCCGGATCCTCTGCGGCGCCGCGGCACTGTTCCGGGACGCGGGCGGACAGGTGCTGCTGGTGGAGCCCAACTACCGGCAGGACGGGAAGTGGATCCTGCCGGGCGGGACGGTGGAGTCGGACGCCGGCGAGACACCGCGTGAGGCGGCGCGCCGGGAGACCGCGGAGGAGATCGGGCTCGACGTGGAGCTGGGCGCGCTGCTCGCGGTGGACTGGGTGACCGGGCTCGGCCGGCCGCCGCTGTCGGTCTACCTGTACGACGGCGGAGTGCTGGACGGGGCTCGGCTCGCCGGGATCCGCCTCCAGGAGGAGGAGTTGACCGACTGGCGGCTGGTCGCGTCGGAGGGACTCGACCCGTATGTCACGGGTGGGATGGCCGGGCGGATCCGGGCGGCGCTGGCGGTGCTGGACGACGGGTCGGGCACGGCGGAGCTGGTGAACGGCCGGCCCGCCCGCTGAGAGTCCGGCGCCGGTCCGGTGCGACGCCCCGCCGCCCGGGCGTGCGTCGTCCCGGTCAGAGGCGGCTGCCGGACGCGGTGTCCGAGGAGAGCCGCTGGGCCAGGTAGATCGGTATCACCGAGAGCAGGACCAGGACGGCGGCGACGACGTTGACCACGGGTGCCTGCTGGGGACGGGCCATGTTGGAGTAGATCCAGACGGGCAGCGTCTGGACACCCGGCCCGGCGGTGAAGGTCGTCACGACGATCTCGTCGAAGGACAGCGCGAACGCCAGCAGCGCGCCCGCGACGAGCGCGGAGCGCAGCAGCGGGAAGGTGACGTCGACGAAGGTGCGGAAGGTGTGCGCGCCGAGGTCCATCGCGGCTTCCTCGTACGATCCGGGCATCCTGCGCAGCCGGGCGATCACGTTGTTGAAGACGACGACGATGCAGAAGGTGGCGTGGCCGACGACCACCGTGAACAGCCCCAGGCCGACACCGAGCGGTTCGAGGACCGTGCGGAAAGCGGTGTTGAGGGCGACGCCGGTGACGATGCCGGGCAGGGCGATGGGCAGCACGACGGCGAAGGAGACGGCTTCCCGGCCGAAGAAGCGGTAGCGCTGGCAGGCGAAGGCGATGAGCGTGCCGAGGACCAGCGCGATCGCGGTCGCGCCGAGCCCCGCCTTCACCGAGGTCCACAGCGCGTCGCGGGCACCGCTGCTCCGCCAGGCGTCGCCCCACCAGCCGAAGGTGAGTCCGGGCGGCGGCCAGCCGGAACTCCGGTCGGGGTTGAGCGAGTTGATCAGGACGAGGAAGAGGGGGATGTAGATCACCGCGAAGCCGAGCCCGGCGGCGATGCGCAGGGTGATGCGCGCGGGGCGGGAGAGATTCATCGGGGGCCTTCGCTGTGCGGACGGGACTACGACGGACGACGGGGGCGGTCGACGGGGATGGTCGACAGGGGGC
>NZ_JAAAXQ010000428.1 GCF_009916105.1 Streptomyces sp. GC420 | reverse complement strand
TAGTTGGCGATCTTGCCGTCGCGGATCACCATGTGGTGCGAGAGCACACCGCGCACGGCCTCGGTGAAGCCGACGCCGATGCCCTCGTCCGGCACGTCGAACTTCTCCCAGGTCTGGGTGCGTCCCGCGCGCACCTCCTCCAGGCCCTTCTCCGCGAAGTCGAGCGCCATGGCGGCGCAGTAGGCCTGGAAGTAGGTGCGGGCGCGGTTGCGTTCCAGTGCGTTGCTCCATCGCGGGATCTGCCACTCGAGGGTGGTCTCGGGCTTGGTCATGGTGCGCGGCAGGTTGATGACGACGCTGTGGCCGGTGGCCCTGACGTGGCCGGTGTCGACCAGGCCCGACAGGGCGGTGGACCACAGGCGGGCGAGGGGGCCGCCGCCGGTGTCGAGGGCGAGGTGGTCCTTGCCGTCGAACCAGCGCGGGGACATCACCCAGCTGTAGTTGCCGTTGAAGTCGCGTTTCTGCGGCGCGGGGATCGTGTGCTGGTTCCACGGGTGGCGCGGGTCCACGGGGTTGCCGAGCGGATCGTGGGTGACGAACTGCTCCTGGCCCTGCCAGTCCTCGTAGTACGAGCTGCCGAGGAGGACGCGGATGCCGAGGTTGATCCGGGTGAGGTCGTTGGTGACCAGTTCGCCGTCGACGACGATGCCGGGGGTGACGAACATCCGCCGGCCCCAGTCGGACATGTTGGCGTAGGTGAAGTCGCAGTACTCCGGGTCGTTGAACGCGCCCCAGCAGCCGAGCATGACCCGCCTGCGGCCGACCTCCTCGTACCCGGGCAGGGCCTCGTAGAAGAAGTCGAACAGGTCGTCGTGGAGCGGGACGACGCGCTTCATGAACTCCACGTAGCGCGTCAGGCGGCTGAGGTAGTCCGTGAAGAGCTGGACGGACGCGATCGTGCCGACACCGCCGGGGTAGAGCGTGGAGGGGTGCACATGGCGCCCTTCCATCAGGCAGAACATCTCCCGGGTGTAGCGGCTGACCTGGAGCGCCTCCCGGTAGAACTCGCCCTCCAGCGGGTTGAGCGAGCGCATGATGTCGGCGATGGTGCGGTAGCCGTGGTCCGCGGCGTGCGGCGCCTCGGTGCGCTCCGCCATGTGCAGGACGCCCGGGTTGGTCTCGCGGACCATCTTCTCGCAGTAGTCGACCCCGACCAGGTTCTCCTGGAAGATGTTGTGGTCGAACATGAACTCGGCGGCCTCGCCGAGGTTGATGATCCACTCGGCGATGTGCGGGGGCTTCACGCCGTAGGCCATGTTCTGCGCGTACACCGAGCAGGTGGCGTGGTTGTCTCCGCAGATGCCGCAGATGCGGCTGGTGATGAAGTGCGCGTCCCGGGGATCCTTTCCGCGCATGAAGACGCTGTAGCCGCGGAAGACCGACGAGGTGCTGTAGCACTCGGCGACCCGCTTCTGCTTGAAGTCGATCTTCGTGTGGATGCCGAGACTGCCCACGATCCGGGTGATCGGGTCCCAGGCCATCTCCACCAGGCCACTGCCGTCGCCGGCCGCCTTCGTCGTCGGTGTTGCCATTGTGTTGCCGTGCCCTTCTTCGGAGCGGTCGTCAGCGGGGAGGTCTTCGGGCGGGAGGCCGGGCCGTCAGGCGGAGAGGCGTGACGCCGGCCGGGCGGCGGGGTCGGTGATCACCAGGGCGGCCGGTATCCGGTGGTCAGCTTCTTGCCGGTGCTGCGCCACCTGGGTTCCTTGTCCACGGTCTTGGCCGTGACGGACCGCAGTTTGCGGATCACGGCCCCGTACGCACCGCTGGCGGCGCTGGACACCTTGCCGCCGGGCGGTTCGTCCATGAACGGCATGAACTTGTCGGGGAAGCCCGGCATGGTGCAGGCGATGCAGATGCCGCCTACGTTGGGGCAGCCCCCGATGCCGTTCATCCAGCCGCGCTTGGGGACGTTGCACTTCACGACCGGGCCCCAGCAGCCGAGTTTCACCAGGCACTTGGGCGAGTCGTAGGTGAGGGCGAACTGGCCCTGCTCGTAGTAGCCGGCCCGGTCGCAGCCCTCGTGCACGGTGGCGCCGAACAGCCAGGTCGGGCGCAGCTTGTCGTCCAGCGGGATCATCGGGGCGGAACCGGCGGCCTGGTAGAGCAGATAGGTCAGGGTCTCCGCGAAGTTGTCGGGCTGGATGGGGCAGCCGGGGACGCACACGATGGGAATCCCGGCCTTGGACTTCCAGTCCCAGCCCAGGTAGTCGGGAAGGCCCATCGCGCCGGTCGGGTTGCCGGCCATCGCGTGGATGCCGCCGTAGGTGGCGCAGGTTCCGATGGCGACGACGGCGAGTGCCTTGGGGGCGAGGCGGTCGATCCATTCGGTGGTGGTGATGGGCTGGCCGGTCTCCGGGTTGTCGCCGAAGCCGCACCAGTAGCCCTCCTGCTTGATCGCCTCGTTGGGGATGGACCCCTCGATGACCAGGACGAACGGGTCGATCTCGCCGCGCTCGCCCTTGAAGAACCACTCGATGAAGGTGTCGGCGCCGCCCACCGGGCCGCACTCGAAGTCGATCAGCGGCCAGTGGACGGCGACCTTCGGCAGTCCCGGCAGCTCGCCGAGCACGATCTGCTCGATGCTCGGCTGCATGGCGTTCGTCAGCGAGACCGAGTCGCCGTCGCAGCTCAGTCCCGCGTTGATCCAGAGGATGTGGATCGTGGGTGTGTCCTCGGTGGCTGCCGACCCGGTGTCGGCCTTGGTCGGCGTTGCTGCATCCATGGGGATGCCTCCTCGGGGAGGTATGCGGCGAAAGCCGGCAGATCGGGCCCTCAGAACTCTTGGTAGCAGGGGATCGGTGCACGTGTGACGTCTTGCGGGGCCGATCCGGTGACGCCTGGCGGCGGGCCGCCCCGCCCGGCCGTGCGGTGTGCGGACGAGGCCGCGAGGTGGGGCGGGGTGCACCGCGGACGCTCCTTGCGGACGAACGCGCGCCGCAGCGCGTGGTACGGCGCTTCGGGATCGAAGAACACCCGCCGCATCCGGGCGAGTTCCTCCTCCCTGTACGCCGCCAGCGGCCTGATGGCCTCCTGCCGCTCCCGCTCCGCCTTCTTGGCGGCGATCCGCGACTGGAGCGCGGGCAGCGCGGCCGGCCCCGTGGCCAGCCTGGCGACCTCCGCGGCGAAGTCCCGCGGCGCGCAGTCGACCACCCGGTCGGCCAGGCCGAGCCGGCACGCGGCCGTCGCGGTGACGGGCAGTGCCCGGCGGGTCAGGCGGTCCGCCGCCTCGCCGCCCGCCCGGCGCGGGAGGGTGTACGTCCAGTACTCGGAGCCGTAAAGCCCCATCAGGCGGTAGTGGGGGTTCAGGACCGCGCCGGATCTGCACCACACCTCGTCCGCCGCCAGGGCGAACATCGCCCCGCCGGCGGCGGCGTTGCCGCCGACTGCGGACACCACGAGCCGGTCGGTGGTGGTCAGGACGGCCTCCACCAGGTCGTCCATGGCGCACAGGTTGGCCCAGGACTCGGCGCCGGGGTCGGCGGCCGCCTCGATCACATTGAGGTGGATGCCGTTGGAGAAGAAGTCCCGCGCACCGCCCAGGACCAGCACGGACGTGGGCCGGGAACAGGCCACCCGGTAGGCGTGCAGCAGACGGCGGCACTGCGTGGTGCTCATCGCGCCGCCCGGGAAGGAGAACGACAGGAAGCCGACGGGCCCGTCCTCGCGGTAGCGGATGTCGGACCAGGTGTCGCGGCCGGCGTCCAGGAAGAGGGGCAAGGGGTCCTCGCGCAGGGCGGGCAGCCGGCCGGCGAGGGCGAGCGTGGCGGGCAGTCTGTACGTGGCGGGACCTCCGGGTGAGCGCCGGGGCCGCAGTTCCGGGATCCACACGGCGCCGTCGGCGGTGGCCCGGCAGACCGCACCGGCGCGGGTGGCCAGCAGCTCGCCAGGACGTCCGCGCAGCCGGTCCTCGGAGTGGCCCCCGTGCAGGTACCACTGGCAGCCGGACAGCTCGTCGAGCACCCCGGGCTGGGAGTCCGCGGCGCGCAGCTTGCGCAGCACCTGCGCGGTGGAGTCGGTCTCCCAGTGGATCCGCCGGACGCTCTGGTCCAGGTACGGGCGGGTCCTGCCGTATGTGGCCTCGCCCGCGCCGACACCTCCCCCGCCGGCACCTCGCCCTCCGGCTCCTCCTGCGCCGGCTCCTCCTGCGCCGGCTCCTCCACCTCCGGTGCCGGTCTGCGGCCGGGGGCGGAAGGTGCCGGAGGCGAACCGCTCCACGGCCCGCAGGACCGCCGCCAGCGCGGCGTCGGAGATCTCGTTGCGGTACAGGTCGCTCTTCGCCACCGGCGGCACCGGGCAGGCGGCCGAAGCCCAGACGTCGCCCGCGTCCATCTCGGCCTCGGCCTGAAGGACCGTCACGCCCCACTCGCGGGCGCCCTCGTGGATGGCCCAGTCGAGCGAGGAGGGCCCGCGGTCTCCCACGGGACCCGGGTGGACGACGAGGCAGGTGCGGGACGACCACACGTCCCGGGGAATGGCCGTCTTCAGCATCGGCGCCAGCACCAGCCGCGGGTCGTGGCGGCGCACGGCCTCCCGCACCGACTCCTCGTCCGGGGTGAGTTCCACCGCCACGGTGTGTCCGAGGTCCGCGAGTTCGGCGTGCACGCGCTGGGTGAGGCTGTTGTAGGCACTCGCGACGAGCAGGATGCGCAAGGGGGACCTCCCGGCGAGCGGTGGCTGGCGGCCGGGCCGGTGCGTGTCCGGCCGTCAGCGATCGTCGGGCACACCGGGTCGGCCGCCGCGGGCCCCGAGCCGCAGGGTCACCCGAAAGCGAACACGGCGGCGGCCACCCGGCGGCGTACGCCCCGGCGTTGCCGGGGCCGGGGACCGTGCGGGGCCGGGGCCGGGGGCGCGGTCGTGCCCGGTGCCGCCGGCGCGCACCTGCCGCCCGTCGCCCATCCGGCGCTGTGGACCGCCCGCGGCCGCGGGACGGGGCATAGCCTGGCGTCCCTGTGCCCTTGGGGCCGGACCGGGCCACCGCCCTCGCGCGGACACCGCTCCGGCAGGAAGGATCGACCCATGCAGAGCGTGCACACGGACGTACGAGCGATCACCCTGGACGCCGGCGGGCACCTGCTTTCGGCGCTGGTCTCGACCCCGGCCGGTGTCCCGCCGCGGGCCGTCGTCGTCGCCGTCCACGGCGGCGGGATGCGGGCCGGCTACTTCCACGGGCCCGCCCACCCGGACCTGTCGCTGCTCTCCCTGGGCCCGCGCCTTGGGTACGCCGTGCTCGCCGTCGACCGGCCCGGCTACGGGCTGTCGGCCGAGCGGCTGCCCCAGGGCCAGCGCGTGGCCGACCAGGCCGCCACCCTGCACGCCGCGCTGGCGCACTTCGCGGCCCACCACGACACGGGGGCGGGCTTCTTCCTCCTCGCCCACTCCTACGGCGGCAAGATCGCCCTCCGGGCGGCGGCCGAGAATCCCGGCACCACACTGATCGGGCTGGACATCTCGGGCTGTGGGCACCGGTACGCCGTGGACCCCGGTCTGCTGACCGACCCGGACGAGCGCCGCCCGCTGTCCCACCTCAACTGGGGGCCGCTGCGGCTCTACCCGCCCGGCACCTTCCGGCTCGCGGGCGGCCTGCTGGCCCCGCGGCCGGAGCTCGAGGTCCGCGAGGCGCCGGAGTGGCCGACCGCCTTTCCGGGTGTCGCCGCCGACGTGCGGGCACCGGTCCGCCTGACCTTCGCCGAGCACGAAGGGTGGTGGCGCCACGACAACCAGGCGGTCACGGAGCTGACCGAACTGCTGTCCGGCACACAGGTCACCCTGGACCGGCTGCCGAACGCGGGCCACAACATCAGCCTTGGCTGGGCCGCCCGCACCTACCACCTGCGCGCCCTGGCGTTCCTCGAACAACTGCTCCTGGCCAGGGACACCCGCGGCGTCGGCGCGGCCGAGAGCGCGGCGGAGGTCCCGGCCGGTCCGCCCCACGAGGTGACCCCGAGCCTGAACTAGGGTCCGTCTTCAAACGGATCTTGCCCATAGCAGGAATGAGGCGAGAGAGACCGCTGCTTCGTAGGAGGTGGCGGTCTTGTCATATCGGGTAGCGATGCCGCGGAAGTTCTTGAGCCGGTTGA
>NZ_JAAAXQ010000427.1 GCF_009916105.1 Streptomyces sp. GC420 | reverse complement strand
AGACCCCGCCCGACCAGGAGGCGACGTCATGATCCTTCGGATACTCGGTGAGGGACAGTACGAGGTCACCGAGAGCCACCTCGACCGCCTCAACGAACTGGACTCCGCCCTCCAGTCGGCCGCCGACGCCGACGACACGGCGGCGTTCGCCTCCGCCCTGGCGGCACTGCTCGACGCGGTGCGCAGCCTCGGCACCCCGTTGCCGGACGACGCCATCGTGCCGTCCGACCTGGTGCTCCCCGACGAGGACACCAGCCTGGCACAGGTACGGGAACTCCTGTCCGACGAAGGTCTCATCCCGGGGTGATGACGGTGCGAAGCCGTTTCGAGCCCGACCGGCAGCTGACCGCCCGCATGGTGGTCACGATGTTCCTGCTCGGTCTGGTGTACGTGGCGTTCATCGCCGCGCTGATCGTGCTGCTCAAGTCCGTCATGGTGGTGGTCCTCATCGCCGGCGCGCTGCTGGTGGCGCAGTTCTGGTACTCCGACCGGATCGCCCTCTACGCCATGCGCGGCCGCTTCGTCACACCGGAGGAGGAGCCACGGCTGCACGGGGTCGTCGACAGGCTGTGCGCCACCGCGGACATGCCCAAGCCCCGGGTCGCCATCTCGGAGATGGACCTGCCCAACGCGTTCGCCACCGGCCGCAACGCGGACCACGCCGTCGTCTGCGTCACCACCGGGCTGCTGCGCCGCCTGGAGACGGAGGAACTCGAGGGCGTACTCGCCCACGAGCTCTCCCACGTCGCGCACCGCGACGTCGCCGTGATCACCATCGCCTCGTTCCTCGGCGTGATCGCCGGGCTCGTCGTCCGGTTCGCCTTCTACTCCCAGCTGTTCGGGGGGCGGCAGCGCGACCAGAACACGGCCGCCGCGCTCGCGCTCGTCATGGGGGTGTCCGCCCTCGTCTACGCCATCAGCTTCCTGCTGATCCGGGCACTGTCCCGGTACCGGGAACTGGCGGCCGACCGCGCTGCCGCCATGCTCACGGGCAGGCCGTCCGCCCTGGCCTCCGCGCTGACGAAGGTCAGCGGCGACATCGCCCGTATCCCCACCCGGGATCTGCGCACCGCCCAGGCGTTCAACGCCTTCTTCTTCACCCCGGCCCTCGGCTCCGGGACCACGCTGGCCACGCTGTTCTCCACGCACCCGAGCCTCGAACGCCGGCTGGAGGCGCTCGCGGAGATCTCCGCCGAGCTGGGGGAGACGGGCGGGCGGACGCCGTGACACCGAAGGTCTCCGTGCCCCGGAGGACTTGAGAAGGAGCTGAAGCCCCATGGGTTTCCTGGACGCGCTGTTCGGCAGGTCCAAACCCGTCAGGCCCGACCTGGACCAGCTCTTCGGTCTGCCCTCGGCGGCGATCACCCTTCAGGCCGCCATCGGCTTCCGTCCCACCGGCCTGGGCTCGGTGTGCTTCGCCAGCATCGAGGGCGGTGCCTTCGCCGAGGTCCGGCGCGAGATGCGGGCGCTCCTGGACGCGGACACCGGACGGGGCGGTACGCCGGTCGAGCTCAGCCGCGACGGCTACGGCTACTCGTGGCTGCTCTCCCGCCGCGACCCCGACGACCTGCCCGCTCTCGTCAACGACCTCCACGCGGTCAACACCGCCCTTCAGGACAGCGGTTTCGGCCCGCAGCTCCTCTGCTCGCTGGTCACGTTCCAGGACGCGGAACTGCGTCCCCTGGCGCTGGTCTACCTCTACAAGCGCGGCACCTTCTATCCCTTCGCCCCGCTGCCCGGCCAGAAGCGCGACAACCCGCTGGAGCTCCAGGTCAGGGCGACGGTCCAGGACGACCTGCGCGTCGAGCAGGACCTGAGCCGCTGGTTCCCGGTGTGGGGCGCGCCCGGCCTGTGACGTGAGGGGGCGGCCACCGCGACCCGGGCGAACGGGAACGGCCACCGCCGCGCCACCACGGCGACCAGGGGAACGGGAACGGCCCCCGCGCAAGCGGCGTGCGCCCTCAGGAACGGGTCGCGCGGACCGTGGCGAAGCCGTCGAGGAAGGTGCTGAGCAGTTCCCCCGCGAGTCTGCCGATGGGCCGCTCCGGCGTGGGGCGGTACCAGCGCACCGAGAGGAACACGGCGTCGCGCAGCAGGCGGTGGAACAGGCGGGCATCGAGGTCGTCGCGGAACTCGCCACCGGAGACCCCGCTGCTGATGGCCTCGGCCCAGATCTCGTGGATCTCCCCGGCGGCCTGTCCGATCAGCGTGGACTGGGGCAGGGTCCGCAGGAAGACGGTCTCGTTCTGGTAGATCTGCGTGGCGTTGGGGTGGGCCTCGGCGACCTCCAGGGACACCTTGATCAGCGCGCCCAGGCGCTCGCGCGCCGACCCGGCCTCCGCGGCCGACTCCCGGGAACGGTCCCGCAGATCGTCGAGATAGCTCATGACGATCTCCTGGACCATCGAGTCCTTGGAGTCGAAGTGGTGGTACAGGCTGCCGGAGAGGATGCCCACCTCGTCGGCGATCTCGCGCACCGTCGTCGAGGCGACCCCGTTGCGGGCGAACAGCGCCGCGGCCTGCTGCAGGATGATGTCCCGTCGCCTCTTGCCCGTGGCCGCCGTCACCCTTTTGTCCTCCCACCGTGCTTGCGCGCTCACGATAGCCGAACGGATCCGGACGTCCCGGAACCGTCCCCGCGCACTGCCGTTGACGACGATCGGCCGAGCCCCTAACCTGCGCACCAAGCTAGCGCTTGGTCGGAACGTGAACAAGGGGACAAGGCGGGGACCGGGACAGGGGCGGAACACATGGCGGAGCGGACGGAGTTACGGCGCGCGCGACCGCCGGGGCACGGCGCCGCCGCCACCTGGGCAGCAGGACCGTCGCCCCATGGACACCGGGCGTGCCCGCCGCCGACGGGGCCTTCGGCACCCCCGTCGCTCCGCACGGTGGCCGGCGGCCCTCCACCGGGCGGCCAATGCCCCGCACCGGCGTGCCGGCCCGCCCCGCGGGTGTCACCGGCGTCTCCGGAAGGGGCGGCTCCGCCGTGTCGCAGACGCGGGCGCCGCGGCCTCCGGGGTGACCGGGCAGGACCGGCCCGTGCCGTCCGGCGGGAGCGGCCCGTCTGCCCCGCGTCAGGCCCGGGTCCGTTCCACCGTGCAGGGGACCGGGCGCTCTGCCGAGCGCTTGTCAACGTCCGAGACGTGGAAACAAGAGGGGCGGACAACTCGTGACCGACAAGCGTATGACGGCCGATCAGGTCGTGGCCGAGCTTCGCTCCGGAATGACCATCGGCATCGGCGGCTGGGGCTCCCGGCGCAAGCCGATGTCCCTGGTCCGCGCCATTCTGCGCTCCGGTCTGACCGGCCTCACCGTCGTCAGCTACGGCGGTCCCGACGTCGGCCTGCTCTGTGCGGCGGGCAAGGTCTCCCGCGTCGTCTACGGCTTCGTCTCACTGGACTCCATACCGCTGGAGCCGCACTTCCGCGCCGCCCGCGAGAGCGGCACGGTCGAGGCCACCGAGTGGGACGAGGGCATGCTCCAGGCCGGGCTGTACGCGGCCGCCCAGCGGGTGCCCTTCCTGCCCGTCCGCGCCGGACTCGGCTCCGACGTGCTGCGGATGAACCCCGAACTGCGCACCGTCGCCTCCCCGTACGGGGACTGTGAGGAACTCCTCGCCGTACCGCCCCTGCACCTCGACGCCGCGCTGGTCCACCTCAACCGGGCCGACGCCGCGGGCAACGCCCAGTTCCTCGGAGCGGATCTCTACTTCGACGACCTGTACTGCCAGGCCGCCGGACGGGCCTATGTCTCCTGCGAGCGGATCGTCCCGACCCAGGAGCTGACCAACGGTCCCGACATCACCCGGCTGCGTGTCCACCGCTGGATGGTGGCCGGAGTGGTGGAGGCGCCGGGCGGCGCCCACTTCACCTCCTGCGATCCCGACTACGGCCGCGACGAGGCCTTCCAGCTCGAGTACGCCACCGCCGCCGGGGACCCCGCCGCATGGGAGAAGTTCCGCGCCACCTACCTCGCCGGCGACGAGCGGGACTACCAGCGCGCCGTGGCAGCGCGCACCGCGACCACCACGGGAGCGCAACGATGAGCGAGTCCACCAGGGCCGAGATCTGCGCGGTGGCCTGCGCGGACGCCTGGCGCGGCGACGGGGAGATCCTGGCCAGCCCCATGGGCCTGATCCCCTCCATCGGAGCCCGTCTCGCCCGCGCCACCTTCGCACCCGACCTGCTGCTCTCCGACGGCGAGGCCACCCTCGTCACCGGCGTCTGGGCCGTCGACGCCCCGCCGCCCGCCACCGCCGAGGGCTGGGTGCCCTTCCGCACCGTCTTCGACCTGCTGGCGAGCGGCCGCCGCCACGTGATGATGGGCCCCAGCCAGATCGACCGCTTCGGCAACGCCAACATCTCCGCGATCGGCGACTTCCGGCGCCCGAAGCGGCAACTGCTCGGCGTACGCGGGGCCCCCGGCAACACCGTCAACCACCCCACCAGCTACTGGGTGCCCAGACACAGCCCCCGCACCTTCACCGGGAAGGTGGACGTGGTCTGCGGCGTCGGCTACGACAACGCCGCACGCGCCGGCGCCTCCGCGAGCCGCTTCCACGACCTGCGGCGCGTCGTGACCAACCTCGCCGTCCTCGACTTCGGCGGCCCCGGCCACACCATGCGCCTGGTCTCCGTCCACCCCGGAGTCACCGTCGACGAGGTCACCGCGCAGACCGGCTTCCCTCTGCACACCGACGGCGAGGTCCCCGAGACACGTACGCCCACCCCCGGCGAACTGACCTGGATCCGCGAGGTCATCGACCCCAACGGGCGGCGCGACAGGGAGGTCCCGGCGTGACCGCACCCAAGGCATCCAAGTCATCCGGGGCACTCGCGGCACACGAGGCACCGGCGGCACATGAGGCACCCGCGGCAACCGGGGCAACCACCACGCCCGCCGTCCGCCGCCCGCCGGTGCCGCACCCGGCGCTGCACACCGCGCTCTGCGACCTCACCGGCATCCGTCACCCCGTCGTGCAGACCGGCATGGGCTGGGTCTCCGGCCCCGAGCTCACCGCCGCCACCGCCGAAGCGGGCGGCCTCGGCATCCTCGCGAGCGCCACACTGGGCCTGGAGGAGACCCGCACCGCCGTCCGAGCCGTGCGCGAGCGCACCGACGCGCCCTTCGGAGTCAACCTGCGCGGCGACGCCCCCGACGTCATGGAGCGTGCCCAGCTGCTGGTGTGCGAAGGGGTGAGGATCGTGTCCTTCGCCCTCGCGCCCACCGAGGCGGTGGTCCGCCGCCTCAAGGACTCCGGCCTCGTCGTCATCCCATCCGTCGGCGCCCGCCGCCACGCCGAGAAGGTCCAGGCATGGGGCGCGGACGCGGTCGTGGTGCAGGGCGGAGAGGGCGGCGGCCACACGGGCCCCGTGCCCACCTCCATCCTGCTCCCGCAGGTCGTCGACGCCGTCGACATCCCCGTCGTCGCGGCCGGCGGCTTCCACGACGGCCGGGGTCTGGTGGCCGCCCTCGCGCAGGGGGCCGTCGGCATCGCCATGGGCACCCGCTTCCTGCTCACCAGTGACAGCACCGTCCCCGACCCGGTCAAGGCCGAGTACCTCAGGCGCGGGGTCACCGACACCGTCGTCACCAGCGTCCTGGACGGTGTACCCCAACGCGTACTGCGCACCGAGCTGGTGGACCGCCTCATCGGCGCGGGACCGCTCTCCCGGGCCGCCCGGTCCCTCAGGCACGCCGTCGCCTTCCGGCGGATCACCGGCACCCCCTGGGGCGACATGATCCGCGAAGGGCTCGCCATGCGCCGCGCCCGCGACCTCGGCTGGACGCAGGTCCTCATGGCCGCCAACACCCCGGTCATGCTGCGCTCCAGCATGGTCGAAGGCCGCACCGACCTCGGCACCCTCGCCTCCGGCCAGGTCGCCGGGCTCATCGACGACCTGCCCAGCTGCGCCGAACTCGTCGAGCGGATCGTCACGGAGGCGAGCGCCGTCCTCGACCGCCTGACCGCCTCCGCCCCGGTCCCGGCTGCCGGACCTGCCCCCGGAGCCGGAGCCGCACCAGGAGCAGCAGCGGCAACCGCCGCCCCCGCCGCCGCAGGAGAGTCATGACCTGGCTCTTATACACA
>NZ_JAAAXQ010000426.1 GCF_009916105.1 Streptomyces sp. GC420 | reverse complement strand
GACGGACCCCAAGGACCGTCCCGCCCGCCTCGCCGTCGGCGTGGTGGGCGCGGGCCGCGTGGGTCCCGCCCTCGCCGCGGCACTGAGCCTGGCCGGGCACCGGCCGGTCGCCGTGTCCGGGGTCTCCGACACCTCGCGCCGCCGGGCCGCCGCGCTGCTGCCCGACGTGCCGCTGGTGCCGCCCGCCCAGGTGCTGGAGCGCTCCGAGCTGGTCCTGCTGACGGTGCCCGACGACGCGCTTCCCGGCCTGGTCGAGGGCCTCGCCGAGACCGGCGCCGTCCGGCCCGGCCAGCTCCTGGTGCACACCTCCGGGCGGTACGGCGCCCGGGTCCTCGACCCCGCCCGGCGGGCCGGCGCCCTGCCGCTCGCCCTGCACCCCGTCATGACCTTCACCGGCACCTCCGTCGACGTGCAGCGGCTGGCGGGCTGCTCCTTCGGTGTGACCGCGCCCGAGGAGCTGCGGCTGGCCGCGGAGGCACTGGTCATCGAGATGGGCGGCGAGCCCGAGTGGATCGAGGAGGAGGCCCGCCCGCTCTACCATGCGGCACTCGCCCTCGGCGCCAACCACCTGGTGACCCTGGTCGCCCAGTCCATGGAGCTGCTGCGCACCGCCGGTGTCGGCGCCCCGGACCGGATGCTCGGCCCGCTCCTCGGCGCTGCCCTCGACAACGCGTTGCGCTCCGGCGACGCCGCCCTGACCGGCCCCGTGGCCCGCGGCGACGCGGGCACCGTCGCCGCTCACGTCGCCGAACTGCGTGCCCACTCCCCGGCCATGGTGGCCGGTTACCTCGCGGTGGCCCGGGCCACCGCCGACCGTGCCCTGGCGCACGGGCTGCTCAAGCCGGAGCTGGCGGAAGACCTGCTCGGCGTCCTCTCGGACGGAGATCCCCGATGAGCCGTACGACGGACCGGCCGCCCACCGAGGCGCCCCCCGTGACCGTCACCCGCACCGCCGCCGAGCTGCGCGCCCTGCCCCGCTCCGGCCGCCGCGCGGTCGTCATGACCATGGGTGCCCTGCACGAGGGGCACGCCTCCCTGATCCGCAGCGCCCGGAGCCTCGCCGGCCCCGAGGGCCAGGTCGTGGTCACCGTCTTCGTCAACCCGCTGCAGTTCGGCGCCGGCGAGGACCTCGACCGCTACCCGCGCACCCTGGACGCCGATCTGCGCCTCGCCGCCGGGGCCGGCGCGGACGCCGTCTTCGCGCCCTCGGTCGACGAGGTGTACCCGGGCGGGGAGCCGCAGGTCAGGATCACCGCGGGTCCGATGGGCGAACTGCTCGAGGGCGCCGCCAGGCCCGGCCACTTCGACGGCATGCTCACCGTCGTCGCCAAGATGCTGCACCTCACGGCCCCCGACCTCGCGCTCTACGGGCAGAAGGACGCCCAGCAGCTCGCGCTGATCAGGCGCATGGTGCGGGACCTGAACTTCGACGTGGAGATCGTCGGCGTACCGACCGTGCGCGAGGAGGACGGGCTCGCCCTGTCCAGCCGCAACCGGTATCTCTCGCCGCCGGAGCGGCGCACCGCGCTCGCCCTGTCCCGCGCCCTGTTCGCGGGCCGCGACCGCCTGGCCGCCGAGGCCGCGCTGCGGGCGCGCGCCGAGGCGACGCCCGCCGCCGGGTCCCGGGCCGGCCGCCTCGCCGCGCTCGGCGAGGCGCGGGCCGCGGCCGACGCGCACGCCGTGGCCAGCGCCGCCGCTCACGAAGGGCCCGCCGCCGTACGGACCGCGGCGCGCGCCGTGCTGCACGAGGCGACCCGTGCCCACCCCCCGCTCGCCCTCGACTACCTCGCGCTGGTCGCCCCCTCCGACTTCCACGAGGTCCCCGACGACTACACCGGGGACGCGGTCCTCGCCGTCGCCGCCCGGGTCGGCACGACCCGACTGATCGACAACATCCCGCTGACGTTCGGAGTGCCCAAGTGACCGGCATACGCCTCAGTGCCCCAGTTCCCGGCTGGTCCATCGAGGCCGATGTCGTGGTCGTCGGTTCCGGGGTGGCGGGACTGACCGCCGCCCTGCGCTGCGCCGCCGCGGGCAGGCACACGGTCGTGGTCACCAAGGCCCGCCTGGACGACGGATCCACCCGCTGGGCGCAGGGCGGCATAGCCGCCGCCCTCGGCGAGGGCGACTCCCCCGAGCAGCACCTCGAGGACACCCTGGTGGCGGGCGCGGGCCTGTGCGACGAGCGGGCGGTACGTCTCCTCGTCACCGAGGGCCCCGACGCCGTACGCCGCCTCATCGCGTCCGGCGCCCGCTTCGACACCGACCCGGGCTCCGGTGAGATCGAGCTGACCCGCGAGGGCGGCCACCACCGGCGCCGCATCGCGCACGCCGGCGGCGACGCCACCGGCGCGGAGATCTCCCGGGCCCTGGTGGAGGCGGTGCGGGAAGCGGGGGCCGCCCCCCTCGGCGGAGCCGGGGGGCGGATCGAGACGGTGGAGAACGCGCTCGTCCTGGACCTCCTCACGGACGACGAGGGCCGCACCGAGGGCGTCACCCTGCACGTGATGGGCGAGGGCCAGCACGACGGCGTGGGCGCCGTCCGCGCGCCCGCCGTCATCCTCGCCACCGGGGGCATGGGCCAGGTCTTCTCCGCGACCACCAATCCGGCCGTCTCCACCGGCGACGGCGTGGCCCTGGCGCTGCGCGCCGGGGCCGAGGTGAGCGACCTCGAATTCGTCCAGTTCCACCCCACGGTGCTGTGGCTGGGCCCGGAGGCCGAGGGCCAGCAGCCGCTGGTCTCCGAGGCGGTGCGCGGCGAGGGGGCCCATCTCGTGGACGCGGACGGCGTCCGCTTCATGGTGGGGCAGCACGAGCTAGCCGAGCTGGCTCCGCGCGACATCGTGGCCAAGGGCATCATGCGGCGGATGCGGGAGACCGGGGCCGAGCACATGTACCTCGACGCCCGGCACTTCGGCGCCGTGATGTGGGAGCACCGCTTCCCCACGATCCTCGCCGCGTGCCGCGCCCACGGCATCGACCCGGTCACCCGGCCGATCCCGGTCGCCCCGGCCGCCCACTACGCCTCCGGCGGCATCCGCACCGACCTGTACGGGCGGACGACGGTCCCGGGCCTGTACGCGTGCGGCGAGGCCGCCTGCACCGGTGTCCACGGCGCCAACCGGCTCGCCTCCAACTCGCTGCTCGAAGGGCTGGTCTTCGCCGAGCGCATCGCCGAGGACATCGCGGCCGGCACCACGTGGGCGCCCTCGCGGCCGGCGGAGAAGACCCCCTTCACGCTGCCCCTCGTCCCGCCGGAGACCCGGACCGAGATCCAGCGGATCATGACGCACGGTGCCGGGGTGCTGCGTTCCGCCGAGAGCCTGCGGCTCGCCGCCGAGGCACTCGAGGCGATCGCCGTACGCCAGGACCGGGACGCAGACCGGGCGCCGGGCCGGGACGGGGCGGACGGCCGGCACGCGGACGCGGATGCGGGCGAGGGCGCGGGCGGGGACGAGGGCGGGGACGAGGGCCGCAAGACCGCCGAGCCCGGCGTCGAGTCCTGGGAGGCCACCAACCTCCTGTGCGTCGCGCGCACCCTCGTCGCCGCCGCCAGGGAGCGCGAGGAGACCCGCGGCTGCCACTGGCGCGAGGACTGCCCGGACGCCGACGACCTGCACTGGCGCCGGCACCTGATCGTGCGGCTTTCCCCCGACCGCGCCCGCGTGGTACGCCGTACCCCCGACGCGGATTTCCCGCCCGTAGTCCAACCCATCCCGACACCGGAGCCATCACAGTGAGCCCCACCGACGACCTCCCGCTCCTCGACGCCGAAGGCGGCTGCGGTGACGACTGCGCCTGCGGCGACAACGAGCACGTGTACGAATGCGGGCTCGACCCCGACCTGGCCGCGCTGCTCGCCGAGGCGGGTCTCGACCCGATCCAGGTCGAGGACATCGCACACATGGCCGTCGAGGAGGACCTCGACGGCGGCGTGGACGTGACGACCGTCGCGACCGTTCCCGAGGACGCCGTCGCCACCGGCGACTTCACCGCCCGCGAGGCGGGCACCGTGGCCGGTCTGCGCATCGCCGAGGCCGTCCTCTCCGTGGTGTGCACCGACGCCTTCGAGGTGGAGCGGCATGTCGAGGACGGCGACCGGGTCTCGCCCGGCCAGAAGCTGCTCAGCGTCACGACCCGCACCCGCGACCTGCTGACCGCGGAGCGCAGCGCCCTGAACATCCTGTGCCGGCTCTCCGGCATCGCCACCGCCACCCGCGCCTGGGCCGACGTGCTGGAGGGCACGAAGGCGAAGGTCCGCGACACCCGCAAGACGACCCCTGGCCTGCGCGCCCTGGAGAAGTACGCGGTGCGCTGCGGCGGCGGCGTCAACCACCGCATGTCGCTGTCGGACGCGGCACTGGTGAAGGACAACCACGTGGTGGCGGCGGGCGGCGTCGCCGAGGCCTTCAAGCTCGTGCGGGAGCAGTTCCCCGACGTTCCCGTCGAGGTGGAGGTCGACACCCTGCACCAGGTGCGCGAGGTCCTGGACGCGGGCGCCGACCTGATCCTGCTGGACAACTTCACGCCCGTGGAGACCGAGGAGGCCGTGGCCCTCGTGAAGGGGCGGGCGGTCCTGGAGTCCTCCGGCCGGCTGACCCTCGACACGGCCCGCGCCTACGCCGAGACCGGCGTCGACTACCTCGCGGTCGGAGCGCTCACGCACTCCTCCCCGGTCCTCGACATCGGGCTCGACCTCCGAGAGGCCCAGGGCTGACCGATGCTGCTCACCATCGACGTCGGCAACACGCACACGGTGCTCGGTCTCTTCGACGGCGAGGACATCGTCGAGCACTGGCGCATCTCGACCGACGCCCGCCGCACGGCCGACGAGCTCGCCGTCCTGCTCAACGGCCTGATGGGCATGCACCCGCTGCTCGGCGAGGAGCTGGGCGACGGCATCGAGGGAATCGCCATCTGCGCGACGGTGCCGTCCGTCCTGCACGAACTGCGCGAGGTCACCCGCCGCTACTACGGCGACGTGCCGTCGGTCCTGGTCGAACCCGGGATCAAGACCGGTGTGCCGATCCTCATGGACAACCCCAAGGAGGTCGGCGCGGACCGCATCATCAACGCGGTCGCCGCCGTGGAGCTGTACGGCGGCCCGGCGATCGTCGTCGACTTCGGTACGGCGACGACCTTCGACGCGGTCAGCGCGCGCGGCGAGTACACGGGCGGCGTGATCGCCCCCGGCATCGAGATCTCCGTCGAGGCGCTCGGTGTCCGCGGCGCACAGCTGAGGAAGATCGAGCTGGCCAGGCCGCGCAGCGTCATCGGCAAGAACACGGTCGAGGCCATGCAGTCCGGCATCCTGTACGGCTTCGCGGGCCAGGTGGACGGCGTGGTGACCCGGATGGCCGCGGAGCTGTCGGAGAACCCGGACGACGTGACCGTCATCGCGACGGGCGGACTTGCGCCGATGGTGCTCGGCGAGTCCTCGGTCATCGACGAGCACGAGCCGTGGCTGACGCTGATCGGGCTGCGCCTGGTGTACGAGCGGAACGTGTCCCGCATGTAAGCGGGGACCGTCCCCGCCCCACCGCCGGGGCGGGGACGGCCGTCCGCCTTGCGCGGGGCGCGCGGAGTACTGGCGTTAAGCGGATTTTGTCCGAATAGCGCGTATCGTCGGCACATGCCCACGCCACACGGATCCCGCGGCGGAATGGCGTTCAGCGCAGACGAGCTGCGTGTGCTCCGACGTGCCCTCGCCGTCGCCCTCCACCCCGTCCCCGTCCCCGCCGAGGATGTCCAGAAGTGTCTGCGGCTCGCCGACGCCCTGGACGAGGCCACCCGTGAAGCGGACCGGCTCCGCGGCTTCGTGCTCGCGGACCTCGCCCGCTACCGCGAGGCCCTCCCCGGCACCGCCTCCGGCTACTTCGCGCTCCTCCGGGACGCCCTGGCCGCAGGCTACGTCCCCGGCCCCGACGACCTCGCGGCCCTGCGTGCGCTGCGCGCCAACCCCGTCGCCGCGGCGCTCCTCGCCGAGTGCCGCACCCTCGCCGAACGCTCCGTACGCGCCCGTCTGTCGGCCGCCTCGGCCGCTCCGTCGCCGCGCGCCCGCCTGCTGGCCTTCCCCACGGCGCGCGCGGCGAAGGGGGAACCGCCGGGGCCCGTGCGCAAGCCCGAGCCGAAGGACCCGGAACC
>NZ_JAAAXQ010000425.1 GCF_009916105.1 Streptomyces sp. GC420 | reverse complement strand
CGTCGTCGGTCGAGCCGACCGACTCGCCGCCGCGACCGCCGCACTCGTCGGCCGGCCGGGGGCGGGCACCTTTCCGCTGCCGCGGGGCCCGCACCGAGCTGCCGCGGCGCCCCGCCGCCCGGCCGCGGTCCCTGCCCCCGGCCGCCCACCGGGCGAGCCGCTTCCCGGCCGCCGGGGCCTGCCGGACGCCGGCCCCCGTACCGGGCCGGTGGGTGTCATCCTTCACCCGCGGGCGCGCGCGTCGTGCGGCCGCAGGGATGCGACGTCCTGCGCACGCGGGCTGCGCGCATGCGGCGTCGTGCGGCCGCGGAGGTGTATGGCGCCCGGGCCGTGCGTGTTCGGGTGACACACGGCCCGGGGCCGATCGGGAGCCCCGGGAGGGGCTGGGGGTCCGCCGGCCCCGTTCAGACGGCGGCCGGGGCGGCGGCCGCCGCGTGGGCGTCCATGCGCTCGGCGGCCAGGATGGCGGCCGTGGTGTCGGCGCGGGACGCGGCGACGACCAGGGCGCGGCCGGCCAGGGCGTGGGCCTTGCGGTGCAGAGCCGAGGCGTACGGCTCATGGACGGCCGAGGCCGCGGAGGAGCGCACCGTGGGGCGGCCCTGGCGCAGCCGGGCGACGTGCGCGGCGAGGCGCTCCGAGGCCCGGTCGAGGTCGGGGTCCGGTTCCGGGGCCAGGGCCCGCAGTTCGTCGGTGACGGCGAGGAGGGCCGCCAGATGTCCGGCGAGCTGGATGTCCAGCTCCTCCTCGCGGCTGCGGTGCGGGTAGCGTCCTTCGCGCTGGGCGTCGGCCGTCATCGTGTGGACCGACTTGCCGCGGATCGGTTCGTACATGGGACGGCCTCCTGATGTGTTCAGGATGCCATCCTACATTGGATTGAGTCTAAAGTTGAGGGGGGTCGGAAAGAGCGGTCCGGCTCTCTCCGTACTCCGGCCCTTTCCGTACGGGACGGGGCGGCGGCGCGTCAGTGCTGGCCGTAGCCGTCCAGGAAGTTCCCGATCCGCGTGACCGCGTCCGTCAGGTCCTTCGTCGAGGGCAGCGTCACGATCCGGAAGTGGTCCGGTTCGGGCCAGTTGAAGCCCGTTCCCTGCACGACCATGATCTTCTCGGCCCGCAGCAGGTCGAGCACCATCTGCCGGTCGTCCTTGATCTTGTAGACCTGCGGATCGAGCCGGGGGAAGAGGTAGAGCGCCCCCTTCGGCTTCACGCAGGTCACGCCCGGGATCCGGGTGATCAGGTCGTACGCGACGTCCCGCTGCTCCAGCATCCGGCCACCCGGCAGCACCAGCTCCTCGATCGACTGCCGCCCGCCGAGCGCCGTGGCCACCACGTGCTGCGAGGGCATGTTCGCGCACAGCCGCATATTGGCCAGGACGGTCAGGCCCTCGATGTAGGAGGAGGCGTGGGCCTTGGGGCCGCAGACCGCCATCCAGCCGCTCCGGTAGCCGGCCACGCGGTAGTTCTTCGACAGTCCGTTGAAGGTCAGGACCAGCAGGTCGGGCGCGACGGCCGCGGTCGGGACGTGCTTCGCCCCGTCGTAGAGGATCTTGTCGTAGATCTCGTCGGAGCAGACGACCAGGTTGTGGCGGCGGGCGATCTCCGTCAGACCGCGCAGCATCTCGTCGCCGTAGACGGCGCCCGTCGGGTTGTTCGGGTTGATGATCACGATCGCCTTGGTGCGGTCGGTGACCTTCCGCTCGATGTCCGCGAGGTCGGGCATCCAGTCGGACTGCTCGTCGCAGCGGTAGTGGACGGCCGTGCCGCCCGCCAGCGAGACGGACGCGGTCCACAGCGGGTAGTCGGGCGCCGGTACGAGCACCTCGTCGCCGTCGTCGAGCAGGGCCTGCATCGACATCTGGATCAGCTCGGAGGCGCCGTTGCCGAGGTAGACGTCGTCGACGGACAGCTCGATGCCCTTGGTCTGGTAGTACTGCATGACCGCGCGCCGCGCCGAGAGCAGGCCCTTGGCGTCGCCGTAGCCGTGCGCGTCGCCCAGCGAGCGCAGCATGTCCTCGAGGATCTCCGGCGGGCACTCGAAACCGAAGGCGGCAGGGTTGCCGGTGTTGAGCTTGAGGATGCGGTGACCCGCCGCCTCGAGCCGCATCGCCTCCTCGAGAACCGGTCCCCGGATCTCGTAACAGACGTTGGCGAGCTTGGTCGACTGGATCACCTGCATGAGCCAACTTTACGGCCGTGTTTCGGGCGGGGCGCAGTGTCATGGGCCACGCGGGGGCCTTCGCGGGCTCCGGCGGGCGCGTTGACGTGCCGTCAGGGGGTGCGACGGACCGCGCGCCCCGCGAGGACGTCCGTGCGCCGGCCGTCTTCAATCACAAAGCGGCCGTCGACGAGTACGTGGGGAATACCGGACGGAAGCATGCGGGGGGCTTCGAAAGTGGCGCCCGCGGCCACCGTCCCGGGATCGAAGATCACCAGATCGGCACGGAAACCCTCCCGTACGAGGCCGCGGTCGGGCAGCCCGAGCCGGGCCGCGGGGCGTGACGTGAGATGCGCCACGCACTCCTCCAGGGACAGCACGCCCAGCTCCCGTACGTACCGTCCGAGGTAGTGCGGGAAGGTGCCGTAGGCGCGCGGATGCGGCTTGGCTCCCTGGAGGATCCCGTCGCTGCCGCCGGTGTGCACCCGGTGCCGCATGATCGCCCGGACGTTCTCCTCGTGGCCGACGTGCTGGAGGATCGTCGAGCCCAGCCGGTCGTCGAGCAGCAGCCGGCGGGCGGTCGCCCAGGGGTCCTCGCCCCGGCGGGCGGCGGTCCGCGCGACGGTGCTGCCGACGTGGTCGGCGAGGGCCGGGTCACAGGTGCCGGAGATCTCGATGGTGTCCCACTCGACGGGCACACCGTGGCAGCCGTCCGAGCCCCTGACCTCCAGGTCGTACCTGATGCGCTCGGCGGTCCCCGGGTCGGCGAGGCGGGCGAGCACGGCGTCGGGCCCGCCGACGCTCGCCCAGCCGGGCAGCACCGCGGCGAGCGTGGTGCAGCCGGGCGTATAGGGATAGGTGTCGAGGGAGATGTCGGCGCCCTCGGCCAGTGCCCGGTCGAGCAGGGCCAGCAGCCGAGGGGCCCGTCCCTCGTTCACGCCGAAGTTCATGGTGGCGTGCGCGAGGTGCAGGGCGCAGCCGGCCTCGCGGGCGAGGTCCACCATCTCCTCGTACGCCTCCAGGGCCCCCGCGCCGTACGAGCGGTGGTGCGGGCAGTAGTAGCCGCCGTAGCGCGCGACGACCCGGCACAGCTCGGTCAGCTCGGCGTCGCCCGCGTACCTGCCGGGCGTGTAGGTGAGCCCGGAGGACATGCCCACCGCCCCCTGCTCCAGGCCCTCGGCGACGAGCCGCTTCATCCGGGTCAGCTCGGCCCCGGTGGGCGGGCGGTCCTCCCAGCCCATGGCGTACATCCGCACCGTGCCCTGGGGGACCAGGTACGCGGCGTTGACGGCGATGCCCTGCCGGTCCAGGCGGTCCAGGTACTCGCCGACCGTCCGCCAGTCGAAGTCGACGTCCGTGTCCTCCGGCCCGCCGCCGTTCCAGCCGGCGATCGCCCGGCGGACCTCGCCGAGCGTGCGGTCGTCGACGGGCGCGTAACTCAGCCCGTCCTGGCCCAGCACCTCCAGGGTCACGCCCTGGGCGGCCTTCGCCGAGTGGTCGGGGTCGCGCAGGAGGGCGAGGTCGCTGTGGGCGTGCATGTCGATGAAACCGGGGGCCAGGACGAGGCCGTCCGCGTCCAGGGTGCGGCGGCCGGAGGGACGGGGCTCGCCCTCGCGGCGGACGGCGGCGATCCTGCCGCCCTCCAGCGCCACGTCGGCGCGGTAGGAGGGGCCGCCGGTGCCGTCGACGACACGGGCGCCGCGCACGACGAGGTCCACGGGACGGTCTCCTCGGATTCTCGGACTCTCTGGGTTCCCGGACTCTCCGGGTTCCCGGGTTCTCGGAATTCTCAGAAGAAGGTGCGGACGAAGTCGGTGACGGTGCCGTCCGTCTCCACGAGCGGGATCAGCTGCCACTTGTCGAAGGACGTGCACGGGTGCGACAGGCCCAGCGCCACCCAGTCGCCCACATCGAGGGCCGTGCCCTCCGCCACCCGCAGCCAGGAGTGCTGGTCGGACAGGGCGGTCAGGGTGATGCCGTCCGCGGGGCGCACCGAGCCGTCCCGGGTGGAGCGGACGAGCCGGGGCTCGGGCAGGCCCAGGTCGTACGCCGCGTCGCGTTTGCCCGCGTTGAGGAAGGCCTGGCCCGGCTCGGGGCGGGAGACCACCTGGGCCCACAGGCGGAAAGCCGGCTCCAGCGTGCCCTCCTCCGGTACCCGGTTGAAAGGGGTGATCCGCTCGTAGTGCCCCTCGTCGTGCGACACGTACGCGCCGGAGCGCAGCAGTCTCAGTACGGGGCGGGACAGCGGCGGCAGCTCCGCGAAGACCTCGGCCACCGCGTCGAACCAGGCGCTGCCGCCCGCGCTGACCACGATCTCCCCGAGGTCCGCGGGGAAACGCCCGGCCTTGTCGAAATCGGCGGCGAGCGCGGTAAGCCGGCGCAGCCAGGCCCGTACCCGCTCGCCGTCCGCCCGCGGCACCTCGCCCTCGTAGCCGGCGACGCCGACGAGCCGGAGCGAGGCCGAGGCTGCCACCGCGTCGGCGACGGCCGCGCAGTCGGCCTCGGTGCGGGCACCGGTCCGCGCGCCCTCTCCTGCGCCGAGCTCGACCACGACGTCGACGGGGCGGGAGACGCCCGGCAGCGCGGCGTCCATCAGCTCCACGCCACGCACGGAGTCGACGTAGGCGATGAACCGGAACTCCGGGTCGGCGTCGAGCTCGGCGGCGAGCCAGCGCAGGGCGGCGGGGTCGACCAGCTCGTTGGCGAGGAAGATCCGCCGGATGCCGAAGGCGCGGTAGACCCGGGCCTGGTGCGGCACGGCCGCGGTGATGCCCCACGCGCCGCGGCGCAGCTGGCGTTCGAAGAGCTGCGGGGCCATGGAGGTCTTGCCGTGCGGGGCGAAGGCCAGGCCGTGGCGCTCGGCATAGGTCTCCAGCAGGGCGAGGTTGTGCTCGACGGACTCGGCGGACAGGGCGAGCACGGGGGTGGTGAAGCCGCCGGTGAAGAGGTTGCGGCGCTGGGCGGCGAGCTCCCCGACCGTCAGGCCGTCCGCGTCCGGGGGCAGTCCCTTGAAGCGGTGGTCCACGGTCTCGGCTGCGAGTCCTTCGGCCATCAGGTGTTCCTCCCGAACGAGGCGGCTTTCCCGGATGCGCGTACCGCGTGGTCGGTTCGGTACCGCAGCATCGCGTTGCAGTATATGCAACATCCATTGCGTACAGTGCTTGTAGGTGTCTAACATCCCGGCCGATGCCCGGTCAATGGAGCCGGGAAGCAGCCGACCGGCGAGGAGCGACCCCCACCGTGACCCCTCACAGCCCGGTCGGCACAGCCGTCGACATCGTGTGCTTCGGCGAGTCCATGGTCACGTTCGTACCCTCCGTGCCGGGGCGGCTCGCCGACGTCCCCGCGTTCGCACGCGGTATCGGCGGCGCCGAGTCCAACGTGGCCTGCGCCCTCGCCGCCGCGGGACACTCCGTGAGGTGGGTCAGCCGGGTCGGCACCGACGGCTTCGGCGACCACCTCGTCGCCGCGATCTCCGCGTACGGGGTCGACACCGCATCGGTGGGCCGCGACCCGCACCGGCCCACCGGCGTGTACTTCCGCACCGCCACCGACCGCGCCTCCACGGCCCACGAGGTCGTCTACCACCGTGCCGGTTCCGCGGCCTCCGCCATGTCCCGGGACTCGGTGGACCCCGCCGCCCTGCTGTCGGGCCGCGTCCTGCACCTGTCCGGCATCACCGCCGCGCTCTCCGGCGGCTGCCTGGAGCTCATGCGCGAACTCACCGCCCGCCGCCCGGCCCGGCCGATCGTCTCCTTCGACGTCAACCACCGCCCCCGCCTGTGGCAGGGGCGGACCGACGGCCCCGAGGTCCTGCTGGGACTCGCCCGCGGCTGCGACCTCGTCTTCGCCGGCGCGGACGAGGCGGAGGCGATGTGGGGCCCGAAGGATGCGGACGCGGTCCGCGAGATCCTCCCGGAACCCGCGGTCCTCGTCGTCAAACGCGGCGCCGAGGGTGCCACGGCGTACGTCCGCACTGCTGCCGGGGGTGCCGGGGGTGCCGGGGG
>NZ_JAAAXQ010000424.1 GCF_009916105.1 Streptomyces sp. GC420 | reverse complement strand
CGCTTCCACGGCCCGTGCCGCACCGGTTTGCGCGCCCTGTTCCCGGCCGGACGCGACGCGGTGAGACGCTGCCGCCCGCCCCGGGTCCCCGCCGGGTCCGGGAGCCCCACCCGGTGCTCCGGGCCCGGCACGCAGGCCCGACGGCACATGAGTGCCCGGCGCCGGGGAGCCGGCGTCGCCCCTGGAATCCGCCTGGGGCGGGCCTGCTCCTGGCCGTCCGGATCCGGCCGGTTCCGCCGTCGCCTCCGGCTCATGGCGCATGGTGCCTCCGGGGCCGGGAACCGGGCCCCCGCTGCCTCCGGGGCCAGGGACCGGGCCCGCGTCCCGTCCCGCGACCGCGACCGCGGTCGCGGTCGCGGTCGCGGTCGCGGCCAGCGCACCCGCCCGCGGCGGGCCGGAGCCGGTGCGTCCCGTGCCGCCGGCCGGCTCACCACCGGTCCCTGCCCCGGACCACGTGGCCTCCGGGGCAGGCCCGGCGTCCGTGCCGGGGGCCGGCGGGCCGGCGTCCGGTGTGCCGTGAAGGGTGTCGTGGCGGGCGGTGGCCGTGCCTCGGCGCAGGGCGGTGAGCATGCGCGCGCGGGCGGACTCCACGCGTGCGGCGTCGCGCGGGCCCGCGTCCTCGCGGGCGCGCAGCAGCGGGCCGAAATCCATTTCCTCGATGTCCGCCGCCAAAGTCCCCGCGCGGACCATGTCGCGGCAGCGGTCGACGGTCTCCAGGACCGCATCGGCCAGCGCCGCCGTCTTCTCCGGCGCGCTGTACGCGTCCTGCTCGGAGAGCGCGCTCTGCTGGAGCAGCCCCTCCCTGACGAGCCGTCCGCCGAGCACGCTGATCCGCTCCTGGTCCGGCAGCGCGGTGATCCCGACCAGGTCGACGAGGTCGGCGAGCCGCCCCGCTTCGGCGAGCAGTTCCGCCACCCGGGCGCGCCGCCCGGCCCAGCCCGGGTCGCCGGACGCGGCGCGCCACTCGCCGAGGGCGCGGGCGTCCCGGGAGAAGGATTCCGCCCAGGAGACCGCCGGGTAGTGGCGGGCGTAGGCGAGTTCGCGGTCCAGGGTCCACAGGCAGCGGACGAAGCGCTGGGTGTGCGAGGTGACGGGTTCCGCCATGTCCCCGCCGGGCGGCGAGACCGCGCCGATCACGGTGACGGAGCCGCGTCCTCCGCCGAGGGTGGTCACGGTGCCGGCACGTTCGTAGAAGGCCGCGATCGAGGAGGCGAGTCCTGCCGGGTAGCCCTCCTCGGCGGGCAGTGCCCCGGTGCGCGAGGCGAATTCGCGCAGTGCCTCGGCCCAGCGGGACGTGGAGTCCGCGATGACGACGACGTCGAGGCCCATGTCACGGAAGTACTCGGCGACGGTCACCCCCGTGTGGATGCTCGCCTCGCGGGCCATCATCGGCATGTTGGATGTGTTCGCGACGGTCACGGTCCGCTCGGCGAGCCGCCCTCCGGTCCTTGGGTCCTCCAGCGCGGAGAACTCGTCGATGACGTCTGCCATCTCGTTGCCGCGCTCCCCGCAGCCGACGTAGACGATGACGTCGGCGTCGCACCACTTCGCGATCTGCTGGAGCAGTACGGTCTTACCGGTGCCGAACCCGCCGGGTACGGCGACGGTGCTGCCGAGCGCGACCGGGAAGAGCAGGTCGATGGCCCGCTGCCCGGTGTTCAGCGGCCCCTGCATCTCGGTGCGTCCGCGCACCGGCCGAGGCCGCCGGACGGGCCACTCGCTGGACATCCGGACGTCGGTGCCGCCGACCACGGCGACGACGGTGTCCTCCGTGTACCTGCCGGGCAGGGAGATCCGCTCGACCCTGCCGGCGCGGCCCGGAGGCACCAGCACGCGCAGCGCGACCGGCCCGGCTCCCCCGATGTCACCGAGCGGCTGCCCCTCCGTGACCGTCGCGCCTTCCTCCACGGTGGGTGTGAAGTCCCATTCCCGCACGGCGTGTTCGACGCGGGCACCGGGCGCGAGCCAGTCCGGCGCGCCGACGAGCGGGCGCAGCAGTCCGTCGAAGATCCCGCCGAGCAGGCCGGGTCCGAGCCGCGCGGACAGCGGCATGCCCAGAGGGCGGGCCGGCTCGCCGGGGGCGAGTCCGCCGGTGTACTCGTACGCCTGGGCGGTGACGATGTCCTGGCTGATCGCCACGATCTCGCCGGGCAGTCCGGCCTCGCCGAGGGCGATCAGGTCGTACATGGCGGTGCCCTCGGGGCACCTGGCCTCGACGAGAGGGCCGGCGACACGCAGAATCCGCCCGGCCGGGCGCGGGGCGGCGGGCCCGGGGGCCTCCGAGGCGACCGGGCGCGCGTTCGCCGACGCGTTCGTCAGGGTGTCCGTGTCCACAGCGTCTCCACCTCCGCGCCCGCCCGGTCCGCCAGCCAGACCCGGGCGAGACGGTCGAGCGTGCAGTCGACGCGCCGGCCGTTCCCCTCACCCGTGAGCCCTCCGCCGGGGTCCTCCTCGATCCGGGCGCCCGGCCCGAGGGTGTGCCGGATCCGCTCGGCCAGCCGCTGCCGTACGAGGGGGTAGTCCGCGGTGTGGCGCAGTTCCCGGACGGCACCGACGACCCGCTCGCACAGTTCGTCCCAGATCTCCCGGCGTGCGGCCAGGTCACGGGCGCGTGCGGCTCTGCGTGCCCGGACGCGGTCGGCGGCCCCGACGGCCTCGCCGGCCGCCTCGCCCTGCCGTCGCGCCTCGTCCAGAAGGGCGCGGGCCCGCACCTCGGCGGCTGCCACCGTCGCGGCGGCGTCCGCGTCGGCCCGGTCGAGTTCGGCCTGTGCGTCGGCGCGTGCCGCGCGCAGCAGTGCCTCGCGCACGGGGTCGAGCGCGGCGTCGGTCCGCTGCTGCACGGGCGTCTTCATCCGGGCATCACCGCGGTGAGCGGTCCTTCGCGGTCGAGCGGGCCCTCGGGGTCGAGGACGGCGGGGCCGAGCGCGGCGGCCGCGGCCGGGGTGAGGATCACGAGTGACACGTCCGGCGGCAGGGCGTCCCAGGCCGCGCGGACGGCGTGGGGGGTCTCGGCGGAGAGCGCGGCGACGCCGGCCGGCACGAGCGCTGCGACGCGGGTCCGCTCGCCCAGGGCCACGGCGACGGAACGGTTCATGGTCATGCTTCTCCGATCAGCATGATCGCGACAACCAGGCCGTAGATGGCGATGCCTTCCGCGAGTCCGACGATGACCATGGCCCGGCCGAAGACCTCGGGGCGCTCGCTCATCACGGCCAGGGCGGCGGCCCCCGTGTAGGCGACGGCGATCGCCGCGCCGATGGACGCCCCGGCCACGCTGATGGCGGCGCCGATCAGCGCGGCGGAACCGGAGCCGGAGTCCTGGGCTGCCTGGGCGGCCGCGGGAACGGCGTCGGCCTGGGCCGGGTCGCCGCTGAGCGCTACGAGCAGGAGCACCATCGCTCCGACGAACAGTGCCGCGTTCGCCGCGAGGACGGCCCGCAGTCCGGTGCGGCCGTGCCGCCCGAGCAGCCGCCGGGTCGCGGCGAAGGCCACGACGATCAGGGGCAGAGCGATCAGCCAGGTGATCACGTCGCCACCTCCGTTCGTTTCGTCGTCCGTTGCGTGCCTCGGTCCGTGCCGGGGTTCGCGGTACGGTCCGTGCCCGGGTCAGCGGTACGGTCCATGCCGCGGCCCGGGGCCTGGGCCGGTCCGCCGTTCGCGGTCCGGTCCGCGGTGCGCTCCGCTGTGGGTCCCCCGGGGGCCGGCGTGGGGTCGCCAGTCTGGTCGCCAGTCTGGTCGCCAGTGGGGTCGCCAGTGGGGTCTGCCGTGGGTATCCGCCAGGGACGGAAGGGCCTGCCCTCGCCCTCGAACACCCGGGAGAACAGTTCGTAGAACTCCAGGCGCAGTGCCTGCACCCCTGCCACCAGCGCCTCCAGGGCGAAGGTAAGCGCGTTGCCGAGGGTGAACACGAGCACCGCGAGGACGATGGCTGCCGGTCCGCCCGCGGCGAGGCCGGTGGTGCCCTGCCAGACGATGCCGCCCAGCGCCGCGTGGGTGAGGCCGAACGCGGCGAGCCGCGCGAAGGAGACCACATTGGCGCCGATGCGGATCACCACGTCGAACAGCTGGATCCCGGTCTGCACGACCCCGGACGCGCCACCGCCGGTGCCGGCGTAGATGCCGGTGGCGGCCAGTGCCAGTCCGGTGGCGGCCGCGGCCGCCCCGGCCACCAGCAGGGCCGTCAGGTGGAGTGCCAGACCGCCCGCCGCCAGGGCCAGAGAGACGAACAGGGTGGCGCCCGCGACGCCCGACGCGGCGTACAGCGCCCCGGCGGGGCCGCCCTCGCGCCATCGGTTGACGATGCCGACGGCGTACGACAGGGCCAGCAGTACCGCTCCGAGGAACACCGCGCTCGTCAGCAGCCGCACGGGCTCGTCCAGGGGATTCAGCCACAGCACGGGAAGTACCCCGGTGGGTCCGAAGAACTCTCCGTAGGCGAAGCCCGCCGCGATGCTCGTCGTCGCGGCCGCGGCGACGAACGGCCACAGGTACCGCAGGTGGGCCAGGGCGCGGGGGCGGCCGGCGCGCAGCAGGAGGGCCGCCACGAGAAGCAGCGCCCCGTGTCCCGCGTCGCCGAACATCATGCCGAACATGACGACGTAGGCGATCCCGGCGGGGATGGTGGGGTCGACGTCGGCGTAGGGCACCGTGCCATAGGTGCGCACCAGCGGGACGAAGGACTTGCGCACCGCGCCCTCGTCGGTGAGCAGCGTCGGAGGGTCGACGCCACGGGGTGTGCGCAGCGGTACGACGGCGCCGCCGGTCTCCTTCAGCAGCTCGGTCAGGCGCGGCACCTCAGATGCGGGGCACCAGCCGGCGAGCGCCCGCACGGGTCCCCGTTCCACGGCGGCCTCGCTGTGCGCCTCCAGTTCCGCCTCGCCGGACAGCAGGTCGGCCCGCTCCCGTTCGGCGAGGTCGTCGAGGTCGGGCGCCGCGGCGGACAGCATGGGCGGGGTGGCCGGGGAGCGCAGCAGTTGCAGCCGCCGCGCGGCGGGGCCCCTGGAGGCTTCGCCGGCCTCGGGCACGCCGTCGATCTCCACGCAGCCGGTGCCGGCGACCTTCACCAGCGCGTCGCGCAGGGCGGCGCGCGGTACGACGATCGCGATCCGCTGCATACGGGCCGGTCGCATGCTCTCAGTCCAGGACGGCATCGAACGCCTCCCGTGCCCGGCCGCCGTGCGCGGCGGCCTCCAGTGCGGCCCGCACCCGCCAGGCGTCCGCGGACATCAGCGCCGCGGCCGCCACCACGGGTGAGCTGTCGAAGCGCGTCCTGCGCAGGGCTTCGAGCGAGTCCCGCTCGACCCTGGCCCACCAGCGTGCCTCGCAGCGCCACAGCTCCCGCGGGCCCGCGGCGCCCTCCAGCGCCCAGCGGGCCGGGGCGGGAAGACGGTCGCGGAACTCCTCGTAGGTGCCGGCGTCCAGGGCCGGCCGGCCGAGCAGGCGGGCCGCGCGCCCCGCGGCCGGTGGTTCGGGCCGGCGGCCCAGCAGGAAGGTCTCGCGCGCCACGAGCAGCGCGGCCCGGCCGGCGGCCCAGAGGGCCGCCTGCGGGACACCGGACGCGAGCCGGTCGGCTGCGGACAGCCGCATGCCGGTGGCCACGGCGGCGGGGGTGGCGGCGCCCGGGTCACCCCAGGCGGAGCCGGCCAGCGCGGCGCGCAGCCGGTCCGGTGTGGTGGTGGCGGCCAGCCGCCGCCACGCGGTGGCCAGCGCTCCCAGTCGGTAGGGCCGGGGCTGCTCCCCGCCGGTGAGGGCGCGAAGGTGTTCCTCGGTGTTGGCGATCTCGTAGTCGGAGCAGAGCAGCCGCAGTGCGGCGACGCCGGCCCGGGGCTGCCAGCCGGCCAGGACCCGCAGCCGCCACAGCGCGGCGGCGGAGACTGCCCGCTGGGCCGCGGCGAGTCCGGCACGCGGGTCGAGGTCCCTGCGGTACGGGGTGCCGCGCAGGCCGCGCAGCGCGTCGGGGAGGGTGGCCGCCGCGGACAGTTCGCGCGCGCCCTCGGCGCCGACGCGTGCCGAGGCCATGGCCTTCGCCCGCGTCGCTCCCGCGACCCATCCGGCTCCCACGTCGCCCTCTCCTCTACCGCTTCCCGCGCCCGGGGCCGCCAGGGCCCCCGGCTCCACGCCCTGCCCGGCCCTCCCGCTCCGCGCCACCGCCCTCGCCCTCGCCCGCCCGGGCCCCAGGCTCCGCAC
>NZ_JAAAXQ010000423.1 GCF_009916105.1 Streptomyces sp. GC420 | reverse complement strand
CCGCCCCTCTCCTCCCGCTCGACTCCCACGGGCCGGAGGCCGGGCACAGCCGGTTCCCACACCCCCGTTCCGGACCGGCCGCCGCCGCGAGCCGGGACGAGTTCCCGCGGCCCGCTGCCCTTGTCGTGCCGGAGACGGCCCGGACTGCCGCCGCGGGGCCGGTCGGAGGCATGCCGCCCTATGCCGCCGGGCACGTCATGGACAGGGCGGTCGCCGGCGGGTCCGGCCGGCACGCCACCGGGGCGGACTGCACGCACACGGGCTCGGGGGAGACCCCGCGGGGCCTCCTGGGCGAAGCGGGTGAGTGCGCGAGCCCGGGAGATTCACCCCGCGAAGCGGCGGTCGCCGTGCCGGAGGGCGCCCGGCCGCCCGGCTCGGGGCGGGCGAGGGGCGAACGCCCGGCCGGTGCGGCGCGGGCACACCCGGAGGCGACGGGCGGCCCGAAAGAGCCGCCGGGCTCCCGCGGCGGTGGAACGGGGCGCGCTCGCACCGGCCCGCCCGCGGGCGCCCCGGCGGAACCGGAATCCCGGGTTGCCGAAGAGGAGATCCCGGACGGGCTGCCGCGTTGCGCGCGTGGGGCGGGAAGCGGCGAGCGGCAGCGGATCCCCGGCGCCTGGCCGGCCGGTGCCTCGCGGCCCGGCGCCGCAGAACCTCCGGTGCCCGTTCCCGGGCAGGGCCCGGCACCGGCACGCGGACCGTTGAGGGCCGGTGCCACGCCGCCTCCGGCGGCCCGCCCCGGACGCGGGTCCGGCGTCGCGGAGCCTCCGGCCCGTACGCCGCGGCCCCGGGCCGCACCCCGGCGCGGCCGCGCGCCGCGCGGGCGGGCGGGCGCGCCGCGGCAGGTGCCACGCGCGGAGGCGGCGGCAGGAATCCGGCCGCCCGTGCCGCGGGTGCCGCCCGTGCCATCGGCGGAGCGGACGGGAGCCGCTCCCGGCCCCGGACCGGGGCGGCGGCACCGGGCCGCGGCGACGGGGCCGGGGCGCGGCCTGCTGGGGCGGCTGTGGCGCAGGCAGGACCGCCCCGTCCACGGCGACGCGAAGGGATGACGCACGGTGGCGCCGACCACCGCGGGACGGACCCACGGACCGCCTCGCCCCGGCTCAGCCGCCCAGCTTGCGGAAGAGACCCTCCTGGACCACCGAGACCAGCAACTGACCCTCGCGGTCGTAGATCCGGCCGCGGGCCAGCCCGCGCCCACCCGTGGCGATGGGGGACTCCTGGTCGTACAGGAACCACTCGTCCGCGCGGAACGGCCGGTGGAACCACATCGCGTGGTCCAGCGACGCCATGTCGAAACCGCGCCGCCCCCACAGGGGCTCGACCGGGATCCGCACGGCGTCCAGCAGGGTCATGTCACTCGCGTAGGTCAGGGCGCAGGTGTGCACGAGCGGGTCGTCGCCCAGTGCTCCGACGGCGCGCATCCACACCGCGCTGCGCGGCTCCGCGCCCTCGATCTCCGCAGGGTGCCAGCGCAGCCGGTCCGCGTAGCGGAGGTCGAAGGGCTGACGCCGGGCCATCCGCTCCAGCTGCTCGGGCACTTCCCCCAGGTGCTCGCGGACCTCGTCCGTGAGCGTCGGCAGGGAATCCGGGTCCTCGAAGTCCCTGCGGGGCGGCAACTGGTGCTCGAAGCTCCCCTCCTCGGGCCGGTGGAAGGAGGCCGTGAGATTGAAGATGGTGCGCCCTTCCTGCACGGCGGTGACCCGCCGTGTCGTGAAGGACCGCCCGTCGCGCACCCGCTCCACCTGGTAGACGATCGGCACGCCGGGGCGCCCGGGCCGCACGAAGTACGCGTGCAGCGAGTGCACCGGGCGGTCACCTTCGGTGGTGCGCCCGGCGGCGACCAGGGCCTGGCCGGCCACCTGCCCGCCGAAGACCCGCTGGAGGGACTCGTCCGGACTGCGGCCGCGGAAGATGTTGACCTCGATCCGCTCCAGGTCGAGCAGATCGACCAGACGCTCGGCGGGGTTGCTCATGAGAGGAGTTCCTTGGGAGAAGACGGGAATGCCGCGAAGACGCCGGTGGCGCGGGACGCGTGGGAGGAGCCGGGGCCGGGCGGGCCGTCACAGGCGGCCGACGTCGGTGACCCGGACGACCGCGCGGCCTTCCTCGTCGGAAGCCGCGAGGTCCACTTCGGCGCTGATGCCCCAGTCGTGGTCCCCGTTCGGGTCGGCGAAGGTCTGCCGTACCTTCCAGAGGCCGTGCTCGGGCTGCTCCTCGATCATAAGGAGCTTCGGTCCCCGCGCGTCCGGCCCGGTCCCCAGGTCGTCGTACTCCTCCCAGTACCCGTCCATGGCCTCGCCCCAGGCCTCCTCGTCCCAGCCCGACTCGGCGTCCAGCTCGCCGAGTTCGGCGACCTTGTCGAGCGCGGCAAGCTCCACCCTGCGGAACATCGCGTTGCGCACCAGCACCCGGAAGGCCCGCGCGTTCTTCGTGACGGGCTGCACCTGATCGGCCTTGTCCTGGGCCTCCTCGGCGGTCTCCTCCTCCGGATTGGCGAGCTGCTCCCACTCGTCGAGGAGACTGGAGTCGACCTGCCGGACCATCTCGCCGAGCCACGCGACGAGGTCCTCGAAATCCTCGGACTTCAGGTCGTCCGGGACGTTGTGGTCGAGGGCCTTGTAGGCGCTGGCCAGATAGCGCAGCACGATGCCCTCGGTGCGGGCGAGTTCGTAGAAGGCGACGAACTCGGTGAACGACATGGCCCGCTCGTACATGTCACGGATCACGGACTTCGGGGAGAGGGGATGGTCACCGACCCACGGGTGGCTCTTGCGGTACGTGTTGTACGCGTGGAAGAGCAGCTCCTCGAGCGGCTTGGGATAGTCGATGTCCTGGAGGCGCTCCATCCGCTCCTCGTACTCGACACTGTCCGCCTTCATCGCCGCGACCGCCTCGCCGCGTGCCTTGTTCTGCTGCGCCGCCAGGATCTGCCGCGGGTCGTCCAGCGTGGACTCCACGACGGAGACCATGTCCAGCGCGTACGAGGGCGACTCGGGGTCGAGCAGTTCGAAGGCGGCCAGCGCGAACGTGGACAGCGGCTGGTTCAGCGCGAAGTCCTGCTGGAGGTCCACGGTGAGCCGGACGATCCGCCCCTCGGCGTCGGGCTGGTCGAGCCGCTCGACGATGCCGCCGTCCAGCAGGGACCGGTAGATGGCGATGGCACGGCGGATGTGCCGCAGCTGGTTCTTGCGCGGCTCGTGGTTGTCCTCCAGCAGATGCCGCATGGCGTCGAAGGCGTTGCCCGGCCGGGCGATCACCGACAGCAGCATCGCGTGGGTGACGCGGAACCGGGAGGTGAGCGGCTCCGGCTCGGAGGCGATCAGCTTCTGGAAGGTGTTCTCGGTCCAGTTGACGAACCCCTCGGGCGCCTTCTTACGGATCACCTTGCGCCGCTTCTTCGGATCGTCGCCCGCCTTGGCCAGCGCCTTCTCGTTCTCCACGACGTGCTCGGGCGCCTGCGCCACCACGAACCCGGCCGTGTCGAAGCCCGCGCGCCCGGCGCGCCCCGCGATCTGGTGGAACTCACGGGCCCGCAGGGTGCGCACCCGGCTGCCGTCGTACTTCGTCAGGGCCGTGAACAGCACCGTCCGGATCGGGACGTTGACGCCGACACCCAGTGTGTCCGTACCGCAGATGACCTTCAGCAGACCGGCCTGGGCGAGCTTCTCGACGAGCCGCCGGTACTTCGGCAGCATCCCCGCGTGGTGCACGCCGATGCCGTGGCGCACGTACCGCGAGAGGTTCTTGCCGAACCGGGTGGTGAAACGGAAGTTGCCGATCAACTCGGAGATCCGGTCCTTCTCCTCCCGCGTGCACATGTTGATGCTCATCAGCGCCTGCGCCCGCTCCACGGCCGCGGCCTGCGTGAAGTGCACGATGTAGACCGGCGCCTGCCGGGTCTCCAGCAGTTCGGTGAGCGTCTCCGTCATCGGGGTCGTGCGGTACTCGTACGACAGCGGCACCGGCCGGGTCGCGGAGCGCACCACGGCGGTAGGACGGCCGGTGCGCCGCGTCAGGTCCTCCTCGAACCGGGAGACGTCGCCGAGCGTCGCCGACATCAGGACGAACTGGGCCTGCGGCAGTTCGAGCAGCGGGATCTGCCAGGCCCAGCCGCGGTCCGGTTCCGCGTAGAAGTGGAACTCGTCCATCACGACCTGGCCGATGTCGGCGTGCCTGCCGTCGCGCAGCGCGATCGACGCCAGCACCTCGGCGGTGCAGCAGATCACGGGCGCGTCCGCGTTGACGGAGGCGTCGCCGGTCAGCATGCCGACGTTCTCCGTGCCGAACAGCTTGCACAGGTCGAAGAACTTCTCCGACACCAGCGCCTTGATCGGGGCCGTGTAGAAGGTGACCTTGTCCTGTGCCAGGGCCGTGAAGTGCGCCCCCGCGGCCACCAGGCTCTTCCCGGAGCCCGTGGGCGTGGAAAGGATCAGATTGGCCCCGGACACCACTTCGATCAGCGCCTCCTCCTGAGCCGGGTACAAGGCGAGGCCCTGGCTCTCCGTCCATGACGAGAAAGCCTCGAAGAGGGCATCGGGGTCGGCGTCCTGCGGCAGCTGATCGATAAGGGTCACTCCCCCATACTGCCTTCCCGCACCCCCGATCAGGGAACCGGACGGCGGAACGAAGATCGGGAGCGCTACGCTGTGGCGCCGACCGGGGGTCGGCCGGCCGCCAACGAGCGGCCGTACCAAGGGAAACGGGGCGGGGAAAGACAATGATGGGACCGGCGCATTCTCTCTCGGGAGCCGCGGCCTGGCTGGGAGTGGGTGCGGCGGCGGCCGCCGCCGGACACACCATGCCGTGGCCGGTCCTCCTCGCCGGGGCGCTGATCTGCGCGGGCGCCGCTCTCGCACCGGACCTCGACCACAAGTCGGCGACCATCTCGCGGGCCTTCGGGCCGGTCTCCCGCGGCCTGTGCGACGTCATCGACAAACTGTCGTACTCCGTCTACAAGGCCACCAAGAAGCCGGGCGACCCGCGCCGCAGCGGCGGTCACCGGACCCTCACCCACACCTGGCTGTGGGCCGTCCTGGTCGGGGCGGGAGCCTCCGGCCTCGCCGTCCTCGGCGGCCGCTGGGCCGTCCTGTTCATCCTCTTCGTGAACCTGGTGCTTGCCGTCGAGGGCCTGCTGTGGCGGGCCGCCCGGGTCTCCAGCGACGTCCTGGTCTGGCTGCTCGGCGCCACCAGCGCCTGGATCCTCGCCGGCGTCCTCGACCAGCCGGGCAACGGCTCCGACTGGCTGTTCACCGCACCCGGCCAGGAATACCTGTGGCTGGGGCTGCCGATCGTCCTCGGCTCCCTGGTCCACTGCGTCGGCGACGCGCTGACCGTCTCCGGCTGCCCCATCCTGTGGCCGATCCCGCTCGGAGCCAAGCGCTGGTACCCGCTCGGCCCGCCCAAGGGCATGCGCTTCCGCGCCGGCAGCTGGGTCGAGGTGAAGGTGCTCATGCCCGTCTTCATGCTGCTGGGCGGCGCGGGCGGAGTCGTCGCGCTGAACATCGTCTAGGACCGACCTCCAGCGCCGAGACCGGTTCGTCGCAGACGATGACCTCCGGCCGCGGCGCCAGCGCGCGGGCGATGGCGACCCGCTGCCGCTGGCCGCCGGAGAGCCGCAGCGGGGAGTCGTCCAGGTGCCGTTCCGCCAGGCCGACCCGGTCCAGCAGCCCGGCGGCAAGGCCCCGCAGCTCACGGGCGGAGGCGGCGGCCCGACCGGGGCCGGTCCGCAGGGCGTCGGTCAGGATCCGCCCCACGTCCCAGCGCGGGTCGAAGGAGCTGAGCGGGTCCTGTTAGACGACTCCGACCCTGCGCCGCAGCGGACGGCGCCGCGCGCTCCCGGCCGCCGTCCACGGCCCGCCGTCGAGCAGCACCTCGCCCGCGTCCGGCCGCAGCAGGGCGAGGGCCATCCGCGCGGTGGTGGTCTTGCCCGAACCGGACTCTTGGTCGTGATGTCGCCGAGCGGGGTGTCCAGCGGGTGGCCGTCGAAGTCGATGCCGAGGCCGCCGCCGAGATGCGCCACCATCGCGTCCAGGTCGATGCTCTCCTCGAGTTCCCGCTCCTTGCGGCGGGCCTCCTCCTCCGTGGAGCCGATGACGAAGTGCAGGCCCTGGAAGAACTTCAGATCTCCGGGGGAACGGCCGTGTGCGGCCCTGCTGGCCGCCGGCGGACTGTGGACCCACCCCGCCGAGGCCGTCGGCGCTCCGGCCGCGGTCCCCTTCGCCTCCCTGGCCATCTGACCCCGGCCC
>NZ_JAAAXQ010000422.1 GCF_009916105.1 Streptomyces sp. GC420 | reverse complement strand
GTTCGGTTCCGGCGGCGGCGCGGGCCGCGGCGGGCCGGGCCGCCGGAACGGGGGCCGTGGCCGGGGTTTCGCGGGAGACGGCGGACGCCTGGGTGAGGAGCGCCGCGCGGACCTCGGCGAGCACCGGACCGGCGTCGGGCACGGCACGCACGGCGGCGGAGACGAGCGCCGCGCAGGCGGAGCAGGACTCGATGTGGAGCTCGACCGGCCGGGCGTCGGCGTCCGGCAGGGAGCCGTCCGCGTAGCGCGCGGCCAGCGCACCGTCCACGTGCCGGGTTCTCGTGGCTCTCATGCAGTGCCTCCCAGCAGTTCCAGGGCCGTGCGGAGCTCCCGGCGGGCCCGCAGGGCACGGCTCTTGACGGTGCCCTCGGGTATGCCGAGCAGGCGCGCGGCCTCACGGGTACTCAGTCCGTCGACGACGGTGGCGCGCAGGACCTCGCGCAGTTCGGGGGAGATCCCGTCGAGCGCGGCGCCCACGTTCCCGTACTCCAGGCCGGCGAGCACGCGGTCCTCGGCCGAGGGCGCGGCGGCCTGCGGTTCGTGGGTGAGGCGCCGGGCGCGCTCCTGCGCCCGGCGCGCGTCGACGAGCCGGCGGGCCGCGATGGTCCACAGCCAGCCCCCGGCCTCCCCGCCGCGGTGGGTGCCCGCGGAACGCCACACCGTGACGAAGGTGTCCTGCAGCACTTCCCGTACGGTCTCGGGGTCGGCGCAGCGGCGCGTCAGGCGCGCGTGCAGCCAGCCCGCGTGCCGGTCGTACAGCGTGCCGAGCGCGCCGGAGTCCCCCTCGGCGACGGCCCGCAGCAGCGCCGCGTCGTCGCTCTCCCGGTCCTCCCGGTCACCCCTCATGGGGCGGAACAGTCTCACGCACCTTCTATCGGAGGGCGGGCCGTCCCCGGTTCACGGTGGTGTGCCAGAGCTGCTTGAGGTGCTGGAGAGTCTCGGGACCGGCGCCGGTCCGGTCGGCCGCGGCCAGGCCGATGGCGTGAGCGGTGACGGGGCCGCCGTCCGCGTAGTCGCGGGAGACCAGGGCGGCCAGGGGCGGGATGGCGGGGCCGCGGAACTCCTCGTCGACGTCCGCCGGGTCGAGTGCGAAGCCTGGGTGCCGTTCGAGGGCGATGCCGAGGCGGGCGGCCGTCCCTTCCAGCAGGGCGCCGGCGTCCGTGCCCGCGAAGCTCGGGTCGAGGACCAGGGCCTCTGCGTCCCGAGCCAGGTCGATCGTGCCGTGCACCTGGGCCTCTATGTAGTGGTCGAGGGCCCGTCCGTGCTCGGTCCTGATGGCGGCGTGCGGCAGCGCGCGAATGGTCCCGGCGAGGTCGGGACCCGCCACGCCGTTCTTCCAGCCTTCCTCGGCGGCGCACTCGGACAGCCCGGCCAGCACGCAGAGGAAGGTGTCCGCCGTGCCGGTGTCCTTGGGCCCGAGGTGGCTGTCGCCGAGGGTGAAGGTGGCCCGCTCGTTGACCTGAGGCCGCAGCCGCACATGGCAGGAACCGAAGCGGGGGCAGGCACCGTCCGGGTGGCCGCGCAGATTGAGGCCGCCGTACTTCGGCCGGTCCCCGGCCGCCACGCCCGCCGTGTGGTATGCCGCGCCGAACAGGGCCTCCTCCCAGCGGTCCCGGTCCCCGCCGGGGTACGCGCTCAGGCCGCCGTTGGAGACCCCCGTCTCGTACTGGCTGCGGTACCGCCCGTCCCGGGCCAGGGACTCGGCGACGGTCAGGCCCCCGGGAAGCAGCCGGTCCGGGTGGAAGTTGAGGGTGATGCGGCCGTGCTCTCGCACGAGGGCGCAGAGTTCCTCTTGACCGGGGCTGGGGCCGGAGAGCCGCCCGAGCCGGGCGAGCGCTTCGTCGTGGCGGTCGCGGGCCGTCGCGCGTACGTGGGCCAGCGCCGCGGTCTGAGCGGCGGTCAGCCGGACCGGCGGTGGGGTCATGGCCGCAGTATGAGGGCAGGACGCGCGCTCGAGCGAGAATTCACACGGGTCCGCGTCAGCGGACCCCGGTCAGATCGACATCGACGGGGAACGGGACGTCCAGCGTCAATCGGTTGCGGTGGACGCCCGCCGCGGCGTAGGAATCCGTGGCGGCGTCGAGTTCGCAAACGTATACGACGGGCAGTCCGTCGGACTTCTCCACGCGCCAGAAGTGTTTGATGCCCGCCTCGGCGTACTTGCGCGGTTTGACCTTGCGGTCGCGCTCTTCGGAGTCCTCGGAGACCACCTCGACGGCCAGGACGACATCGCGGGGTTCGTACCAGGTCTGCTCCGGGCCGGTGAGCGCCTTTTCCGGGACGACCATGAGATCCGGCTCCGGCCGGTCCCGCTTGCCGAGCCTGGTCGTCATCTCGCGGACGACGACCAGGCCTTCCGGTACGCAGTCCAGCAAGGCGTTCTCCAGCAGGCGCAGCGTCGCCATGTGGAAGTAGGTCTGCGGACTCGTGAAGAACAGTCCCCCGTCGATCAGCTCGGTGTGCGGCGGGAGCCCCGGAATCCGGTCGAGGTCGTCCGCGGTCCACCCGCCGACGGGGGGCGTCGGAAACATGTACCGCTCTTCCCGGTCGTCCTCGGCTGCGGCACTCATCATCAGCGCTCCCATGCGTCGGAGTCTGCCCGGCACGGTCAGCGTACCCAGGAGGAACGGGCAGACGTCCGCCGGATGGATGACGGCCGCTTGCGTTGTTGACCTCTGTGGCGGGCTCATGAAGGTGATCGCTGACAGCGAACTCGGCTCGGGGAACATGTGACGGCTCACAAGCATTGAGTGCACATAGCTCAACTTGACTGCCGAAGGGGAGATCATGGCTTCGACGTCCACTACGCTCACCCTGCCCGTGCTGCCGCTCGACGACGAGGTGGTGCTGCCCGGAATGGTGGTGCCGCTGGACCTTTCCGAGAACGACGTACGCGCCGCGGTGGAGGCCGCCCAGGCCGCCGCGGGCCCGTCGGGCGGCAAGCCGCGGGTGCTGCTGGTGCCGCGCATCGACGGCACGTACGCCGGGACGGGTGTGCTGGGGACGGTCGAGCAGGTCGGCCGGCTCTCCGACGGCGACCCCGGCGCGCTGATCCGCGGCCACAGCCGCGTGAAGATCGGCGCCGGGACGACCGGCCCCGGCGCCGCGCTCTGGGTGGAGGGCACACGCGTCGAGGAGATGCTGCCCGACCCGCTGCCCGGTGCCGTGGTCGAGCTCGTCAAGGAGTACAAGGCGCTGGCCGCCAGCTGGCTGAAGAAGCGCGGTGCCTGGCAGGTCATCGACCGCATCCAGGGCATCGACGACATCTCGGCCCTCGCCGACAACTCCGGCTACTCGCCGTTCCTGACCACCGAGCAGAAGGTGCGGCTGCTGGAGACCGCCGACCCGGTGCCCCGCCTCAGGCTCGCCAAGCAGTGGCTCGGCGAATACCTCGCCGAGCAGGACGTGGCCGAGTCCATCGCCAAGGACGTCCAGGAGGGCGTCGACAAGCAGCAGCGCGAGTTCCTGCTGCGCCGTCAGCTGGAGGCGGTCCGCAAGGAGCTGAAGGAGCTGAGCGGCGAGAGCGGCGACGACGACTCCGGTGACTACCGGGCACGGGTGGAGTCCGCCGACCTGCCGGAGAAGGTCCGCGAGGCGGCCTTGAAGGAGGTCGACAAGCTGGAGCGGACCGGCGACCAGAGCCCCGAGGTCGGCTGGATCCGCACCTGGCTCGACACGATCCTCGAAATGCCGTGGAACGAACGGACCGAGGACCAGTACGACATCAGGGGCGCCAAGGAGATCCTGGACGCGGAACACGCGGGCCTGGACGACGTCAAGGAGCGGATCACCGAGTACCTCGCGGTGCGCAAGCGGCGCGCCGACCGCGGGCTCGGCGTCGTCGGCGGACGCAGGGGCGGCGCGGTGCTCGCGCTCGTCGGCCCGCCCGGCGTCGGGAAGACCTCGCTCGGCGAGTCCGTCGCGCACGCCATGGGCCGCAAGTTCGTCCGCGTCGCGCTCGGCGGCGTACGGGACGAGGCGGAGATCCGCGGCCACCGGCGTACATACGTCGGCGCGCTGCCCGGCCGGATCGTGCGGGCCGTCAAGGAGGCCGGCTCCATGAACCCGGTGGTACTCCTCGACGAGATCGACAAGGTGGGTTCCGACTTCCGGGGCGACCCGGCCGCCGCGCTCCTCGAAGTCCTCGACCCGGCGCAGAACCACACCTTCCGGGACCACTACCTGGAGGTCGAACTCGACCTGAGCGACGTCGTCTTCCTGGCCACCGCCAACGTCCTGGAGGCCGTCCCCGAGGCGCTGGCCGACCGGATGGACATCGTCCGCCTCGACGGCTACACGGAGGACGAGAAGATCGTCATCGCCCGTGACCACCTGCTCCCGCGTCAGCTCGACCGGGCGGGCCTGGAGAAGGACGAGATCCTCATGGAGGAGGGCGCGCTGCGCAGGCTCGCGGGCGAGTACACCCGCGAGGCGGGCGTACGGAACCTGGAGCGTGCCGTCGCACGGCTGCTGCGCAAGATCGCGGCCCAGCACGAACTCGGTGAGCGGGAACTGCCGTACACGGTCACGGAGGGCGACCTGCGCGGCCTGATCGGGCGGCCGCACCACGTGCCCGAGTCCGCGCAGGACCCGGCCGAACGCCGCACCGCGGTGCCCGGTGTGGCCACCGGTCTCGCGGTCACCGGGGCGGGCGGCGACGTCCTCTTCGTCGAGGCGTCCCTCGCCGACCCGGAGACGGGCGCGGCGGGCCTGACGCTGACAGGTCAGCTCGGCGACGTGATGAAGGAGTCGGCGCAGATCGCGCTGAGCTTCCTGCGCTCGCACGGCGCGGAACTGGAACTGCCGGTCGCGGACCTGAAGGACCGCGGCGTGCACATCCACTTCCCGGCGGGCGCGGTCCCCAAGGACGGACCGAGCGCGGGCATCACGATGACGACGGCACTGGCCTCGCTGCTCTCGGGCCGGCCGGCGCGGACGGACGTGGCGATGACCGGTGAGGTCTCGCTGACCGGGCGGGTGCTGCCGATCGGCGGGGTGAAGCAGAAGCTGCTGGCCGCGCACCGCGCCGGGATCACCACGGTGGTGATCCCCAAGCGGAACGAGGCCGACCTGGACGACGTCCCGGCGGAGGTCCTGGAGAAGCTCCGGGTCCACCCCGTGACGGACGTCCGGCAGGTCCTGGAGATCGCGCTGAGCACGGCGGGCGGCGAAGCGGCCCCCAAGGTCCCGGCCGCGGCGTGACGGCCGCCGCCGGGTGACGCGGACGGCCCCCTTCCGGTGAGGGAAGGGGGCCGTCCGCCATCCCCATGGCGGTGCGGACCGTGTGCCGTTCGCGCCCGTGCTCCCGCCGCGCGGGTGTCACCCTCCACGGGTGCTCCCGCTCCACGGGCGGGCCGGGCCGGTCCCGGTCGGCCGGGTCTAGCCGTTCGCGAGCGCCTGGAGCCGGTCGTAGGCCCCGTTGAAGAGGTTGTGGTCGCCGACGGTGGGGCCGGAGGAGGTGTACTGCCAGAACGTGTAGTAGCTCCAGCCGGCCGGCAGGGTGCCGGGTGAAGAGGCGTAGCGGGCGATCCACAGAGGGCTGGTGGCGGCGAAGCCGCTGTAGTCGCCGGTGCAGGTGGTCCACCAGTCGGTGGTCGTGTAGATCACCGCGTCCCGGCCGGTACGCGCCTTGTACGTGGCGAGGAATTCGCCGATCCAGCCGACCATCGCGCTCTGGGACTTGCCGTAGCAGGTGGCGCCGTAGGGGTTGTACTCGATGTCGAGGACGCCGGGCAGCGTCTTGCCGTCCCCCGACCAGCCGCCGCCGTGGTCGACGAAGTAGTTCGCCTGGTTGGCGCCGCTGGAGTCGTTGGGCGTGGCGAAGTGGTAAGCCCCGCGGATCATGCCGATGTTGTACGAGCCGTTGTACTGCTGGCTGAAGTACGGGTTGGTGTAGTAGTTGCCCTCGCTCGCCTTGACGTAGGCGAAGCGGACCCCGCTGTTCCAGAGCGTGGACCAGGAGACGTTGCCCTGGTGGCTGCTGACGTCGACGCCCTCGACGGAGGCGAGCGGGGCGATGGTGCGGGGCGGGTTCCCGTCGGTGGTGTCCTCGCCCTCGTGGGCGGGGATGGTGGAGCCCATCCAGGCGGAGCCGCGCGCGGGCGTGCGGGCGTGGCCGGACGTGTCGGCTGTGCCCCCCGCGTCTGCCGCATGCGCCGAGGCGGTGCCCGCGACGGGCAGCGCGAGCAGGAGCAGGAGGGCGAGGAGCAGCGGGCGGACGGATCGCGGCCAGGACCGGGGGCGGGTCCCCGG
>NZ_JAAAXQ010000421.1 GCF_009916105.1 Streptomyces sp. GC420 | reverse complement strand
CGCCCACACCGACGTCGGCGCTTCCCCGCGACGCGCGTCCGCGTCCACCCCCGCGTCAGGGAACGAAGTGGTCGAGCGCCGTCGTGAGGATGTCCCGCTGCGCGGGCCAGTCATCCTCGGGACCGGCGACGAGCAGCGCGTACTGCGTGCCGTCACCGGCGTCGAAGGCACGGTCGACCACCTGGCGGCGACCGCCCGTCTTCGCGCTGTCGTACGCGTAGACCAGCTCCGCCGCGTTCTCCTCCGGCAGGTCCTCCAGGCTGATCTCCTCGTAGCCGTCGTTGCTCCTGGCCAGGTCCGCGGACGCCTGCCGGAGCGCCTCGTAGGGGGTGATGGCGGCCTCGGTGATGGTGAAGACCTGCACCAGGCTCCGCCCGTCCGGGGAGTTGTAGAAGACGCCGGTGTCCTTCTTCTCCCGTTCCCAGTCCTCGGGCACGGCGATGGTGAACCCCTCGGCGTCCTCCTCCAGCACGAAGCCCTCCGGCACCTCGCCCGGCGAAGGGGTGCCGGACGGCGAGTCGGTGCCCGGCTCCGGGCCCCAGGGATCCGTGGCCGTACCGGCCGCCGGATCGCTCGGCTCGCCCTGCGCGTCGAAGGTGTCGGACGGCCCGCCGGACGCGCTCACCGAGGCCGAGCCGTCACCCGCACCGGCCTTCCCGTCGTCGCGAAGCGCCAGCAGCCCGCCGGCCAGCCCGCCCGCCGCCACGGCGACCGCCGCGCCGGCGATCAGCGCCCTGGTGCGCCGCCGCCCGGGCCCGAAAGGGCCGCCCGGACCCGGGGAACCGGGTGAACCGGGTGCCGGCGGACCGGCCGCGCCCGGGTGGGAGAGGTCGTACGACACCTCCGCGCTCGCGGGCTCGTACAAGGGGATCGGCGGGGGCGGCGGAGTGGGCGCCGCGGGGCCCGCCCCCTCGCCCGTCTCCCAGCTCTGTGTCTCGTCGTTCCAGCGGACCCCGCCGCCGGCTCCCCCGCTGCCGGTCATCGCGTCCTCACCCTCCCAGCAGTGCGCCCACGGCCTGGCCCACCGCCACACCCGAGGCCAGCATCCCGGTGGCCGTGGCCGCGTCCTGGAGACTGGCGCGCAGCCGGGTCAGCCGGCCGGTCCCGGCCCGGCCCGTGTTCGCGATCTCCTCCTCGGTCTCGGCGAGTTCCCCGGCCAGCGCCTCGGTCTGCGGGGTGGCGACCAGACGGGCCAGGTCCGCGCGCAGCTCGCGCACCGCCAGGAGCAGTTCCTCCTGCGCGGCGTCGGACCCGGCCGGGGCCGCGTTGCTGGTCACCGTGTTGCGGTCGCCGATGGCGAAGGCACCCCGCACGCTCCCGATGTGAATGCCACCGCCCTGCGGCCCCTGCGGCTCACCCGTTGCCACTGTCTCCTCCTGAGATCGGTGCCTTGTTCGTGATCGTGTTGTTGGCGCCGATGCCGATGGCCCCCTGAGCCGATTCGATGAAGACCCCGCCGTTGCTGACGTTGATGATCTTCTGCTCGAATTCGTCGGTCTGCCAGCCCGCGTCGCGCAGCGCCTGCCTGACTCCGTTCGCCACCCGGTCCTGAATGCTCTTCAGATAGCGGCTGTGGTCCATCTCCTGGAACAGCGAGGCGTCGTCGTCAGAGCCGAGTTCGCGCACCGAGACCGCGGGCCCGTCCGGCAGCGCCACGCCGTAGCCGCCCGTGGCCAGCCGCCACAGGAACGCGGCGCCGCGCCACAGGGTGACCACCGCCTGCCCCGCCGAGCCCGGGGTGTGGGACAGGGCCCAGACGGCCTTGCCGAAGAGGCTGTTGTGCAGGTACTGGTGGGCGAGCCGGTCGGCGTTGCGGAACAGCGGGCGCACGGGCCGCAGTACGTGCGGGGCGACCTCCAGCATCAGCATGCCTCCCTGGGTGTGCACCCGCACATAGACGGTGGTGACGACCTCCTCGCCCCAGCCGCCGACGCGTACCCGCAGGAAGTGCCTGCGGGTCTCCCCGCCTTCCTCGACGGCGCGCGCCCGGTGCTGCTCGAACATTTCGGGGGCGTAAGGGGCGTGCCGTCTGCTGGGCAGGCCGTCCACCGGCAGGAAGACGCACTCGTCGATCTCCAGCTCCCGCAGCCGGTCCCGCACGGCGGCCGCGGCCTGTGCAGTCCGTCCTGCGGCGGGCTCCCGCAGGGCCTCGAGCAGCGGCACGATCCTGTTGAGCACCTCCCGGTTGTCCAGCGGCTGCGCCTTGCGCGTGCCGAGATCACCGCGGGGGCGCAGTTCGACGGACAGCGACCAGGGGTCGTACGGGGTCCCCGCGCCGCAGAAGGGGTCGGCGGCCCGGTACATCACCAGCGGGGCGTGCTGCTCGACGCGGATGCTGTCGCGCAGCCGCTGGAAGCGGCCGCTCTCCGCGCGCTCGGCCGGGTCGGAGGCCGCGTCGGGGAACCTGGTCCTGGACAGCTCGCCGGACAGCGCGCGGGCGAACTGGCCGCGCTGCAGGGCGACGACGGCCGCCCCGAGCAGCGGGAAGGCGAGGGCCGCCCAGGCCTGTCCCCGGCCGCTCTCGGCCAGGATCTCGTAGAGCGCCTCCCGGGGGATCAGGAGCAGCAGCGACAGGTCCCCCACGTTCTCCAGGCTGTCGTAGTCCTCGCGGGCGACGGCGTAGAAGGTCAGCAGGACGTAGAGCAGGAAGAGGCGCCCGTACCAGCGCAGGAACAGTGCCGTGGCGCGCCGGTACCACGGGGGCCTCTCGCCGGTGCCGCGGACGCGGCCCGCGATCGTCAGCAGCAGCACCGGGGTCATGAACATGGCGGTCAGGTACCCGGTGACCGGGAGGCTGACGATCCACAGCAGCAGGATGGCGGCCGCCCAGCCGAGTTCGAGCCGCCGGGCGCGCAGCGCGTGGGCCAGGACGCGGGCCGCGTCGAAGCCGAGCGAGGGAGCGACGATGCGCTCCTCGTGGACGTACAGTTCCTCGATGACCGCGTCGCGGTAGGTGTCGTCGAGGTAGCTGCCGGCGCACAGCAGCCGGGTCGCCTCGCTGGCGTGCGGTGCCGTGGGCCGGACCGGCCCGGGCGGCCGCGGGCCCGGTGGCGGCTGCTGCGGTAAGAACGTCCCCTGCGTCACTGTGTCGTCCCCCGAGGCGTCAGAAACCCGCTGTTGCACATGAGTTGTCGCGCGGGCAGAACAGCATAGGGGTGTGAACGGACATCAACGCAACGTGAATGACGAATCCGCCGGGGCCGGGAACGGGTTCCGCCCCCGGTCGTCGAGGACCGGGGGCGGACACGTACCGGAGTACGGGAAGGCGCGGACGCGGGTCCGTGCGCGGGGAGCGCGCGGACCGGTGCGTACGGGGCTTCCGGCTCAGATGAGGCCGAGACCGCGGACGGCGTCGCGCTCCTCCGTGAGCTCCCGCACCGACGCGTCGATGCGGGTACGGGAGAACTCGTTGATGTCCAGGCCCTGGACGATCTCGTACTTGCCGTCGGTGCAGGTGACCGGGAAGGAGGAGATCAGGCCCTCCGGCACACCGTAGGAGCCGTCCGACGGGATGCCCATGGAGGTCCAGTCACCGGCGGCGGTGCCGTTGACCCAGGTGTGGATGTGGTCGATCGCGGCGTTGGCGGCGGAGGCGGCCGACGAGGCGCCACGGGCCTCGATGATGGCGGCGCCGCGCTTGGCGACGGTCGGGATGAACTCCTCGGCGAGCCACTTCTCGTCGTTGACGGCCTCGGCGGCGTTCTTGCCGGCGACCTCGGCGTGGAAGATGTCCGGGTACTGGGTGGCGGAGTGGTTGCCCCAGATCGTGAGCTTCTTGATCTCGCTCACCGGCACGCCGGTCTTCTTCGAGAGCTGCGAGACGGCCCGGTTGTGGTCCAGGCGGGTCATCGCGGTGAAGCGCTCGGCGGGTACGTCCGGCGCGGCGGCCTGGGCGATCAGCGCGTTGGTGTTGGCGGGGTTGCCGACGACGAGGACGCGGATGTCGTCCGCGGCGTGGTCGTTGATGGCCTTGCCCTGCGGCTTGAAGATACCGCCGTTGGCCTCCAGCAGATCGCCTCGCTCCATGCCCTTGGTGCGCGGGCGGGCGCCGACCAGCAGCGCGACGTTGGCGCCGTCGAAGGCGACGTTCGGGTCGTCGCTGATCTCGATGCCCTGGAGCAGCGGGAAGGCGCAGTCGTCGAGCTCCATGGCGGTGCCCTCGGCGGCCTTGAGCGCCGGAGTGATCTCCAGAAGACGGAGTTTGACCGGCACATCGGGGCCGAGCAGGTGACCGGAGGCGATGCGGAAGAGCAGCGCGTAGCCGATCTGCCCGGCCGCGCCGGTGACGGTGACATTCACGGGAGTGCGGGTCATGGCGATCTCCGTAAGACAGCTGGCGGTGGGGGTCCCTGCCCCTGGTGGTGGATCCCGGAAAACGCCCTGGATGATCGATCTCTTGGCGTCGAGAGATCCAGCGGTCAGGCTATCCGACCCCGGCGCCGCACGGCTGCCACCCCCCTGTGGCCCGGCCCACAGATGCCCGGGCGGCGTACGGTCCACCGGGCCGGTACGCGGGGTGCCGACTGCTCGCCGGGAGCGCGCACGAGGGCGGTTCAACTCGATCGTGTGATGGTCGGCTTCCGGGCTTGCGGCATTCTGGGCCTTCCGGGCTACGGTGATCGTGCGATCCCGGACGCCGGGTACGGCGCCCGGGGCACCCCCAGCGGTAGCTGGGGGGAGTGCGGGGCCCCGCTCCACGGGAGTGATGGTCCGGGGACTCCCCGCCGCCTCCGGCCGTATCCATCTGGCCGGGTCGTGAGGGGACCGGCCTCCCGGGATTCGGACCGCGGACACGATCCGTGTCGCCGCCCCGGGGCCGAGTACGCCGGGGACCAGTGCGCCCAAGACCGTTCGGGGCGCGCGGCTGAGCAGACTCACTCCTACTCAGTCCACAGGAACGGTGAGGTCACACCCCGTAGGGCCGTTCGCGTGCCCCGATCCGTGCCGGGCGTTCCCGCTCGGCGGCGCCTTTTCGGGACGCGTTGGGGATGCGTTCTCCCGAGTACGGTCCGCTCCCGCCCGCCTCCGTGCACGCCGTAGGGCGGACACGGAGGCACGGCGGGCACGGCAGCGGGCGGGAGACGCGCCGACGGAGGCGTCACTCGGCCGGGCGGATCACCCTGCCGGGGCGGACCGTGGCGGCCGTGAGGTCGTACGGCCGTGGGATCAGGCGGCGGGGGCGGACCGTGCGGCCGTGCGGGTCACTCGGTGCAGCCCTTCTCGCCCGTGGCGAGCGCCACGCAGGCCTCCGCGTCGGCGGGATCCGCGACGGCGAGCATCGGGGTGTAGGCGTCGGTGTCGGTGCCGGCGTCGACCGCGTCCTGCTGGGCGCCGGTCTTGGAGCCCGCCGTCGCGATCGTCACCTTGTCGCCCGCGGCGGCCTGGGTGACACGGGCCCAGGCGGCGCCGCAGGTCTCGCTGTAGCGGACCTCGACGACCGCGGTGCCCACGGTCGCGTTGGCCACCGTCCTCGCCAGCTCACCGCCGCAGCCCATCTGCTCCGGGTCCTCGCCGGTGCACTCCTTGCCGGTGCACTCCACGCCCTCGGGGCGTTCCGGCGTCTCGGAGACGGTGGGCGACGGTGTGGGCTTCGCCTCGGGCTCCTTGTCCCCGCCGCCCAGATCGGTGAACAGCACGGCGGCCGCGACGACCAGCAGCGCGCCGACGATGCCCGCGGCGAACATCACCATCTTGCGGCGCCCGCGCTGCCCGGCGGGCGAGGAAGCCGGCCGCGGCGCGCCCGGGGGAACGCCCTGGCCGCCGCCCGGCCGCCCACCGGAGAGATCGGCCGCGGTCTGCGTGGGCGTGTTCTCCTGGGAGCCCCGCCGCTGCGTGTGTGCGGCGGAACCGCCCCTGCCACCGCCCTGGTTGGCCGGGCCGGGTCCGAACTCACTGAGCGCCGCACGCGCCTGGGATATCCGGATCGCTTCCATGGTCATGTCGTGGCGCATCTCGGAGCGGCTCCAGGCCCGCTCCGCGAGTTCCCACATCGTGGTCAGGTGCACCGGGTTCGTCCCCGTCACCTCGGCCAGGGCCACCACCGCGCCCTTGGGCGCGAGGAGCCGGCCGTTCAGATAGCGCTCCCAGGACGTCTTGCTGTAGCCCGTACTGTCCGCCACGGCCGCGATGCTCATGCCGCTGCGGTCCACCAGTCTGCGCAGCTGGCTGGTGAATTCCCGCACTTGCGGGTCCAGTCCGTCCGGCAGTGCCTTCCAACGAGGCATTGCTTCCCCCTTGTCCCCCCACTACGTGCC
>NZ_JAAAXQ010000420.1 GCF_009916105.1 Streptomyces sp. GC420 | reverse complement strand
GTCCTGGGGAGAGGCGGAGGTGGCGACGGGAGCGGGAGCCGGTGCGGGTGCGGGTGCGGTAGTCGGCGCGGGCGCGACGAACGCCGGGAGCAGACCGAGCAGCAGCGCGGCCGCGGGCCACACGGGCAGCGTCGGCGTGGTCAGCGGTACGAAACCGGGGTCGAGGGCGTCGGGCGGGTACGCCGACCCGGACCACACCATCAGCCCCCCGGCGGCCGCCCCCGAGCCGGCCACCAGCCAGGCGCGCACACCCCACCCGTCCGGCCGGTAGCGGGTGCGGACACTGCGCCGGCCCCCGAGCCACAGCCCGCCCAGCGCGGTCACCAGGCCCGCGGCCATGACGGGCAGCCCGAAGCCGGCGCCCTCCGCCGCGAGCAGCCCGTACGAACCCGCGCACACGCCGAGCAGCCCACCGAGGGTGAGCACGGCGGTGGTACGCCGTACGGCGGTCGGCACCTGCGCCGTACGGCCGTAACCGCGCGCGTCCATCGAGGCCGCCAGGGCGACCGACCGCTCCAGCGCGCCCTCCAGCACCGGCAGTCCGATCCGCAGCACCGCCCCGATCCCGCCCGCGCGCCGGCCGCGCAGCCGGCGCGCCGACCGCAGCCGCGATACGTCGGCGACCATGCTGGGCGCGAAGGTCATCGCGACGACCACCGCCACCCCCACCTCGTAGAGCGCGCCGGGCAGGGACTTCAGCAGCCGCGCCGGGCTGGCGAGCGCGTTCGCCGCGCCGACGCAGATCAGCAGCGTGGCCAGCCGCAGTCCGTCGTACAGCGCGAACAGCAACTGCTCCGCGGTCACCCGCCCGCCGATCCGCACTCCCTGCGCCCAGTGCGGAAGCGGCAGTTCGGGGAGCGTGAAGAGCGGGTGCGTGCCGGGCAGGGGCGAACCCAGGAACACGGCGAAGACGAGCCGGATCGCGAGGACCGCCAGTCCGAGCTTGAGGAACGCGCCGTAGGAGCGGGCCCAGGGCGCGTCGGGCACCCGGCGCGCGGCCACGACGTAACCCGCGACGGCGATCACGAGACAGAGCAGCAGCGGGTTGGTGGTCCGCGAGGCCGCGACCGCCATGCCGAGCGCCCACAGCCACCAGGCCCCGGCGTGCAGCGCGTTGCTCCGGTTCACAGTCGGCGGCCGCACCGCACGCCACGCCCGCGCGGCGGACACCCGCCGCGACCGTCGCGCGGGGGATTCCGGCCCCGTCGCGGCCGAGGGGCGTGGCGGGGCGGCGTCGCCGGGCATGGGCGCGGGCAGGGGCGCGGGCACAGGCGTGGCTTCCGGCCGCGTCATCCGCGGCGGCGGCGTGTCTGCCAGGCCCCGGCAGCTCCGAGCAGGACGACGGCCGCGATGCCGGCGACGACGCCGACGGAGGGGCCGCCGTCGTCACCGTCCCGCTTCCGCGAAGCCCCGGCCCGGTTCCCGTCGTGGTCCTTGCCGCCGTTCCCGCCGTTCCCGGCGGAGCCGCCCTTTCCGCCGTCGCCGGCGGAGACCTGCTCGCCGCAGCCCGACTCCGGGTAGCCGGCTATCGCGCACAGCAGGGCGTCCCTGTTGTAGCGGAGCGGCTCGGCGACGGAGGCCAGTGCCTGCGCGCTGCTGGCGTCCTCGTCGACCCGGGCGCAGGCCGTGCGGCGCTCCGGCGGAGCCTCGCCCTCCGGGGCGTCCTGCGGGGTGCCGAAGTCGATGACGAGCGCCACGCGCTTGCTGCCGTCCTCGGCCGGTGTGTCCGCGCAGATCGCCGCGAAGTCGGCCGCGCCGCGCGGCTTCGCGGCGTCCTGCGAGTCCTCGCTGACGGAGAAGCGGAAGCCCTGCACGTCGCCGTCGGCGGGGACGGCGGTCGCCGGCCCCTGGGTGGCGTACGTCCAGGAGCCGTCCACCCGGTCCCAGAAGGACCAGTAGCGGTAGCCGGTGGCGTGCGCCGTGCCGGCGCCCAGGCCCCCGAGCAGCCCGAGCGCGAGTACGGAGATCAGCGGCGTACGCAGCCCACGGGGCCTCACAACCGGTCGCTCTTCCTGCGGGCGCTGACGAGGAAGCCGATGCCGATGCCCGCGACGAGACCGATGCCGACGATCCACCACACGCCGAGTCCCTCGCCGTCCTCGGACTTCTTGTCCTCGTCCTTCCCGGAATCCGGGGAGGCGGTCTTCGTCGCCTCGGGCGCGGGCCCCGTCGCGTTCAGCTGCCGCACGAGGTCGGCGCCGCCGAAGTCCCGCGGGTCGCCGCCGGCCGCGCGCGCGGCGAAGATCAGCTGCGCGTACGCGGCGGGGCCGGACTCCTTCGCCCAGTCGGCGGAGTTCTTCTCCAGCCAGGCCAGGGACGTCTTCGCGGCGTCGGAACGCCCGGCGGCGGCCAGCGCCACCACCGCGTCGGCGGTGTTCCCGTAGTCCGGCTGGTCCTCGGAGCCCGGCATCGAGGACATCAGGTGACCCATCTCACCGAGGGCGTCCACGAGGTGGACCGCGCCGTTGGCGGCGGCCTTGCGCGCGGAGCCGTCCGCGTCGGCGCAGTCGGAGCCGCCGGCCCCCTTGCCGGCCGTGGCCGCCAGGCCCTTGCCGAGGCCGCCGAGGACACCGGCGGCCGTGGCGTCCGCGTTGGCGGCGAGCTTGCCCGACTTGTCCGGCTGGAAGGCGAAGGCGCCGCCGCCCTTGACGTCGCACGGAAGGGACAGCGAGACCAGCGCGTCGTACGGCGTCCTGCCGCCCTTCGACTCCACCCCGTCCGGCTTCTGCCCGGCGGCGGCCAGCGCCCCGATCACCACGGACGTCGAGTTGGTGTCGCTGGCGCCGCCGGGGGAGTAGCCCCAGCCGCCGTCCTTGTTCTGGACGGACTTCAGCCAGCCGACGGCCTTCTCCATCTCGGCGCCGTGTCCGCCGAGCGCGGCCAGCGCCTGCACGGCGGCGGCCGTGGAGTTGGAGTCGACCATGGTCTTGGCGTCGCAGGCCTCGGAGGTGTCCTTGCGGTACGGGGCGAAGGCCCCGGACTCGCACTGCTGCCCGGCGAGCCAGTGCACGGCCTGTGCGGCGGGCCGCACCCCCACGGAGTCCTGGGCGAGCAGTGCCAGTGACTGCCGCCACACGCCGTCGTAGGTGGGGTCGTTCGTGCCGTACAGCCCGTCGCTGCCGGCGGCCGCGGCCGGTGACACGGCTCCGAGGAGCAGAGCTGCGGTGATGGCCAGGGCGGCCGTGCCCCTGCGGCGTACGGTCATGTGCGGTGCCTCTCCTGCTGCGCGGGCAGCCGGGCACCGCTGCGCGCAGGCGCGCACCGGGCTCCAGCGCCGCGTTCCTCGACGGTGCGTACGGGTGTGTACGGGAGCCGGTCACGTCCGACGAGGCGGTCCGGCTCACCGCGGGCCCTGCGGGCCGGTGCGGTTCACGGTTGCGGGTCAGCGCCGGAATTGCACCGGCTTTCCCTCATTGGGCGTGATGGCAAGCCCACACTCTACCTACCGGCCCGTACGGCCATCGAGGCGACGGTCCCCGGGGGCCGCCGGCCCTGCCCCGCGCGCCGGGCGGATCCTCCGGGACGGCGCCCGGAGGCAGAGGGGGCGCGGCGCGGGGCTGGAGGGCTTGCGGGTTCCGGCGCGCGGGCGCGGGCGGGCCCGTGGGTGGCGTGCCGGGCTGCCGGAGGAGCGCTCGGCGGGCGGCCCGGAACATCACCGGGCCGCCCGGAAGGTCACCGGGTCGCTGCCCGGCACCGCCTCCGCCAGACCCAGCTTGACCAGCCGGCGCACGTGGGCCTCCGCCTCCGAGACGGCGATGGTCCTGGACCCGTAGGGGATCTCCGCCCAGGGGCGGTTCCACTCCATGCGTTCGGCCAGCCGCCACGGCGTGAGCGGTTCGGCGGAGAGGAGGTCAAGCAGGTCGTCGAGGCGTTCGCGGTGGTGGGCCAGCAGTTCGCGTACCCGGCCCGCCGCGTCCGTGAAGGCGTGCTGGTGGGCGGGCAGGACCTCGGCGGCGCCGAGCCGGCCGACGCGTTCGAGGGAGTCGAGGTAGTCGCCGAGGGGATCGGTGACCCGGGTGTCCTCGGGGTCCTCGTAGAGGCCGATGTGCGGGGTGATCCCGGGCAGCAGGTGGTCTCCGGAGAAGAGCCGCCCGGTGCCGGCGAGGCCCGCCGGGTGGTCCTCCTCGAGGTGCAGGCAGACATGGCCGGGGGTGTGGCCCGGGGTCCAGACGGCGCGCAGTCGGCGCCCCGCCAGGGGGAGGAGCTCCCCCGGGGCTATCTCGCGGTCGGGCAGGGCGGCCGTGCCGCCGGGCAGCGGGCGCGACCGGCCGGAGGCGCGGGCGGCCCGCAGCGGCGCGAGATGCTCCTCGGGGGCACCGACCGCGGTGAGCCGCGCGGTGATGTACTCGAGCCACTGGCCCGGCTCCGCGGACCGGGTGCGGCGTACGACGTCGATGTCGGCGGCGTGCATGGCGATCCACGCACCGGACGCCTCCCTGACCCGGCCGGACAGCCCGTGGTGGTCCGGGTGGTGATGGGTGATCACCACGCCGTGCACCTCGGGGACGGTGATGCCCAGGGTGCCGAGCCCGGCGGTCAGCGCCGACCACGCGGACGGATCGTCCCAGCCGGTGTCGATCAGTACCGGGCCGCCGTCGGTGTCGACGACATGGACCAGCGTGTGCCCCAGCGGGTTGTCGGGGATGGGGACGCGGACGCTCCACACGCCCCCGCCGTGGTCCTTGACCTGCGACTCCTGCGTCATGTTGCGCACTATAACGAGAACTTGTTGCAGTCAGGAGTCGTCCGCCCGCGCATGGACTAGTGGAACTGGAACTGGTATCAGTTCTATCGGCTCACGGTATCTGAAGCGGCGTCAGAAAGTCCGGAAGGCGGCAGCCATGACCGACCTGTTGATGGAGCAAGGACAGCTGTTCATCGGCGGGGAGTTGACCGACCCGCTCGGTGCCGACGTCATCGAGGTGATCTCCCCGCACACCGAGCAGGTCATCGGCCGGGTCCCGCACGCCTCGCCCGCCGACGTCGACCGGGCCGTGGCCGCCGCCCGCAAGGCCTTCGACGAAGGGCCCTGGCCCCGCATGAGCCTCGGCGAACGCATCGACACCGTCGGCCGCATCAAGGACGCGATCGCCGTGCGGCACGAGGAGATCGCGCGGGTCATCAGCTCCGAGAACGGTTCCCCCTACTCCTGGAGCGTCCTCGCCCAGGCGCTCGGGGCGATGATGGTCTGGGACAGCGCGATCGCGGTCGCCCGTGACTTCCCCTACGAGGAGCGGCGCACCGGTGTCCTCGGGCCGCTGCTGGTGCGGCGCGAGCCGGTCGGGGTCGTCGCGGCCGTGGCTCCGTGGAACGTCCCGCAGTTCACCGCGGCGGCCAAGCTCGGGCCGGCGCTGCTCGCCGGGTGCACGGTGATCCTGAAGCCCTCGCCCGAGTCGCCGCTCGACGCCTACATCCTCGCGGAGATCGCCCGGGAGGCGGGGCTCCCCGAGGGCGTGCTGTCGGTGCTGCCCGCGGACCGTGAGGTGAGCGAATACCTGGTCGGTCACCCCGGCGTCGACAAGGTGTCGTTCACCGGATCCGTCGCCGCCGGACGGAGGGTCATGGAGGTCGCCTCCCGCAACCTCACCCGGGTCACCCTCGAACTCGGCGGCAAGTCGGCGGCCGTGATCCTGCCCGACGCCGACCTGGAGTCCACGGTCGCCGGGATCGCCCCGGCCGCCTGGATGAACAACGGCCAGGCCTGTGTGGCTCAGACCCGGATCCTCGCGCCCCGCAGCCGTTACGACGAGTTCGCCGAGGCCCTCGCCGCGGCGGCCGGCGCGCTGACCGTCGGGGACCCGCTGGACCCCGCCACCCAGGTGGGCCCGCTCGTCGCCGAGCGCCAGCGGCGCCGCAGCCTCGACTACATACGCATCGGCCAGGAGGAGGGCGCCAAGATCCTGGCCGGCGGCGGCCGGCCCGCCGGCCTCGATCACGGCTGGTACGTCGAGCCCACCCTCTTCGGTGACGTCGACAACGGCATGCGGATCGCCCGCGAGGAGATCTTCGGCCCGGTGATCTGCCTGCTGCCGTACGGGGACGAGGCGGAGGCGGCGCGGATCGCCAACGACTCCGACTACGGCCTCAGCGGCAGCGTCTGGACCTCCGACGTCGAGCGGGGCATCGACTTCGCGCGCGGGATCAGGACCGGCACGTACAACGTGAACACCTTCAGCCTCGACATGCTCGGTCCCTTCGGCGGTTACAAGAACTCGGGTCTCGGCCGGGAGTTCGGGCCCGAGGGGCTGTCGGAGTACCTGGAG
>NZ_JAAAXQ010000041.1 GCF_009916105.1 Streptomyces sp. GC420 | reverse complement strand
CTTCCGCCCGGGCGCCGCGGGCGGTGGCGCGGGCGTCGGCCCGGAGGCGGGCGCGGTGGAGGAGGTCTCGGTCATCGCGCGGCGGCTCCGCTCCTCGTCCGGTCGTCGGACAGCGCCCACCACGCGGCCAGGCCCAGCACGACCGCCGTCATGACGGTCGCCGATCCGCCGATGTCCGCGTAGGCGAAGTCGAGGACCTGCCAGACGAGCAGTCCGACGGCGGCGAGTCCGCACCCGGCGTCGAGCCCGCGGCGCGGCGCGGCACGCAGTCCGCGCAGTCCGAGGACCAGCAGCGCGGCCAGGCTCCCCGCGAGTGCGGTGAGGCCGACCAGTCCCTGTTCGCTGAGGACCAGCAGGTACATGTTGTGCGGGGAGAGCAGCGGCTCGCGCCGGAAGGCCTCGCCCGCACCGCCGGTGTCGCTCCCGGAGGACAGGGCGACGGAGGCGTGGCTGTCGCGGTGGGCGGGGAAGCCTTTGGGGCCGACGCCGGTGACGGGGTGTTCGCGCCAGATGCCCAGCGCCGCGTCCCACAGCGCGTAGCGGTCGGTGACCGAGCGGTCGGGGGCGACGGTGACCCGGCCGATGGTGCCGACGCGTTCGGCGACGAGCTGGGAGCCGACCCCGAGGCCGCCGACCAGCACCACGCCCGCCGCGGCGAGCGCCAGCAGCACGGCGAGGGCCCGCCGGACCCCGCTGAGCAGCAGCATGACCCCGCAGGCCAGGGCGGTCGCGATCCAGGCGCCGCGGCTGAAGGACAGGGTGAGCGGCACCGACAGCGCGGCGGCGCAGGCGAGGGCGACGCCGCGCTGCCCGCGGCCGGGGCGCGGGTCGAGGGCCAGGGCGACGGCGACGACGATCCCGTAGGAGACGAGGGTCGCCATCCCCATGACGTCCTGCGGGCCGAAGGTGCCGACGGCACGGATGTCCTGCCCCATGTAGGAGGCGCCGGTGCGGGTGAGGAACTGCCTGACGCCGATCGCGCCCTGGGCCAGGGCGAGGGCGACCACGGCCCAGGCGAGCAGCCGGAAGTCCCGCGGGCCGCGCAGCGTCAGCATCACGGCGGCCGGTACGAGGACGAAGACCTGGAGGTGCCGGCAGAGGCCGACCAGCGCGGTGTCCGCCTCGGCCGCGGCGAGTGCGGCGACGGCGAAGCCGGCCACCGGCGCGCCGAGGATCAGCGCGGCCCGGCCGGTGAGCGGGCGGGCGCGTTCTCGCAGCAGCCGTACGGCGCACCAGACGACCAGGGCGGCGGAGGCGGCGTCGGTGAGGGTCGCCGGGCCCTCGCCCAGGGCGACGGGCGGCGCGGCGAGCAGGACGAGGACGGCCAGCGCGGGTGCCTGCGGCGCCGCGTAGCGCAGCCGGCGCGGCAGGATGGCGGCCCGGGCGAGCGCGGGCAGGACGGCGGCCACCGTCAGCTCCCTCCGAGGCGGAACACGGAGGCCGCGGTGCGCAGCATGACGCACAGGTCCTGCCACGGCGACCAGGTGTCGATGTAGTGGTTGTCGAAGCGGACCCGGTCCTCGATGGAGGTGTCCCCGCGCAGCCCGTGGACCTGTGCGAAGCCGGTCATTCCGGCGGGCATCCGGTGCCTGGCGGCGTAGTCCGGGTACTCCTCGCCGAACCGGGCGACGAAGTAGGGGCGTTCGGGCCGCGGGCCGACCAGGCTCATGTCGCCGCGCAGCACGTTCCACAGCTGCGGCAGTTCGTCGAGCGAGGTGCGGCGCAGGAACCGTCCGACGGGGCTGATGCGGTCGTCGTCGGCGACGCTCCACCGGGTGGCGGACTCGAGGGCGTCGGAGGGCCGCAGCGAGCGGAACTTCAGCAGGACGAAGGGGTGTCCGCCGCGGCCGACGCGTTCCTGGTGGAAGATGACGCCGGGTCCGTCACAGAGCCGTACGGCGGCGGCGCACAGCAGCAGCACGGGGCTGAGGACGAGCAGGGCGAGACCGGACAGAAGGATGTCGAGGCCGCGTTTGGCGGCCCTGCGGGTGCCGCGCTCTCCGGGGGCGGGGTCGATCCGCAGGCAGGCGTAGCCCCACAGGTGGTCGCCCATGGCGCCACCCGGCCGGTGTGTGCCGACGGCCCAGAGCGCGCACTTGTAGGCCCCGAAGAGGCGGACCAGGTCCGGGTCGGGCAGCGGTTCGGCGAAGACGACGGCCCGAACGGTGTTCTGGATGACGGCCCGGTGAATGTCCTCCGCGGAGGTGAGCACGGGCAGCGGGACGTCCTTCGGTGTGTCCTCGTACTGCCCGCGTACCAGTCCGACGGGCCGCATCCCGTACTCGCCGCGGGCGGACAGCGCGGCGACGATCCCCCGTGCGGCCGGCCCGGCGCCGACCACCAGCGTCGACCGCGGGTGCCTGGCCGCCGCCCGGGCCCGCAGCGCGTGCACGAGGGCGCGTCCGGCGCAGGCGAGCAGGGCATGCCCGGCGATGGCCGCGAGCAGTGCCGCCCAGGCGAGCGGCCGCGCGGGGGCCGCCGCCGCGGCGGCCGCGCACCAGACGAGCGCGGCCCGGCCGAGCAGCACGGGCAACTCGTCGAGTGCGAGGGGCCGCAGCCCCGGACGGTAGAGCCCGGCCTGCGCGTTGAGCAGAGCCGCGCCGCCGAGCAGGGCGGCGAGCAGGTGCGGGGGCAGCGGCGCGAGCGTGCCGGACGCGAGTGCGGCGGCGCCGACGTCGGCGGCCAGCAGCGGTGCGGCGGGGCGGCCGCGGACGGGCGGCGCCGGGCGCGGCCGCGGCGCCGGCCGGGTGGAGGGTACGCCGCGCGGCGGGGCGATCGGCAGGACGGGCCGCGGCTGCTCGGCGGTGCCGAGCGCCCGGGGCGCGCTGGTGCGGTCCATGGTCATCGGCTGGTGCGCTCCCTGCAGTCGGCCTGCGGTCCGCCGAGTAGCTCGCGGTACAGGTTCGCCACGGCGTCCGCCGTGTGCCGCACGTCGTACACGGCGGACGCGTGCCCCTGCGCCTCGCGGCCCAGTGTGTCGCGCAGGGCCGGGTCCCGGAGCAGCCGCAGGACGGCGGCGGCCAGTGCGCCGGGCTCCTCCCGCTCGACCAGGCAGTGGGTCTCGTGTCCCGGCGGCAGGCTCTCGCGGGCCCCGTCGGTGTCGGTGACGACGACGGGGCGGCCGCAGGCCATGGCCTCCAGCGGAGCCAGCGCCATGCCCTCCCAGCGGGAGGGCAGGACGACCACGTCGGCGGCGCGGTACCAGGGCGCGGTGTCCTCGGCCTCTCCCGCGAAGATCACGGAGGGCCGGGCGGCGGTGCGCAGCGCCCCGTGGTCCGGACCGTCCCCGACGAGGACCAGCCGGGCGTCGGGAACGTGCGGGGCGACGGTGGCCCAGGCGCGCAGCAGCACGTCCTGGCCCTTCTGCCGGCACAGCCGTCCGACGCACAGCACCAGCGGGGTGCCGGGCGGCAGGTCCCGCAGGGGCGCCAGGCTCGCGCGCGCCCGGTCGGCGGGCCCGGGCCGGTAGTGGTCGAGGTCGATGCCGTTGCGGACCACGGCCCAGCGGGCGACGATTCCCGACCTCTCGCCCCTGCGGCGCTCCGCGTCACTGACGCAGATCACCCGGTCGGACCAGCGGGCGGCATGCCGCTCCCAGCGCCGGGCGAAGGCCGCGACGGGGCCTTCGACGGCCTCGAAGGACCAGGCGTGCGGCTGGAAGACGGTCGGGATCCGGCCGCGTACGGCGAGCCGGCCCGCGAGTCCGGCCTTGGCGCTGTGCGCGTGCAGCACATCGGGCCGAAGCCCGCGCACCAGTTCGCGTACATGTGCGGTCTCCTTGACCAGCAGCGGACCGGGGGCGCGTACCGCCCGCCATGGGTGGACGCGGGCGCCGTGCCGGGCCGCCGCGGGTGCCAGGGGTCCGTCGGAGGGGCAGGCCACGGCGACCCGCATGCCGGCCATCACCTGGGCGCGCACCAGTCCTTCGACGATCCGGCCGACGCCCCCGTCGGCCGGCTGGGTCAGGTGAAGGACCGTCAGACCGCCGGACTCGGTCAACGTCTCACGTCGGTCTGGGTGAAGAGCGCCCCGAGGTGGTAGCCCTCACCCCTGGTGCCGAAGCGGAGCGAGAGGCTGGTGCCGCCGGATGCGAGCGCCGGCCCCAGGTCCATCACGTCGGAGTCGTATCCGAGTGTGTTGGCGTGGGCGGGTTCACGGTTTCCGGTGAATCCGCCCGCACCCGCGATGGAGGAATTCATCACGTCGTTCCCGGGACTTGCGGAATCGGCGATGTCCCTGGCCGCGTTCCGGTCCGCGAACACCTGCGCGTAATCGCCGCCCAGACCTCGGTCCCCGTCGTAGGAGACGAATCCCGCCTGGCCCTTCGCATTGCGCGGCATGGCCATTCCGTCGAGTTGCACGGTCACCGGGGCCCGGTTCTTCAGAACGGCCCGGAATCCGTCCCAGAGGGTCAGCACGCGGCGCGGCGCGTTCGGGTCCTCATAGGCCACGACCAGCGTCCAGCCGCCCCAGGAACCGACCTTGGAGTGGCCCATCGCCACGTTGACCTGGGCAACGGTGTAGAGGCCCGAGCCGCTGTCCCGGACCAGCCGGGTGACGTCGGCCGAGGCATGGAAGGCGTCGGTGCCGGTGGCGGTGCGGTGGCCGATGAGGGTGTCGGAGAGCACTTCCTTGTATCGTCCGCCGGGTTCGGCGATCAGCACGCGGCCGTTGTCCTGGGGCGGCTTCTGCTCGCCCACCCGCAGGTTCCCGCCCCAGTACAGCCGGGCGTAGGTCACCCGGGCACCCTGCGGCAGCCGGACCTCGGCCCGGCTGGAGTTGTAGGTGTTCGGGTCGTCGTCGACGTCCGTGTAGAACATGCGGTAGTCGCCGTTGGAGGCCGTGCCGCCGTGCTGCGCGTCGGCGCAGGAGGGGGCCGGGCGCACCGGCCCGTCGACGCAGGTGATGGAGGAGTTCGCGGCGCGCACGATGCCGCCGTGCTGCACCGCGCGGTAGCGCTGCTTGAAGGGGATCTGCGCGGCCTCTTCGCGTACCGGAGCGGCGGCGGGCAGCGGCGGCGCGGCCGGCAGCGCGGCGGGGTCGGCGGCGACCGGTACGGCCGCGACGGTCGGCAGGGCGGAAAGCGCGAACGACGACAGCGCGATCAGCAAGCCGCGCCTCATCGCAGGCCCCATTGACTTCTGCATGACTCGCCCTCTTTTTCGGAACACCTGAGCAGGATCGGCTGACGGGGTCAACCGGATGAGAAACTGACAGATGACGAGTTGAAAATCACGTGAGACGCGCGGTGTGACGATCTTCAGGACCAATTGCGCTATAGACGCCAGTCTTTCGGGGCATTCCCGCGGACACCGGTGATCCGGTCCCCGGTCCGGGGGCTCGTTCACGGGACCATCCGGGACGAGAGGGCGCGTTCGGCCGGCACACGCTGGCGCCGGCAGGAATACGCCACATGGAAACCTGAAAGGACTTCGTGAGATGAAGCGGATCGTCAAGACCGCGGCCGTGGCCGCCTCGAGCGCCGCCCTCCTGCTGTTCGGCGCGGGCGCCGCCGCGGCGGGCGACGACCTGGGCCCGTACGACTTCGGCCCGCACTTCTCCGGCGCGTACGCCGTGGGCGTCGCCGCGGGTTCCCCGGGCTTCCTGTCCGGCAACCTGATCCAGATCCCGGTACACGAGCAGACCAACGTGTGCGGCAACAGCGTCGGCGGCTTCCACCTGCTGAATCCCTCGTTCGGCAACGCCTGCGTCAACGGCTGACCGCGCCGGGCCGCCCGCGGCGGCGGCCCGCGGCGGCCCTGCGGCCGCCCTCCCCCGCGCCGGGGGAGGGCGGCTCCCTGCTGTCCGGGCGGCGACGGTTGCCGCGCCACGCGGTGCGGGCAGGCGGGTCGCGGCCGGCCGGGTGGTACGGGGAGGGCGGGGAGTCACCGGAAGTCGGCGGAAGTCCCGTGCACTCGCCGGGAGTTGCCGGAAGGGCCCGCGAGAGGCCGCGAGGGCGCCGCACCCGAACGGACGCACACCGTGACCGAGCGGTTGCGCAGCGCGATCACAACTTCGAATGTGGGCGAAGGACCAAGGACAACCGGTCCCCTTCGTCCCCTGAAAGGAACCCCCATGCGTGCCCACATATCTCGTCGTGTCGTCCCGGCCGTCGTGACCGCGGCGCTGGTCTTCGGAGGCGTCGGCACGGCGGTCGCCGTCGTGAACCAGGCCCCCGAGCGCCCGGCCTCCGCCACCGTCGGCGCCGAGCGTCTGCTGGGCCGGGCCGCGGCCGCCGACAGCGGCGCCGCGGTCGCCCCGCTCCTGGACGCGGTGCGCGAGGCACTCGAGGCGAGGGAGGACGGTCCGCTCACCCGGCAGGAGGCGGCCGAGCACTCCGAGGCCCTCGACAGCGCCATGGCGGACGTGCGGGCCTCGGCACAGGCTCAGGCGCGGGCCGGCGACCGGGCGGCGGCGGTCGGCCTCGACGAGGCGATCGCGGAGCTCCAGGCGGCCGTGACCGAGCTGGTGGACTCGCTGACCAGGCTGGACCTGGTCGCCGTGGTCGCGGCGGTGCAGCGGGTCGTGGCGGCGGTCGTCGACCTGGTGGCCGCGATCAACGACGAGATCCTGCCCACTCCGACCCCGACCCCGACCCCGACAGTGACAGTGACCGTGACGGCCCCCCAGCCGTAGCACGGACGCCCGCCCCGGCGGGCCACGAGGAACGCGGTGGGCTCCGGTCGCCCGCCGCGTTCCGCGTTCCCGGGGCATGCCCGGCGGCCGTGCGCGGCCGTGCGCCGGACGTCTCCGCGGGGGAGGCGGCCGGTACGAGGATTCCGCGCGGCCCGCTTCGTTCGGGTGGGTTGCCCGGAATCGGCCCTTCGCAGAGTTTCCGTCGCGGCGGGGGCTCGTTGTGCACCGCGAAGCGCCGTCGCGGTCCCGCCGGCCGGCAGGACACGCGGTCGGCCGCTTTCGGATGCCGCTCGAAGAAGGGGAAACAAGTGAAGTACGCGAAGGTCGCCGTCGCCGTCGCAGGTTCGGCCATGGCCGCGGGCATCGCGGCGCCCGCCGTCGCCGCCGACGCCATGCCGGTCCCGACCAGCCTGACCGGGGGCGTCAACACCCTGAGCAGCTCGCCCCTGAGCACTCCGCTGAGGAACGACTCCCTGGACACGGAGAAGCCGGGGTCGCTCGCGCACAACGCGGGCAAGGTGCTCGGCGAGGTGAACCGGGAGGTCGAGAAGGGCGGCGCGGCCAAGCTGCTCGGCGGGCTCCCGCTCGGCCGGTAGCGGCCCGGTGTACGCGGTGGCTCTGCGGGACGTGTGCCCGCGGAGCCATTTCGCGTTCCGGCCGGTTGCCCGAGGGTCTACTTGAGGGCGAGCACGAGAGCGTCGGAGGGCGAGCACCACACCGCGCGCGCCTCGCCGAAGCCGGCACCCCGCAGGGTCCGTACGTGCCAGTCCACGGATGGGGTGTCTCCGTCGGCGTGTTCGCCGTAGATCTCGAAGCGCCTGGCCGTGGGCTCGGCGAGTACGGGATCGGCCGCGGCCAGCCGCCACCAGTCGGCCCAGTCCGGCGTGCCCTGGGCCCTGGCGCGTTCCATGGCGGCGTGCCGGCGGGAGCGCTCGGCGGCGTTGATGCGGGGCGTGGTCTCGTCCGGCATGTGATCGGCGTTCATGAAGACGCCGCCGTCGCGGACGACCTGGGCGAGCTGCCCGTAGAGCGGGGCCAGTTCCCCGCTGTGCAGCCAGTGCAGGGCGGTGGCCGTCAGCACCGCGTCGTAGGAGCGGTGCGGGAGCCGGCCCGTCCAGCCGGGGTCCCTGAGGTCGGCGGTCACGAAGGAGACCCGCTCTTCGCCCGCGAAGTGGCCCCGGGCGATGGTGAGCAGGGCCGGGTCGAGGTCGACTCCGGTGCTGACGGCGTTCGGGAACCGCTTCAGCAGCCGGTCCGTGATACTTCCCGTACCGCAGGCGAGGTCGAGAACCTTCGGTTCGGGGCCCACCAGCGCCTCGACCATGTCCAGCATCACCCGGAAACGTTCCTCACGGTCGGGCATGTACAGCTCCTGCTGGCGGTCGAAGCTGTCCTGCCAGGCCTGCCAGTCGGCGGCGGGAACCGATCCGGTCTCCGTCTCCGTCATGAGAAACCTCCCCGATCACAGATACGTAATACCCTCGAACACGAGTTGCCCGTTACAAGACTCTAGACCGCCCCCGTAAGGACTACAAGTGGAACTGGCCTATTACTCGGATTACGCCGTCCGACTGGTGAACAGCGAGGAGCCGGGCCGCAACAAGGACACGCTCACCACCGTCGAGGCGGTACGGGACCTCTTCGGGGCCAACAGCCAGGGCGCCCGGCGCGCCACGGACGCCGACGTCACCCGCTTCCGGTCCGTGCGGGCGCGGCTGCGCGCCGTCTTCGAGGCGGCCGACTGCGGGGACGAGGTCCTCGCCGTGGACCTGCTCAACTCACTGCTGATGGAGTTCCCGGTCAGCCCGCAGATCTCCGGCCACGACCACCGCGACGACGACGGCCGGCCGCTGTGGCACATGCACCTCGCCGACCACCCGTCGAACGCCACCGCGGGCTACGCGGCGATCGCCTGCATGGGGCTCGCCTTCCACCTCACGGAGTACGGCGTGGACCGGCTCGGCCTGTGCCAGGCACCGCCGTGCCGCAACGCCTACCTCGACACCTCGACCAACCGGTCCAGGCGTTACTGTTCGGACCGCTGCGCGACCCGCGCCAATGTCGCCGCCTACCGCGCCCGCAAGCGCCTGGAGACCGAGCGGTCCGAGAGCACCGGGCGCAGCGCGGAGAACGCCCAGGACAGCAGTCCGGTCAGCGAGCGCTGACCCGCGGCCGGCGGCCGGTACCTGGCCCACACCCTGCCCAGGACCAGCTCCTCCGGCACCGTCCCGTAGTCGCTGCTGTCACCCCCGGCGAACGCGTTGTCGCCCAGCACCCACCAGCCGCCCTCGCGGCGCTCCACCGCGCGTTTGACGACGAGCAGGTCCTGCTGGAACGGGTGCCGCAGGACCACCACCTCTCCGGGGCGCACCCGGGCCCCGTACTGAACGAGCAGCTGGTCACCGTGCTGCAGCGTGGGCACCATCGAGGGCCCGTGTACCTCGGCGATCCCCAGCGGCGCCCGGGCCTGCTCACCACGTCCCGGTTTGCGGTCGTGCTCCGGCATCCGGCACCTCCCGGTCCGATCCTCCACCAGTCCCAGTCTGACCCCGGACTTTTGTCCTAAGCCCATGGGGGCACTCGCGAAAACCGGCCTCCCACGGAGTAATGTCCCACCTGAGAAGACGATCACGAGGAAGGACAGCTACATGCTCTCCCGCCTGTTTGCCCCGAAGGTGAAGGTCAGCGCGCACTGCGACCTGCCCTGCGGTGTCTACGACCCGGCCCAGGCCCGCATCGAGGCGGAGTCCGTCAAGGCCGTCCAGGAGAAGTACCAGGCCAACGAGGACCCGCACTTCCGTGCGCGGGCCACCCTCATCAAGGAGCAGCGTGCGGAGCTTGCCAAGCACCACGTGTCGGTGCTCTGGAGCGACTACTTCAAGCCCCCGCACTTCGAGAAGTACCCCGAGCTGCACCAGCTCATCAACGACACGCTGAAGGCGCTCAGCGCGGCCAAGGCCTCCACGGACCCGGAGACCGGCCAGAAGGCGCTGGACCACATCGCCCAGATCGACAAGATCTTCTGGGAGACCAAGAAGGCCTGATCTTGAATCAGGGCCTTTTGACCTGCGAGCTCCCCAGTCGCAGTGTCTCCCCTTCCGCACCCGGTCCGCAGGCCGCCGCACCCGGCGCCCCGACGGCCCGGGTGCGGTCTTCTCCCGGGCGCGTGCGCTACCGCCTCCTGAAGGATCTGGCGGCCCTGGCCGCCTCCTGCCGTTCGATCCCCGCGGGCACATAGGCCTTGCACCTGGGGTTGTGGCAGGGGCCCGGACCCCAGACCGGCACCCACGCCCCGAGGATCTTCCGCCGCTTCACGGCCGTCTCGACCGGCTGTTTGCACTCCGGGCAGACGTGCTGCTCGGTGCTCCGCGCGGTCCGGCCCGTCCCACTGGCCATGCTTGAAGGCTATTGCGGCACGGGCGCGCAGGCCAGCGGCACGGGCGCGCAGGCCAGGGGAGTGGCGTCAGCCCCGTGCCGACGGGACCGGCTCGCGCCACATCGGCCACATCCGCGGGCCGTCCGGCAGCTCGACGGTCCGGCCCAGGAACTCGAAGCCGAGGCGGACGTACAGGTCCCGGCTGCGCGCACTGCTCGCCTCCAGGTACGCCGCGACGCCCTCGCGGTCGCAGTCCTCCAGCACCGTGCTGATGAGCGCGGTGCCGATGCCCTCGCGCTGGCGCCCGGGGGCCACGGCGATCATCATCAAGTACTTGTGCTCCCTGCCGCGCGGGTGCAGCTCACCGGTCAGCCGGGCGATGAGCGAGCCGCGGTCGTCGCCCTCCGGCACCTCGTGCGGGGCGTCCGCGGGCACGTTCCGCCACAGGGCGACGGCCGAGGTGTCCTCGGTGATGTGCACGAAGCCCGACTCGCCGAGCGCGTCGTCGAGGAAGGCCGCTTCCAGGAAGGCGCCGTGCGCCACTCGGCGGTGTGCCTCGTCGGGGAAGAGCCAGCTGCTCACCGGGTCGTACATGAAGGCCTCGTCGAGTATGCCCACGACCGTCCGCCGGTCGCTCTCCCCCGCCCGCCTGATCCTGACGCCCATCCGAGTCCCGCTCCCCTTGGTGTCTCGGCCCGTCGGCCCACCCGTCGCTTCAACTGGCCTGCGCCATCCTAGACTTGACGATCAGCAGCGCGGCAGGGGACTCCGGGCGGGGGGAGCGGCCCGCCCGGCGCCCGGTCTCCTCGGCGCATGGGTGGCCCGGTCCGGCCGGCGCGCGTCGGCCGGACCGGGCCACCGCTCAGGCGCTCAGCCCGTCACCGCGTGCGCCTGGTCACGAACTCGGCGAGGGCCAGCAGGCCGTCCGCGTCCGCCGGTTCGGGAACCACCCTGGCGAGGTGGCCCACCGCACGGGACATGAGCTGCGCCGCCTGGGCCTGTGCCCAGTCACGGCCGCCCGCCCGTTCCACGGCGTCGGCGGCGCGGCGCACCGCGTCCTCGTCGAGCACACCCTCACCGGCGTAGACCGCGGCCAGTTCGGCCGCGGCCTCGGTGCCCGTGGCGAGCGCCGCGACCACCGGGAGGGACTTCTTGCGGGCCGCCAGATCCGCGCCGGACGGCTTGCCCGTGTGGGCTGGGTCGCCCCAGATGCCGATCAGGTCGTCGATGAGCTGGAAGGCGAGACCGGCCTCCCGCCCGAAGGAGTCCAGTGCCTCCACCTCCTCCCGGGTCGCCCCGGCGTACAGCCCGCCCAGGGCGCAGGCACAGCCGAGCAGGGCCCCCGTCTTGGCCCGCGCCATCGCCAGGCACTCGGCCGGCGCGACGTCACGGCGCTTCTCGAAGGCACAGTCCGCCTGCTGGCCCGCGCACAGTTCGACGATGCAGGTGGCCAGCCGGGCGGCGGCCGCGGGCGCGGCTGGGTGCGGGTCCTCGGCGAGCAGGCGCAGGGCGAGCGCCTGGAGCGCGTCGCCGGTGACGATGGCGTCGGGAACGCCGAACACCGTCCAGGCCGTGGGACGGTGGCGCCGGGTGCGGTCCCCGTCGATGACGTCGTCGTGCAGCAGGGTGAAGTTGTGGACCAGTTCCACGGCCACGGCGGCGCGCAGCGCCTGCGCGGGCTCGCCTCCCAGCGCCCGCGCGGCGGTCAGGACCAGGGCCGGTCTGATCGCCTTGCCGGTGCTCCGGCCGCCCGGCCCGTGGGTGTCACCCGGGGTGCGCCCGGCCGGGACGCCGTCGGCGGGCTCCCAGCCGAAGTGGTGCCTCGCGACCCGGGCCACGGCCTCCGGAAGTGATTCCACCGCGGCGCGCAGTTCGGGGTGGACGGTCGCCCTGGCGTGTTCGAGGAGCTCCGTGGCCTGCTGTCCCCCGCTCCCCTGTCCCCCGCTCCTCCCGGTCCGCCTCACGCCCGCCGCCGCTTCGGTCGCCGTCATGATCCGTTCCCCCTCGTGCGCTGCCGCGCCGCCCTGCCGTCGTGTGTCCTGTTGTCCCGATGCCGCGCCGCTGTCGCGGGCGCCTGTGGTGCCGGGGCGCGCAGGGGCGGGTGACCCGTCCGTGGCCCCGCGCGCCCCGGCACAGCCGCCTCAGTGCCAGCGGCCGATCTCGACGTTCTCCAGCACCCCCAGTGCGTCCGGCACCAGCACCGCCGCCGAGTAGTACGCCGTCACGAGGTACGAGATGATCGCCTGCTCGCTGATGCCCATGAAGCGCACCGACAGACTGGGCTCGATCTCGTCCGGGACGCCGGCCTGGCGCAGCCCGACGACGCCCTGCTCCTCCTCGCCCGTACGCATGCAGATGATCGAGGTCGTACGGGCGTCGGAGACGGGGATCTTGTTGCAGGGGAAGATCGGCACCCCGCGCCAGGCGGGCACCTGGTGCCCCTGGACCTCGACGGTGTCCGGGACCAGACCGCGCCTGTTGCACTCACGGCCGAACGCGGCGATCGCCTTGGGGTGGGCGAGGAACAGTTTGTTGCCGCGCCTTCTGCTGAGCAGTTCGTCCATGTCGTCGGGGCCGGGCACGCCGTCGTGCGGCTGGAGCCGCTGGTCGTACTCGCAGTTGTGGAGAAGGCCGAACTCCCGGTTGTTGACGAGCTCGTGCTCCTGGCGCTCCTTCAGTGCCTCCACGGTGAGCCGCAGTTGCTGCTCGGTCTGGTTCATCGGCTGGTTGTACAGGTCGGCGACCCGGGTGTGGATGCGCAGCACGGTCTGGGCGACGCTCAGCTCGTACTCGCGCGGTGCGGCCTCGTAGTCCACGAAGGTGTGCGGGATCACGGCTTCGCCGACATGGCCGGCTGAGAGGTCGATCGCCGCCTCGCCGTACTTGTTGGTCCGCTGCCGGGGGATGGAGCGGACCCGCTCCAGGTGGGCGCGCAGCGAGTCGGCACGGTCTGCGACGGCCAGGAAGTCCTGGCGGGTGAGGACCAGCACCGTGCAGTGGGTGTCCGCCCGCGCCGTGTATTCCCAGATCGCGTCCTCGTCGAGGAGGCTCTGGTCCCCGAAGTGGGAGCCGTCGGCGAGGACGCCGAGGACCGCGTCGTCGCCGTAGGGGCCGGGACCCACCTTCTCGATCCTGCCGTGCGCGACGAGGAAGACCTGGTCGGCCCGGCTGCCGAAGTGGGCGAGCACGGCCCCCGGCTCGAACTCCTGCTGCCGGCAGCGCTGGGCCAGCCTGGTCAGCACCTCCTCGTCGCCGTAGTCCCGCAGCGCGGGAAGTTCACCGAGCTCGGCCGGGATCACCTCGACCCGGTCACCGGTCTTCAGGAAGGTCACACGCCCGTCACCCACCGCGTAGCTCAGCCGGCGGTTGACCCGGTACGTACCACCCTGCACCTGCACCCAGGGCAGCATCCGCAGCAGCCAGCGGGAGGTGATCTCCTGCATCTGCGGGACGGACTTGGTGGTGGTTGCCAAGTTCCGCGCGGCGGAGGTCGCCAGGCTCTGCTGGCCGGAGTCCTGCCCTCCACGGATCTCGGTGCCCGCCTCGACCGACATACGACTCCCTCGCACTCTCTCGATCAGCCCGCTCCGAATGAGCCTCTGACCTGCGAGAGAAAGCCTGCCATCACGGAGTGTCGCCTTGCCATTACACAAACGAGTGGGAATGGATCACCGGGCACCGGGCAGTGGGCGGATGCTTTTCCGGCTTTTCGGATTCGCACTTGAGCCGAACACCTGGCTGTGCCGCGGGGGTTCGGGTACAAGCAAGCGGTACGGGGCGGTCCGCATCCGGCGGTCGTCACGCACCGCAAGCAAAGAGTGAGGAGGCGGCCATGGCCTCACCCATGTCCGCGAGCAGGTTTCTGCACATGCTGCGGAACGAAGGGCTGACCGTCGTCGAAGTGGGCGAGTGGCGGACCCACAACCGCAACCACAAGGGGCCCTGGGGCCCGGTGCACGGAGTCATGATCCATCACACCGTCACCTCCGGCAGCGCACGGACCGTGCGGATCTGCCGGGACGGATACGCCGACCTGCCCGGCCCCCTGTGCCACGGCGTGATCACCAAGGACGGCCGGGTCCACCTCGTCGGCTACGGCCGGGCCAACCACGCGGGTCTCGGCGACGACGAGGTCCTGCGGGCCGTGATCGCCGAGAAGGCCCTGCCGCACGACAACGAGGCCAACACGGACGGCAACCGGCACTTCTACGGCTTCGAGTGCGAGAACCTCGGCAACGGGGAGGACCCCTGGCCCGAGGCCCAGCTGGAAGCCATCGAGCGCGCCTCGGCGGCGATCTGCCGGCACCACGGCTGGACGGCGCGCTCGGTGATCGGGCACCTGGAGTGGCAGCCGGGGAAGGTGGACCCCCGGGGCTTCACGATGAAGAAGATGCGCAGCCGGATCGCGGAGCGCCTGAAGTGACCTCCGCGGCGGCGCCTCGGGCACGTACGGAGAGGCCGCCGTCCGGTCCCGCCCCACAGGTCACAACAGGCGATAAGGACACACAGGCCACACATGCGCCACAGGCCGCACAGGCCCGAACGAGCCCGCAGGGAGCGCGGCAACAATAGGCGGCAACAATAGGAGGATGACCAGTGGTGCGGCGCTCGACCTCGACGCCCTCGGACCCAGGCTGCCGTCTCCGCTGCTGCCGGTCGGGGACGAGCGTTTCGCCCGTCGCGGTCTGCGGCTGCTGCTCAAGCGCGACGACCTGATCCACCCCGCGCTGGTCGGCAACAAGTTCCGCAAGCTGACGCCAAGCCTGCGCGCCGCGGGCGGCCGGACGCTGCTCACCTTCGGCGGCGCCTATTCAAACCATCTGCGCGCCACCGCTGCCGCGGGCCGGCTGCTGGGCCTGCCCACGGTCGGAGTGGTCCGCGGCCACGAGCTCGCGGCCCGCCCTCTCAACCCGTCGCTGGCCCGCTGCGCGGCGGACGGCATGCGGCTCCACTTCATCGACAGATCGACTTATCGGCGCAAGGCCGAGCCGGAGGTGCTGGCCTCGATCCTGCGGGAGGTGTCCGGCGGGACGCACACCACGGACGCGCACACGACGGACCCCGACGCCACAGGCCCAGGCGCCCGGGCCTGTGGCGACGGCGGACAGGACCGGAACGGCGTTCTCGTCGTCCCCGAGGGGGGCAGCAACGCCCTCGCCGTACGGAACTGCGTGGCGCTGGGGCGGGAACTGGACGGTGTGGCCGACGTCGTCGGGATCGCCTGCGGCACCGGCGGAACGCTGGCGGGGATGGCGGCCGGGCTCGGCGCCGGGCAGCGCGCGATCGGGTTTCCCGTGCTCAGAGGTGGTTTTCTCGGGGCGGAGGTGGACCGGCTCCAGTACGAGGCCTTCGGCGGGCCGCGCGGAAACTGGCGGCTGGACGACCGCTTCCACGGCGGCGGGTACGCGAGGTCGACGCCCGAACTCGACGCCTTCGCGGAAGACTTCGAGAGGAGGCACGGGATACCCCTGGAACGTCTCTATGTCGCCAAGATGCTTTACGGACTCACCACGCTCGCCGGCGAGGGTGCGTTCCCCGCCGGCACATCCGTCGCCGCTGTGATCACCGGCAGCCCCGATCAGCCGCTCTCCTCCCGGTAGGCGGCCGCCTCCTCCAGGTCGAGCCGGCGCAGCAGCGTGCGCAGCATCTCGTCGTCGATGCGCCGCCGGTCGCGCAGTTCGACGAAGACCGAGCGTTCGGCGCCGATCATCTCCCTCGACAGCCGCCGGTAGGTCTGGTCCGCGGACTCCCCGGTGACCGGGTTGGGGGCGCCGAGCCGTTCCCAGACGCCGTTGCGGCGCCGTTCCAGGACCGAACGCAGCCGGTCGGCCAGCGGCCCCGGCAGGGCGTTGCGCTCGTCCGCGAGAAGTTCGCCGAGACGCCGTTCCGCGACTTGGGAGGCCGCGTTCTGTGCCTGCGCCTCGGCGAGCGTCTCCGCCTGCCTGTCCCGCCCCGGCAGGCGCAGCAGCCGGATCAGCCCCGGAAGGGTGAGCCCCTGCACGACCAGCGTGCCGATGACGGTGGTGAAGGTCAGGAACAGCACCAGGTTGCGGGCCGGGAACTCGCCGCCGTCGTGCACGGTCGCCGGGATCGAGAAGGCGATGGCCAGGGAGACCACCCCGCGCATCCCGGCCCAGCCGATCACGGTCGGCGCGGTCCAGTCGACGCCGGGCTCACGCTCGCGGATGCGGCGGGACAGCAGGCGCGGCACGTATGTCGCGGGGAAGACCCACAGGAACCGGGCCGCGACGACGGCGGCGAAGACCGCCAGCGCGTACCGCACCGCCTCGCCCTTCGCGTAACCGGCGAGGTCCCCGACGACCACCGGGAGCTGAAACCCGATGAGCGCGAAGACGGCCGATTCGAGGACGAAGGCGACCATCTTGAAGACGGCAGCCTCCTGGAGGCGGGTGGCGAAGTCCACCTGCCAGGAACGGTGCCCGAGGTAGAGCGCGACGACGACCACCGCGAGCACACCCGAGGCGTGCACCTGCTCGGCCGCCGCGTAGGCGAAGAACGGGATGAGCAGTGACAGCGTGTTCTGGAGCAGCGGCTCGGTGAGCCTGGTGCGCAGCCAGTGCAGCGGCACCATGAGGGCGAGGCCGACGCCGACGCCGCCGATCGCGGCGACGGCGAACTCGGCCAGGCCTCCCGCCCAGGTGGCGCCCTCGCCCACGGCGGCGGCCAGCGCGACGTTGTAGGCGGTGATGGCGGTCGCGTCGTTCACCAGCGACTCGCCCTGCAGGATCGTCGTCAGCCGGGAGGGCAGCCCCAGGCGGCGGGCGATCGCGGTGGCCGCGACGGCGTCCGGCGGGGCGATCACGGCGCCGAGGACCAGCGCGGCGGTCAGCGGCAGACCGGGCACGACGAGATACGCGATCCAGCCGACGGCCAGTGTCGCGAACAGCACGTAGCCGACGGACAGCAGCGCGACGGGCCGGACGTTGGCCCGCAGGTCGAGGTAGGAACTGTCGAGCGCCGCGGTGTGCAGGAGCGGCGGGAGCACCAGCGGCAGCACGATCTCGGGGTCGAGTTCATAGTGCGGCACGCCGGGGACGTACGAGAGGACGAGCCCGGCGGCGACGAGCAGCAGCGGCCCGGGGACCGGCGTCCTGCGCGCCGCGCCCGCGACGGCGGCGCTGCCCGCCACCAGCAGAAGCAGAGGCAATGCGTCCATCGTTTCGGGCCCGTTCCGTCTCGTCGGTACGTCGTACGCTTGGCCATCATGAGGGAATGCACGCACGTCGCGGACCTGCCGCGACCGGAGCCCGAACCGGGCGACAGGACGTGCCGGCAGTGCCTGGAGGCCGGCGTCCACCCGGTGCAGCTCCGGCTGTGTCTGGAATGCGGCCACGTCGGCTGCTGCGACTCGTCCCCCCTGCGGCACGCCACGGCGCATCACCGGCGGACGGGCCACCCGGTGATGCGGACCTTCGAGCCGGGGGAGAGCTGGCGTTGGTGCTATGTCGACGGTTCGATCGTCTGACGTGTGGGTACGTCAATCCGGCGCCGCCGCATCAGCCTTGGTCCCCCGGGTCCGGTCCCGTCCGCGATTTGGGGGCCGCAGACCCCTAGCCACTGTCCGTGCCCATATGCTTACCATGAGTGACAGCCCTGGGTTGGGGCCGGGTGACCCCGGGCGACACGGCGGCAAGGATCGCGATAGCGTCACCGGCGAAACACAGCATGACCGGGGAGTGACCCCCGGCCCCGAAAGAGCTTGTGCCCCCTTGGAGGTGAGGGTGTCCCAGATCGCAGGCGAGCCCGGTAACCAGGACTTCGTGGAAGTCCGGCTGCCCGCTGCGGGTGCCTATCTGTCGGTGCTGCGTACGGCCACGGCCGGCCTCGCCGCCCGTCTGGACTTCACCCTCGACGAGATCGAGGATCTGCGCATCGCCGTCGACGAGGCGTGCGCGATCCTGCTTCAGCAGGCCGTCGAGGGCAGTGTGCTCAGCTGCGTGTTCCGGCTCGTCGACGACTCCCTGGAAGTGACCGTCTCGGCTCCCACCACGGACGGCCGCGCCCCCGAGCGGGACACCTTCGCGTGGACGGTGCTGTCCGCACTGGCCGGGAAGGTCTCCTCCTCGGTCGCCGACGACCGTACGGTCAGCATCAGCCTGCACAAACAGCGTGGCGCCGGCCCCGGGCCGGCGTGAGGAACGGGGAAGGCCGGTGCGAAACGACGAGCGCAGCGCGCGGAGTGTCCCCCCGGGGGCTTCCGGCGACGAGGACCCGACGCTCCGCACGCCCGGTGTCCCGCCGGACACGCTGCCGGGCGTCCCGGAGCAGCAGGCCCGGCCGCACCCTGAGGAGCCAGAGCCGACGGTGGACGGCGCGGAGCAGGTGGAACGGCTGGGGAGGGGCGAACGTGAGGCGCTCTCCGTCGAGGGCCGCGGCGGGCGACGGGTGGGACACATGACCGAGCACGAGCACGACCGCGGGCCGCGGCTCGAACACCACGACCCGCAGGACCGCAGCGGGGCGCGGGCGATGTTCGTCGCCCTGCGCGAGCTTCCCGACGGCTCGCCGGAGCGTGCCGAACTGCGCAATCAGCTGGTGCGGATGCATCTTCCGCTGGTGGAGCACCTGGCCAGGCGGTTCCGCAACCGCGGTGAGCCGCTGGACGACCTGACCCAGGTCGCCACGATCGGGCTGATCAAGTCGGTGGACCGCTTCGACCCCGACAGGGGCGTGGAGTTCTCGACGTACGCCACGCCCACGGTGGTCGGCGAGATCAAGCGGCACTTCCGGGACAAGGGCTGGGCGGTGCGGGTGCCGCGGCGGCTGCAGGAGCTGCGGCTGTCGCTGACCACGGCCACCGCGGAGCTGTCCCAGCAGCACGGGCGCTCGCCGACGGTGCACGAGCTCGCGGAACGGCTCGGCATCTCGGAGGAGGAGGTCCTGGAGGGCCTGGAGTCCGCCAACGCGTACTCCACGCTGTCGCTGGACGTCCCGGACACCGACGACGAGTCCCCGGCCGTCGCCGACACCCTCGGCGCCGAGGACGAGGCCCTGGAGGGCGTCGAGTACCGCGAGTCGCTCAAGCCGCTGCTGGAGGATCTGCCGCCGCGCGAGAAGCGGATCCTGCTGCTGCGCTTCTTCGGCAACATGACCCAGTCGCAGATCGCGCAGGAGGTCGGCATCTCCCAGATGCACGTTTCCCGGCTGCTGGCGCGCACGCTCGCACAGCTGCGCGAGAAGCTCCTCGTCGAGGAGTAGCCCCGGCCGGCCGTTCCCGCCCGCCCCGGCGCACCGGGGCCCGCGCAGCCGGTGCTACGCGTCGCCGGGCGGCCGGATGCCCAGGGCGCGCGTGGCCGTCGGGTTGACCAGGAGCACCAGGGTGATGAGCGCCACGACGGCCAGGGCGTAGCCGGAGGGGACGAGCAGTCCGTCGCCCCCGGTCAGGGTCCAGGCGACCGGGAAAGCCAACAGCTGGGTGATCAGCGCCGGGCCGCGGCTCCAGCTGCGGCGGAAGTACAGCCCGCGGGCGGCGATCAGGGGGAGGGCCGCCAGCACGAGCATCGTGAGCCCGCCCGTCAGCGCCTGGCGCGGGCTGTCCGGGTCCCCCACCATCGTCTCGATCAGCATCGTCAGGCCCGCCGCGGCGAGCGCGGTGCCCTCGACGGCCACGAGGGCCGCTGCCGCGGTGAGCCGTGCGGGCCTGGGCCCCTCGGGCCCTTCAGACCGCTGGGCGGCGGCGGACGCCGCGGTGCCGGGCCCGCGGGTCTCCCCCGCGTCACGCCGGGGCCTGCGCTGCGCCGTGCCCTTGCGGGGCTTCTGCTTGCTGCTCACCACTGCAGGGTAATCCCCGTTCCCGCCCCGGCGGGCCGGGGGCCGCCCGCTCCGGCGGGCAAGGGCTGGGCCGGGGTACCCATGGGTAGGTAGGGTGCGAGTCATGCGCGCGCTTCTTGTGGTCAACCCGGCAGCCACCACCACCAGTGCCCGCACTCGCGATGTGCTGATCCACGCACTCGCCAGTGAGATGAAGCTGGAGGCCGTGACCACGGAGTACCGCGGGCACGCCCGCGACCTGGGGCGGCGGGCCGCCGAGAGCAGCGACGTGGACCTGGTCGTGGCGCTGGGCGGGGACGGAACGGTCAACGAGGTCGCCAACGGGCTGCTGCACGACGGGCCCGACCCGGAGCGGCTGCCGGGACTCGCCGTCGTACCGGGCGGATCCACCAATGTCTTCGCGCAGGCGCTCGGGCTGCCCAATGACGCCGTGGAGGCCACCGGCGTCCTGCTGGACGCGCTGCGCGAGAGACGGGAACGCACCGTCGGGCTCGGTCTCGCCTCCGGCACGCCGGGCAGCGACGACGAAGGGGTTCCGGCGCGCTGGTTCACCTTCAACGCCGGCCTGGGTTTCGACGCCGGGGTCGTCGGGAGAGTCGAACAGCACCGCGAACGTGGCAAGAAGTCGACGCACCCGCTCTACATACGCCAGGCGCTCCAGCAGTTCCTCAAGGACCCGCACCGCCTGCACGGGACGATCACTCTGGAACGGCCCGGCGAGGACCCGGTCGAGGGTCTGGTGCTCTCCATCATCTGCAACACCTCTCCCTGGACCTACCTGGGGAATCGGCCGGTGTACGCCGCCCCGCGGGCCTCTTTCGACACGGCCCTGGACGTGCTCGGCCTGAGCCGGATGTCCACCTTCGCGGTGACCCGGTACGCGACGCAGCTGCTGCTCTCGACGCCGGAGAAGGGGCCGCACGGCAAGCACGCGACCTCGCTGCACGACTTGACGGACTTCACCTTGCATTCGAAGGTGCCACTCCCGTTCCAGATGGACGGTGACCACCTGGGACTGCGAAAGAGCGTGACGTTCACAGGTGTACGCCGTGCACTGCGTGTGATTGTGTGAGTGGAAGGGCCGAAAGTCCTTTCAGTCGAACGTTTAGGCTGGGATCCACCCCCTGGAAGTACGGCTGTGACCTAGTCGACACCGAAGAATCAAAAAAAACTTTTCGGAAGGGGTTGTATCCGCCGTCGAGGTTTGCGAGTCTCTTCATGGCGATCGGGACGGCCGCTCAGACGGTGTCCACTGAGAGCCCGAACCCCTCCTCAGAACTCAGGACCACGCCGGGCATCCGGATGTCGGCCCTTCCCTTGTCGGGGGATTCGTGAAAGCGTTCACATTCACAAGCAACCCGCATGTAATACCAAGGAGATGGAGCAGCCATGGACTGGCGTCACAACGCCGTTTGCCGCGAGGAAGACCCCGAGCTGTTCTTCCCCATCGGCAACACCGGTCCCGCGCTGCTGCAGATCGAGGAAGCCAAGGCCGTCTGCCGTCGCTGCCCCGTCATGGAGCAGTGCCTGCAGTGGGCGCTCGAGTCCGGCCAGGACTCCGGCGTCTGGGGTGGCCTCAGCGAGGACGAGCGTCGCGCGATGAAGCGCCGCGCCGCCCGCAACCGGGCTCGCCAGGCCAGCGCCTGACACCCGCACCCCGCTACGAGCCCGAGCCCGGCGGCGCGTACAGAGAGTACGCAATCACCGCCCCCGAGCCGCAGCGCAGACCTCATTGAGCTTCGAGCCCCGGAACCGTATCGGTTTCGGGGCTTGCTGCTGTTCCGGCTTCCACCCGGCGCCCTGCGCGCGGGTACCCGCGCGCCGTCGGGCGCGGCACCCGCGGCGGCTCAGCGCTTCTCGGCCTGTACGGGAATGTCCAGTACGACCCGGGTTCCCCGTCCGGGCGCCGGTACGGGCTGCATGTCGAAGGTGCCGCCCAGCTCCCCCTCCACCAGGGTCCGCACGATCTGCAGGCCCAGATTGCCGGCCTTCTGGGGATCGAAGCCCCCGGGCAGCCCCCGGCCGTCGTCCTGCACGGTGAGCAGCAGCCGGGATTCGTCGCGCGTCCCGCCCCGTACCGCGGCGACCTCGACCGTGCCCTGCTCCCCCGGCGCGAAGGCGTGTTCCAGGGCGTTCTGCAGCACCTCGGTCAGGACCATGGACAGTGGGGTGGCGACCTGCGCGTCCAGGATCCCGAAGCGGCCGCTGCGCCGGCAGGTCACCGTGCCCGGGGAGATCTCGGCGACCATGGCGAGCACCCGGTCGGCGATCTCGTCGAACTCCACCCGCTCGTCGAGCGCCTGGGACAGGGTCTCGTGCACCACGGCGATCGAACCGACCCTGCGCACCGCCTCGTTGAGCGCCTCGCGCCCCTGCGGCGAGTCCATCCTGCGGGCCTGGAGACGCAGCAGGGCCGCGACCGTCTGGAGATTGTTCTTCACCCGGTGGTGGATCTCCCGGATGGTGGCATCCTTGGTGATCAACTCACGCTCACGGCGGCGCAGTTCGGTGACGTCGCGCAGCAGGACGAGCGAACCGATGCGCGGGCCCTTGGGCTTGAGCGGGATGACCCTCAGCTGCACGACGCAGTCGTTGCCCTCGACCTCGGTCCCGCGCGGCGCCCAGCCGCTGGCGAGCTTGACCAGCGCCTCGTCCACCGGCCCGCGGGACGGGGCGAGTTCGGCGGTGGCCGTGCCGAGGTGCAGGCCGACGAGGTCGGCGGCCAGCCCGAGCCGGTGGTAGGCGGACAGGGCGTTCGGTGAGGCGTACTGCACGACCCCGTCGGCGTCCAGCCTGATCAGCCCGTCGCCGACGCGCGGCGAGGCGTCCATGTCCACCTGCTCGGACGGGAAGGGGAAGGCCCCGGCCGCGATCATCTGGGCCAGGTCGGAGGCCGACTGGAGGTAGGTGAGCTCCAGCCGGCTCGGGGTCCGCACGGTGAGGAGGTTGGTGTTGCGGGCGATCACTCCCAGTACCCGGGCCTCGCGCCGCACCGGTATGGACTCGATCCGTACAGGGACCTCCTCACGCCACTCCGGGTCGCCCTCGCGTACGATCCGTCCCTCGTCCAGGGCGACGTCCAGCATCGGGCGCCGGCCACGCGGCACCATGTGGCCGACCATGTCGTCCTGGTAGGAGGTCGGGCCCGTATTGGGCCTCATCTGGGCGACCGAGACATAGCGGGTGCCGTCGAGCGTCGGGACCCACAGGACGAGGTCGGCGAAGGAGAGGTCGGAGAGCAGCTGCCACTCCGAGACCAGCAGATGCAGCCACTCGAGGTCCGTGTCGCTGAGGGCTGTGTGCTGGCGTACGAGGTCGTTCATGGAGGGCACGTCTGCGAGCGTACCCGCGCACCCGTGCGGGCCTGAACTTCTCGCCGGGGCGCGACGCCCGCCGCACCGTCCGTGACCGGCCCCGGAAAGACCCGCGGGCCGCGGCGCCGGGGCGGGACCCTCAACCCGCCCGGGCACCGCAGCCCGGAGTTGCATCGGCCTGCGGGTGTGCGGTCCCGTGGGCCGAGAGTGAGGCGGGCGCAGTCAGGGCAGAAGGCACCGACGCCTCGATTCCGTTCTCCTGTGCGGGGAGAGCGGAGGTCTTGTTCCGGACCGGGTGGGTCCGGGCCCCTTTTCGACCATTGTGGACTAGACCATTTATGGCTGTCCATGTCTGGTCGAAGTTTTGTTCACGCCCAAGCCTGCCCGCAGCCAACCGCCTGCACAAGGGATTCCGGCGACCATTCCGGCGACCAGCAGTGACCGGCTTCGCCGGGGGCCCGGCCGAGCCCCCGGCCCGCCAGGTCTGCCCGGTCCGCCCGGCGGACCGCGCCGGGAACCCGGCCGAGGGCGGCGGCCTCGCACACCGGCCCGCTTTCCGCCGCGGGGCGTCCCGGGCGGGCCGCTCGGACAGCCCGCACCTCCGCCGGACGGCCAGGGCGCCGCGCTCCAGCACCCGGCGCGGCACGGCGGGCCGCTCGGAATCTCGCCGGACGCGAGCCGGCCCGGCTGCCGCGCGCGGACACTCTGCACGCCCACCCCTCTTCGGCCGACCATGGCCGGGCGCCGGGGCGCCTGGTAGATTGACCCAAGATTGGTCTATACCACCAGCCCATCCGTCCACCCGCAGCTCTCAGATCGGCAGGTCCAGCGTGGAAGTCGTCATCGTCCCGGACGCCAAGGCAGGCGGCGAACTCGTCGCGCGAACCCTCGCGCAACTGCTGGCCCGCAAGCCCGACACGCTGCTCGGCGTAGCCACAGGCTCCACCCCCCTGCCCGTCTACCGCGCGCTGGCGGAGCTGGTCCGCTCCGGAGAGGCCGACGTCTCGCGAGCCCGGATCTGCCAGCTCGACGAGTACGTGGGACTGCCCGCGGGGCACCCGGAGTCGTACCGCTCGGTCGTCCTGCGCGAGGTGGTCGCGCCGCTCGGGCTCTCGCCGGAGGCGTTCATCGGTCCCGACGGGACCGCGGAGGACCTCCCGGCCGCGTGCGAGGCCTACGACCGTGCGCTCGCGGAGGCCGGAGGCGTCGACCTCCAGCTCCTCGGCATAGGCACCGACGGCCACATCGGCTTCAACGAACCCTGCTCCTCGCTGGCCTCCCGTACCCGCATCAAGACGCTCACCGAGCGGACCCGCGCCGACAACGCCCGCTTCTTCGGCGGCGACGTCGCCCAGGTGCCCCACCACGTCATCACGCAGGGCATCGGCACCATCCTCGACGCCCGCCACGTGGTCCTGCTGGCCACCGGCGAGGGCAAGGCGGAGGCGGTGGCCCAGGCCGTCGAGGGCCCGGTCGCCGCCGTCTGCCCGGCCTCTGCACTGCAGTTGCACCCGCACGCGACGGTCGTGGTGGACGAGGCGGCCGCGTCACGCCTGAAGCTGGCCGGCTACTTCCGCCAGACGTACGCGGCGAAGCCGCACTGGCAGGGCCTGTAGGGGGCCCGCGGAGTCCGCAAGGCACGCCCCGGAGCCGGACGACCGCCCACCCGGGTTGTCGCACGGCCCGCTCGAAGGCCGCGCGTGTGCCGCCCACCTCGCGAGCATGCGCCGATCATGTCCGCACTCGTCCCGAGGTGAGCGGCGGACGCGGCGTCAGGGGGCCGTGATGGCTTCCGCCGCCGCGCGGCCGCAGGCGCGGGACGCGCCGTGGGTGGCGATGTGGAGCGCGCCGCAGGGCGGAGCCTGCGGGACTCCCATCTCGACGACCACCGTGTCGGGACGCGCCGCGAGCAGTGCGGCCAGCGCCCCGGCCATCCAGGGATGACGGTGGACGTCCCGCACGACCGCGACGACGCGCCGGTCGCCGGCCTCCCGCAGCAGCCGCTCGGGCTCGGAGCGCGGGTAGTTGCCGGTCGTGGTGCCCGGCAGCAGCCGGGCCAGTTCCGCGGCGACGCCCCACGGGGTCTCGTCGCCGACCGCGAAGTTCGCGACGGGGGTGAAGGCGGCGACGTAGGGGGCGGCCGCGATCGGTTCCCAGCCCGCGCTCCGTGTGATCCGCAGGGCGCGGCGGGCCGCCTCCAGGCCGATTCCCGGGTCGGCGGGCCCCGCGTCGCGGGAGCGTCCGCCGGTCCAGGCACCCAGCGCACGCACCCGTGCCGCCGCGTCCGCGAGCCGCTCCTCCGGGAGTTCGCCGTCGCGCACGGCCGAGACGAGCGCGTCGCGCAGCCGCAGCACCGTCTCCTCGTCGGCGAGGCCGCCGCCCACGCAGATCGCGTCGGCGCCCGCGGCAACCGCGAGCACCGAGCCGCGCTCGATGCCGTACGTCGCGGAGACGGCCTGCATCTCCATGCCGTCGGTGACGATCAGCCCGTCGAAGCCGAGATCGCCCCGGAGCAGCCCGGTGAGCACCGTGGGGCTGAGGGTCGCGGGGCGGGAGGGGTCGAGGGCGGGAAGCAGGATGTGGGCGCTCATCACCGCCTTCGTGCCGGCCGCGACGGCCGCCCGGAACGGTGCCAGTTCACGGTCGTGCAGTGTCCGCGCGTCCGCGTCGATGCGTGGCAGCGCGTGGTGGGAATCGACGCTGGTGTCGCCGTGGCCGGGGAAGTGCTTGGCGCAGGCGGCGACGCCGGCGGCCTGGAGGCCCTCGACGTAGGCCGCGGTGTGCCGGGCCACCAGTGCGGGGTCGGCGCCGAAGGAGCGTACGCCTATGACCGGGTTGCCGGGGTTGGAGTTGACGTCGGCACTGGGCGCCCAGTTGAGGTTCACCCCGCACTCGGCGAGGCGCCGGCCCAGCTCGTGCGCGACGGCGCGGGTCAGCGCGGGGTCGTCCACGGCGCCGAGTGCGTGGTTGCCGGGGAAGGAGGAGCCGGTGCGCACTTCGAGGCGGGTGACGTCGCCGCCCTCCTCGTCGATGGCGACCAGGACGTCGGGGCGCTCGGCGCGCAGCTGGGCGGTGAGTCCGGCGAGTTGGTCCGGTGTGGCGATGTTGCGGCCGAAGAGGCCCACCGAGTACAGGCCTTCACCGAGGCGGCGCAGCAGCCAGTCGGGGGCGCTGGTGCCGGTGAAGCCGGGCTGGAGCACGGCGAGGGCGTCGCGGGTCAGGGTCTCGCTGGCGAAGGTCGTCATTGATCCGTCAGCCCTTCACTGCGCCGGAGGTGAGCCCCGCGGCCATCTTCCCTTGGATGATCATGAAGAAGACGACGACCGGGAGGGCGATCAGGGTGGAGGCGGCCATCAGCGCGCCGTAGTCCGTTCCGCGCTCGGTGGTGAAGGTCATCAGCCACACGTTGAGCGTGTACTTGTCGTTGTCGTTCATCAGGATGTACGCGAAGAGGTACTCGTTCCACGCGTTCACCAGCGCGAAGATGGACGCGGCCGTGAGCCCGGGTGCCAGCAGCGGGAAGACGACCCGCCGGAAGGCTCCCATCCGTGTGCAGCCGTCGACCATGGCCGACTCCTCCAGCTCCACCGGGATGTTGACCACGAAACCGCGGATCATCACGACGGCGAACGGCAGTGTGGAGACCAGGTAGACGACGATCAGCCCCCAGTACTCGTTGAGTCCGCCCATCGCGTTCAGTTGTGCGTAGATGGGGATGAGCATCGCGGTCGGCGGCAGCATCTGGACCAGGATCAGCACCATCAGCAGCGAGCGGCGGCCGAAGAAGCGGAAGCGGCCGATCGCGAGGGCGGCGAGCGTCGCGATGATCATGCCACCGATCACGGCGGTGACGGAGACGACCAGGCTGGACTGGATGGCGGTGTAGAAGTTCTCCTTCCGCACCGCCCGCGCGAAGTTGTCGAAGGTGATCGAGGAGGGCCACAGCGTCTGGTCGTACGAGCGGATCTCGTGGTTGGGGCGCAGCGCGCTGACCACCAGCCAGTAGACCGGGAAGGCCATGACCACGGTGCAGACGAGCCCGGTGACGTTGTAGCCGAGCCGGCTCTTCCTCCGGTGGGGCCGGGCCGGCCGCGGGGCCCGTCCCCCGGCCGCGGCGGAGGCCCCGGGCGCACGGGGCGTGCCGGACGCGCCGGACACGGTGGAGGTGCTCATTCGACCTCTCCTGTCTTCATCAGCTGGCGCAGGTAGTACACGGCCACGCCGGACAGCAGCAGCACGGTGATCAGGGCGATCGCGGTGCCCTGGCTGAAGGAGGTGGACTCGAAGGCCTTGGAGAAGGAGTAGAGGCCGAGGGTCTCGTACTCCGGTTCCGGCTTGTTGCCGCGCAGCAGCCATATCTGGCCGAAGACGTTGAAGTCCCAGATCACGGAGAGGGTGGCGACCATGGTGAAGACCGGCTTGATGACCGGCCAGGTGACGAAGCGGTAGACGCCGTAGGGACTGGCACCGTCCAGCTGGGCGGCCTCCTCCAGTTCCTTGGGGACCTGGGTGAGGGCGGCGTAGAGCGTGACGACGACGAACGGGATCGCGCCCCAGACGACGAGCGCGGTGATGACCGCGAAGCCCTGCCAGGGGTCGAGGAACCAGTTGTGGCCGAGGAAGTCCTCGCCGGCGACCTTGGCGATCAGCGTGTTGACCAGGCCGTAGTCGGAGTCGGCGAGCCAGCGGAAGATGGAGGAGGCCACCAGCAGCGGCATCGACCAGGCGGCGACGAGCGCCGCCGTCAGTGTGAGCCGCACCCAGGTGGACAGCCGCTGCATCAGCAGGGCCATCAGCAGCCCCACTCCCATGGTCAGGGCGACGCACACGGTCATGAACAGGACCGTGCGGCCGGTGACCGACCAGAACTCCGGGTCGCCGAGGATGTTCGTGAACTGCTCGAACCCCACCCACGGCGGGTCCTCTCCGGTCCACAGCTCCCGGCGTCCCATGTCCTGGAAGGACATGATGACCGTCCTGGCCAGCGGATAGGCGTAGACGGCGGCGATCGCCACGATCGCCGGGAGGATCAGGAAGTACGGCAGCAGCGCGCCCTTGTTCCTGCGGTTCCGCCTCGCCGGGTGGTGGCCCAGGTCCTCGGGTGCGCGAGGCACCTGTGCCGGCGGGCCCGCGGCCCGGGTGTCAACGGCAGTCACGTGACTGGCCCTTCCATTCGCTCTCTGATCCGGACTGTCCGGACCGGGCCGGACGCTCCGCGGCGCGCCGGGGGTGCCGGGGGGTGCCCCACCGTCCCGGCATGTGCGCCGGGACGGCCGGGATGCGCCGGGCGGGGGCGGGGCGGGGCCCGGTGGACGGCGCCGGGCCCCGCCCGCGGCCTCAGGACTCCTGGTTGATCAGCTCGTTGATCTCGGCGTCGGCCTCCTTGGCCGCGTCGGCCACGGAGTCGCCCTTGAGGATGGCCAGGAGCATGTTCTCCAGGACCTCCTCCTTCTCGATGGAGGTCCAGCCCGGGGCGATGGGCGTGAACCAGGCGTCCGGCACGGCGTTGGCGATCGGAGCGGTCTCCGGCTTCGCCTTCAGCGGCTCGAGCTGCTTGGTGTTGTTCGGGAGGATGTTCTTGGAGGTGAGGACTTCCTGCGACTTCTCACTGGTGAACATCGAGACCCAGTCCTCGGCCAGGTCGGAGACCTTGGACTTGCTGGTCACGGCGAGGTCGGAGCCGCCGATGAAGGAGGGCAGCGCCTTGCCGTTCGGACCGGGCATGCCGGCGGTGGAGATCTTGCCCTCCAGCTTCGGGTTGCCGTTGTTCTTGCCGTCGACGACGGAGCCGGCCTCCCAGCCGTTGCCGTAGATCACGGCGGCCTTCTCGTTCGCCATGACGTTGGCGTGGTCCTGCTCGTCCTTGGTCTGGTCGGCCTTGTTGTACTTCTTGACCAGGTTGACGAAGTGCTCGATGCCCTTCTGGGAGTCGGGCGAGGAGAGCGAGGCCTTCCACTCCTTCGCGCCCTCGTCGTACTCGGCGATGCTGCCGCCGTAGGCGGCGACGTACGACATGGCGGCGTACCAGTAGCGGCCCGGCAGGTAGAGGGGCGAGAAGCGCCTGTCCTTCTTGCCGTACTCGGCCTGGACCTTGTCCATCGCGGCGAGCAGCTCGTCCTCGGTGGCCGGGAGCTTGTCGCTGCCGGTGCCCTTCTTGAGCATCTCGGTGTTGTAGATCGCGACGCGTGCGCCCGCGTAGTAGGGGACGCAGTAGAGCTTCCCCTCGAAGGAGCAGGTGTCCTTCAGGCCCTGGATCCAGGTGTCGGAGTTGTCGTACTTCGCGGGATCGATCTCGGCGAGCGCCCCGTTGAGGATGTACTGCATCGTCTCGGTGTTGCCGAGTTCGACGACGTCCGGGAAGGAGTCGCCGCCCAGCGCGGTGTCCAGCTTCTTGGCCTTGTCGGCCCACTGCTGGTACTGCACCTTGACGTCGACCTTGGGGTACTTCTTCCTGAACTGCGCGTTGACGTCCTTGACCAGCTCGGGCCAGGTGCTCTGCGCGTCCACCATCAGCCAGACCGTGAGCGTCTCGTCGCGGTCCTTGGGGTCCTTGGCGGAGTTGTCACCGCCGTCGGAGCCACAGGCCACGGCCCCGGCCATCATCGCCGCCACACCGACCGCCGAAATGAGCTTGCGCTTCACGTCACCCTCCTCAGGGAAACCAGCAACCCCCCTGCCCACCGCGGTGACATACGACTGAGGTACTGCCCGTGGGGCCGGGTTCCGGTCCTTAATGGTTTAGACCAGTACCGGGAGCTTGGCCTAGACCTTTAGGGGTGTCAAGGGTGTATAAGAGGGCTGCCGCGTCCCGTTACCGGACCGACACCTGAGACCGGAAGACGTCCCGTGACCGGACCGTGCCACCATGTGAGCCGCAAGAGTCGGAGGAGCCGGTGACGGCAGCAGCACAGAAGTCGGAGAGGCGGGCCATGGGCACCGACGGGGGCAGCACGCAGAACGAGGCCGGCAACGGGGCCGCCACCCGGACGGCGCGCGTGCCCAAGTACTACCGCCTGAAGCGTCATCTCCTGGAGATGACCGAGACCCTGCCGCCCGGCACGCCGGTGCCGCCCGAGCGCACCCTCGCCACCGAGTTCGACACCTCGCGCACGACGGTCAGGCAGGCGCTCCAGGAACTGGTCGTCGAGGGCCGGCTGGAGCGCATCCAGGGCAAGGGCACCTTTGTCGCCAAGCCCAAGGTCTCCCAGGCGCTCCAGCTCACCTCGTACACCGAGGACATGCGCGCCCAGGGACTGGAGCCCACCTCGCAGCTCCTCGACATCGGCTACATCACCGCGGACGAGACCCTCGCGGGGCTGCTGGACATCGCCGAGGGAAGCAGGGTACTGAGGATCGAGCGGCTGCGGCTCGCGAGCGGCGAGCCGATGGCGATCGAGACCACGCACCTCTCCGCGAAACGCTTCCCTGCACTGCGCCGCTCCCTGGCGAAGTACACCTCGCTCTACACGGCGCTGGCCGAGGTGTACGACGTCCACCTCGCGGAGGCCGAGGAGACCATCGAGACCTCCCTGGCCACCCCGCGCGAGGCGGGCCTGCTCGGCACGGACGTCGGACTGCCGATGCTGATGCTCTCCCGCCACTCGCTCGACGCCAACGGCGAGCCGGTGGAATGGGTGCGCTCGGTCTACCGCGGCGACAGGTACAAGTTCGTCGCGAGGCTTCAGCGGCCGAAGGCCTGAAACGCACGGAACCGGAACACCCCCGGCCGGGGGTCCGGGGGTCGACACCCGGGACAACACAGCGTCGCGAGGCTTCAGCGGCCGAAGGCCTGAAACGCACGGAACCGGAACACCCCCGGCCGGGGGTCCGGGGGTGTTCCGGTTCCGTGCGTTTCAGGC
>NZ_JAAAXQ010000419.1 GCF_009916105.1 Streptomyces sp. GC420 | reverse complement strand
CACCCCCGGCGCCCCCGCCGGCACCGCCCCGGCCCGCACCACGCCGCCCGGACTGCCCGCGCTGAGCCACTTGGACATCCTGGAGTCCGAGGCGGTGCACATCTTCCGCGAGGTCGCCGGGGAGTTCGAGAACCCGGTGCTGCTGTTCTCCGGCGGCAAGGACTCCGTGGTGATGCTGCACCTGGCGCTGAAGGCCTTCGACCCGGCCCCGCTCCCGTTCCCGCTGCTGCACGTGGACACCGGGCACAACTTCCCCGAGGTCCTCGACTACCGCGACCGGACCGTGGCCGGGCACGGGCTCGACCTGCGCGTCGCCCGTGTCCAGGACTTCATCGACAGCGGCTGGCTGCGGGAACGCCCCGACGGTACCCGCAACCCGCTCCAGACCATGCCGCTGCTCGACGCCATCGAGCGCAACCGGTTCGACGCGGTGTTCGGCGGCGGGCGGCGGGACGAGGAGAAGGCCCGCGCGAAAGAGCGCGTCTTCTCGCTGCGCGACGAACTCGGCGCCTGGGACCCGCGCAGGCAGCGCCCGGAGCTGTGGCAGCTCTACAACGGCCGCCACGCGCCCGGTGAGCACGTCCGCGTCTTTCCGCTGTCCAACTGGACCGAACTCGACGTCTGGCAGTACATCGAGCAGGAAGCCGTCGACCTGCCGGCGATCTACTTCGCGCACGAGCGGGAGGTCTTCCTGCGGGACGGCATGTGGCTCACCGCCGGCGACTGGGGCGGCCCCGGGCGTGGCGAGCGCACCGACAAGCGCCGGGTGCGCTACCGCACCGTCGGCGACATGTCCTGCACGGGCGCCGTCGACTCCGACGCGGCCACCGTCGCCGAGGTGATCGCAGAGATCACCGCCTCCCGCCTCACCGAGCGCGGCGCCACCCGCGCCGACGACAAGCTCTCCGAGGCCGCCATGGAGGACCGCAAACGCGAGGGGTACTTCTGACCATGACGGACCTCTTCCACCCTCCGCAGACCACCGTCGGGTCGTTCATGTACGCGATCTTCAGCGAGGCGAACGCCCGGTTGGCGCCGCCCGGCTCGGCAGAAGGGCACGCACGGACCATGAACCACTCCTCACGGCCCGGGACAGGGGCCGGCACCACCGAGTCACACACCACCGGCCTGCTCCGCTGGGCGACGGCCGGTTCGGTCGACGACGGCAAGTCCACCCTGGTCGGGCGGCTGCTGCACGACTCCAAGTCCGTACTGGCCGACCAGCTCGAAGCCGTCGAGGCCGCCTCCGCCCGCCGCGGCCAGGACACCCCCGACCTCGCCCTCCTCACCGACGGCCTGCGCGCCGAACGCGAACAGGGCATCACCATCGACGTCGCCTACCGCTACTTCGCCACCCCCCGACGCCGCTTCATCCTCGCCGACACCCCCGGCCACGTGCAGTACACCCGCAACATGGTCACCGGCGCCTCCACCGCCGACCTCACCGTCATCCTCGTCGACGCCCGCAACGGCGTCGTCGAACAGACCCGCCGCCACGCCGCCGTCGCCGCCCTCCTGCGCGTCCCCCACGTCGTCCTCGCCGTCAACAAAATGGACCTCGCCGGACACCGGGAGAGCGTCTTCGCCGGCATCGCCGAGGAGTTCACCTCCTACGCCGCCTCCCTCGGCATCCCCGACATCACCGCCATCCCCATCTCCGCACTCAACGGCGACAACGTCGTCGAACCCTCCGCCCACATGGACTGGTACGGCGGACCCAGCGTCCTCGAACACCTCGAAACCGTGACGGTGGACCACGACCCGGCCACCGAACCCGCGCGGTTCCCCGTGCAGTACGTCATCCGCGGCGACGGCACCCGGCACTACGCGGGTCAACTCGCCGGGGGTGTGCTCAGCGTCGGGGACATGGTCACCGTGCTGCCGTCCGGACGCACCACCACCGTCACCGGGATCGACCTGCTCGGCCGCGAGGTGCGTACGGCCCGGGTGCCCCAGTCCGTCTCCGTGCGGCTCGCCGACGACGTCGACGTCTCACGCGGCGACCTGCTGGCCCCCTCCGGCCGGCCGCCGACGGCCGCCAGGGACATCACCGCGCGGGTCTGCCACCTGCACGAGCGGCCGCTGCGTCCCGGCGACCGGGTCCTGCTCAAGCACACCACCCGCACCGTGCGGGCGGTCGTCAGGAAGATCCCGGGCGCCGACCGGCTGGAGCTCAACGGCATCGGGCAGGTCGTGCTGCGTACCTCCGAGCGGCTCGCCCTGGACACGTACGCCCACAACCGGCGCACCGGCTCCTTCCTGCTCATCGACCCGGGTGACGGCGCGACCCTCACCGCCGGGATGGTGGGGGCGGCTGCGGACGGTGCGCCGGCGTCCGGCGGGAAATCCGATGCGCGGGGCTGACCGCACGGGCCGCCGCCCCCGCCGCGGCGCCCGCGCACGCACCCGCGCCGGTGTCCGTGCCCGTGCTCACGGCCGTGCCCGCCGGTTCCCGCGCTCGTGGCCCGGCACCGCGGCCGTGCTGCTGGTGCTGCTGGAGCTGCTGTTCGCGGTCTCCGGCTGCGGCTACGGCTCGCGCAGGACGGAGGCGGCGGCCCCGGCCGGGGCCGCCGCCTCCGGGCCGCCGTTGTCCGCGGACACCGTCACCCTCGGCTACTTCGCCAACCTCACGCACGCCACCCCCCTCGTCGGCATCCAGAAGGGGTTCTTCGCCGCCGAGCTGGGCGGCACCCGGCTGCGCACCCAGGTCTTCAACGGCGGCCCGGCGGCGATGGAGGCGCTCAACGCGGGTGCCGTCGACATGGCCTGGATGGGACCCTCGCCCACCGTCAACGGCTACCTCCGTTCCGGGGGCCGCAGCCTCAGGATCGTCTCGGGTTCCGCGTCCGGCGGCGTCAGTCTCGTCGTCGACCCGGCGAAGACCCGGGGCGGCGACGGCACGGACATCAGAGGGCTGCGCATCGCCACGCCGGAACTCGGCAACACCCAGGACGTGGCTCTGCTGCGCTGGATCGGGGAACAGGGCTGGAAGACCGACCCGCGCACCGGCCGCGGCGACGTCACCCTGCTCAGGCAGAGCACCAAGGAGATCCCGACCAGCTTCCGCCGGGGCGCCGTCGACGGCGCCTGGGTGCCGGAACCCGTGGCGGCGCAGCTGGTCGCCGCCGGCGGCCGGGTCGTCCTCGACGAGGCCGACCTGTGGGACGGCGGGGAGTTCGTCACCACCCACATGGTGGTCTCCCAGTCCTTCCTCGACCGCCACCGCGACGTCGTCGAGGCGGTGCTGCGCGGCTCCGTGCGGACCAACGCCTGGATCAACGCCCACCAGGAGGAGGCGAGCACCACCGCCAACGACGCGATCCGTCATCTGACCGGCAAACCCCTCGAGCCCGAGGTGCTCCGTGCGGCCTGGAAGCACGTCACGGTCCTCGACGACCCGCTCGCCCTCAGCCTGCGGGAGCAGGCCGGGCACGCCCTCGCCCTCGGCCTGCTCGACTCGGCCGACCTCTCGGGAGGGCCGTCGGCGGACCTGAGGGGGATCTACGACCTCGGCCCGCTCAACCGGATCCTCACCCGCGAGGGCAGACCGAAGGCCGACGACGCGGGCCTCGGCACCGGTGACCACTACACCGGCTCGGACGCGGAGGGCTCCGGCTCAGGCGACGCGGCCTCCGGCTCCGGCGCGGACGCACCGTAAACGAACCCAGGGAATTGATGACATGCTGTCAGAAACAGTCTTGCGTGAACGGGCGACCGCCCGGTCCGTGGTCGTGCCGGGGCCCGGCGCCTACGCCGCGCGGCTCGAACACGTCTCCAAGTCCTTCGGCACCGGCGACCGCCGGCAGACCGTACTGGACGACATCGGACTCACCCTCGGCGCGGGCGAGTTCCTCTGCGTGCTCGGCGCCTCGGGCTGCGGCAAGTCCACCCTGCTCAACCTGGTCGCCGGACTCGACGAGCCGACCGCGGGATCCATAGAAGTGCCGGGCGGGCGCGGTCCCGCGCTGATGTTCCAGGACCACGCCCTCTTCCCCTGGCTCACCGCCGGCCGCAACATCGAACTCGCCCTTCGGCTGCGCGGCATGCCACGTCCCGAGCGCCGCCCCGAGGCCGAACGGCTCCTGGAACTGGTCCATCTGGGGGGTGCGTACCGCAAACGCGTCCATGAACTGTCCGGCGGCATGCGGCAGCGCGTCGCGCTGGCCCGCGCCCTCGCCCAGGACAGCCAGGTGCTGCTCATGGACGAGCCGTTCGCCGCGCTCGACGCCATCACCCGCGATCTGCTCCACGAGGAACTCGGCCGCATCTGGGCGGAGTCGGGGAGCGGCCTGTCCGTCATCTTCGTCACCCACAACGTGCGCGAGGCGGTCCGGCTCGGCCAGCGTGTCGTCCTGCTCTCCTCCAGGCCCGGACGTGTCGCCCGCGAATGGGCCGTGGGCCGGGGCACGGCCTCCGACCTGTCCGGCGAGATCACGGGAGCCCTGAGGGAGGAGATACGCCGTCATGCCCGCACCTGAGGCCCCGGCGGTCTCCCTGGAGGAGGCCGCGGCGGGTCTGGACGCCCTGGAGGGCGCCGGCGGTTCACGCCCGGCACGCGCACCGCTGCTGCGGACCCTGCGCGACAAGGCCCTGCCGCCCCTCGTGGCCCTGGCCGTGGTCCTGCTCGTCTGGGAGGGCGCCTTCCTCGCCGAGCTCAAACCCGACTACCTGCTGCCGTCACCCGCCGACGTCTGGACCGCCCTCACCGTCCAGTGGTACGAGGGCACGCTGTTCGGCACCGTGTGGACCAGCGTGTCGCGGGGCGCCCTCGGCTTCGCCGCCGCCGTGGCCCTGGGCACTCCGCTGGGGCTGCTGCTGGCCCGGGTCCGAGCCGTGCGCGCCGCCCTCGGTCCGATCCTGTCGGGACTGCAGGCACTGCCCTCGGTGGCCTGGGTGCCCGCCGCCGTCATCTGGTTCGGGCTCACCGACGCCACGATCTACGCGGTCATCCTGCTCGGCGCCGTACCGTCCGTCGCCAACGGCCTGCTCACCGGTGTCGACCAGGTGCCGCCCCTGTATCTGCGGGCCGGTTCCACTCTGGGTGCCACCGGCCCGCGCGCCGTCCGGCACATCCTGCTGCCCGCAGCGCTCCCCGGCTACCTCGCCGGGCTCAAACAGGGCTGGGCGTTCGCCTGGCGCTCCCTGATGGCCGCGGAAATCATCGCGTCCTCGCCCGAACTCGGGGTCGGGCTCGGCCAGTTGCTGGAGGCCGCACGGACGTACCAGGACATGGCCCTGGTCCTCGCCTCGATCGCGGAGATCCTCGTTGTCGGCATAGCCGTCGACCTGGCCGTGTTCGCGCCGCTGGAGCGCCGCGTCCTGCGCACCAGGGGACTGCTCGCGGCCCGCGGCTGACTCCGAGGGCCAACCACGGCCGCCCCGCCGGTCGGCGAACCATCCGGGGGACCGCGGGACCGCGGGACCGTGAGACCGCGACCGGCCGGGACCGACCGGGCTGGGACGGCCCCCGTGCTGTACTGGCCGGGTGACAGCGACCGCATCACACACCTGGCTGCTGCGCCTGCGCCCGGCCGCCTGGACGAACCCCGAACCGGTCTGCCGCCCCGCCACCGTCGCCGCGGCGGAGGCGTTCCTCGGTCCGGGACCGGTCGGCTGGGGCGTCGAAGTGGCCCTGGGCATGGCCCGCGACATCGTCGGCCGCGTCCCCGAGCACGGCGGCGACCACACCTTCGACGCCTTCCACCGCGGCGTGGAGGCCACGGTGCTGCTCGCCCTGGTCGGCTTGGTGACGGAACCCGAGGCCGACCAGGCGATGGTGGCGCCCGAGGCCGTCCTCAGCAACGCCGAACTCGCCCGCCGCGCGGTCCCGCTGGACCGTGTGCTGCGCGGAGTACGTCTCGGCCACGCCTACCTCCACGGCCGTCTCATGGAAGCCCTCGACCGTGAGCCGGAGTCCGTCCGCGCGCCCGAGGCCCACCGCGTCAGCGAGCTCCTCTTCCAGTACGCGGACCTCCAGGCCGGCCGGCTCGCCGAGGAGTACGTCGCCGAACGCGACCGCTGGCGCCGCAGCACCGAGGCCGCCCGCCACCGCATCGTCGAAGATCTCCTCGCCGGCCGCTCCGTGGACCCGGCGCCGGCCGCCCGCACCCTCGGCTACGAACTGATCCGCCATCACGCCGCCTTCGTCGTCACCTCCGTGTCCCCGGACACGGACGCATGCGAACCGGCGTCCTTCGCAGCCGAGTTCTCGCGCGCGGTCGGCGGCCAAGGCCTGCTCACCGTCGCGGCGGGTCCGGGCGAGACCTGGGGCTGGACGTGCTGGCC
>NZ_JAAAXQ010000418.1 GCF_009916105.1 Streptomyces sp. GC420 | reverse complement strand
CCAGTCTGTCCACCATGACGTCGGCGCACTCGGCGAACAGCGCGTACTTGTTCGGGAAGTGCCGGTACAGAGCGGCCGCGGTGATACCCACGCCGGCGGCGACCTCCTCCATGGACGCCGTGTGGTAGCCGCGCTCGCTGAAGACCCGCCCGGCCGCGTCGACGATGAGCTGCTTGCGGTTGCGGGGCCGAGTGGCCGCGGCCGGATTGGCGGTCGCGGCCGAACGGGTGGATGGGGAGGCGGGGGCCATGCGAATCAGTCAAGCACACACCGTCAGGAGGCCGGGCTCCCTCGGCGCGGACCCGCACAGGACAGGACTGCGGCTCCGGCGGCGGCTCCGGCGGCGGGGCGGGCGGCCGGGGCCGCGGGCGGCCCCGGTCAGCCGCCGAGCGTCCCCGGTGTCGTCTGCTCCGCCCAGATGACCTTGCCGTCCCTGGTGTAGCGCGTGCCCCAGCGCTCGGCGATCTGGGCCACGAGGAAGAGGCCCCGTCCCCCCTCGTCCGTGCTGGCGGCGTAGCGCAGGTGCGGCGAGGTGCTGCTGCGGTCGGAGACCTCGAAGGTGAGCACACGGTCGCGGATCAACCGCGCCTTGATGGGCCCCGTGGCGTGGCGCATGGCGTTGGTGATCAGTTCGCTGCAGATCAGCTCAGTGGTGTCCACGAGGTCCTCCAGCTCCCACTCCATGAGCCGGGCGGAGACGGCAGCGCGTGCGCGGCGAACGGCGGCAGGCTCGCACTCCACGTCCCACTCGGCGACCTGCCCGGGCCCCAGCACCCGCGTACGGGCGACGAGCAGCGCGATGTCGTCGCTCTGGAGCTCCGGGAGCAGGGCGTCGAGCACGGCGTCGCAGGTCTCCTCGGGCGACCGGTCCGCGTGCTCCAGCGTCTCGCGGAGCAACTGGAGCCCGGTGTCGACGTCCATGTCGCGGCGCTCGACGAGGCCGTCGGTGAACAGGACGAGCCTGCTGCCCTCGGGCAGACGCAACTCGGCGCACTCGAAGGGCAGTCCGCCGATGCCGAGGGGAAGGCAGGACGGCACGTCCAGGAACTCCACGGTCCCGTCGGGGTGTACGAGCGCGGGCGGCAGGTGGCCGGCGCTGGCGATGACACATTCGCCGGACACGGAGTCGTAGACCGCGTACAGGCAGGTGGCGCCGGTGACGGTGGTCTTGTCGCCGGCCGCGATGGCGTCCTGGTCGATAAGGGTGACCAACTCGTCGAGGTGGCTGAGGAGTTCGTCGGGCGGCAGGTCCAGAGGGGTGGAGAAGTTGTGCACCGCGGTGCGCAGCTGCCCCATGGTGGCCGCGGCATGGAGTCCGTGCCCGACGATGTCGCCCATGACCAGCGCCACCCTGGCGCCCGGCAGTGGGATGACGTCGAACCAGTCGCCGCCGACCGCCTTCGCGGGCAGGTAGCGGGAGGCGACCTCGACGGCGTTCTGTTCGGGCAGCGCGCGGGGCAGCAGTCTCCGCTGCAGCGCCACGGCCAGGCCGTGCTCGCGGGTGTAGCGGCGTGCGTTGTCGAGGGACACGGCGGCTCGGGTGGCCAGTTCGGCCGCGAGGGAGAGGTCGTCCTGATCGAAGGGCTCGGGCTTCTCGGAGCGCCAGAAGTGGACGACGCCCAGCAGCACGCCGCGGGCGATCAGCGGCGCCGTGATGAGCGAATGGATCCCGAAGCCGATGACGCGGGAGCCCCGCGCGGGGTCCACCTCCTGCCATCGCGTGGTGTCACGCAGACGAGGCACCAGGACCGCCTGCCCGCTCTCGATGCTGCGGGCCTGTGGCGAGGACGGCCCGAAAGTGATCAGGTCGCCGACGGCGAAGAGGGGAGCGTCGTCGCGGATGCCGCTGACGGCCGCGCGCTGCAGCCGCTTGCTGCCGGTGCCCGTGCCGTTCATCCCCAGTTCCTCGTCGCGCAGCACCGACTCGGCCAGGTCCACGGTGACGTAGTCGGCGAAGCGCGGAACCGCGACCTGCGTCAGCTCTTCGGCCGTACGGGTCACATCGAGGGTGGTGCCGATGCCGCCGGTCGCGTCGTAGAGCAACTTCAGCCGCCACCGGACCAGCTCGACCCGCTGCGACGCCTCGCCGATCATCTCCATCACTTCATCGGTGCCTACCTCCTCCTCTCCGGCCACCGCGGCGACCGCGAGCCGCGCGGACGCGGTGCCCACCGAGCCGGCGAGCTGGGCTTCCGCGTGATGGACCAGCTCCGGCGGCGCGTCGGCCGCCGGTGAGCCGGGTCTCCTTCCGGGGTAGGAACGCAACGCCCGCTGGGCGCCCTCCCGCCCGAGGAAGCGCTCCAGCAGGGTCTGCAGTTCGCCGACCGTGGCACGGACCTGCCAGCGCCGCTCCCTGACCGGCTCTTCGAGGATTCCGACGAACTGCACCGCCTGCGCACGCTCGGCGGCGTCCGGCCGGTCGGCGAGGGAGACCGCGACATACCCCCCGAAGTTCAGCAGTGCGCTCCAGAACATCGCATGGCTGATCGGGTCCATTCCCGCCAGGCCGAACAGCTGCTGCGGCCGGAGCAGCCCGATGCCGAGCGGGCCCTCCCGCAAGAAGGAAGCGGACAGCAGCCCGGCATCGGCGAAGCTCGGCAGCACCAGCGTGTACGCCCACACGGCGAACCCCGCCACCAGGCCGACCAGCGCGCCCCGGCGGGTACCACCCTTCCAGAACAGGCCGCCCAGGACGGCGGGCGCGAACTGTGCCACGGCCGCGAACGACACCAGGCCGATCGAGACCAGTGCCGTCTCCTCGCCCGCAAGCCGGAAGTACGCGTACCCGAGCAGCAGGATCAGCACGATGGTCGCCCGGCGGATGCCCAGCACCAGCCCGGCGAGGTTGTCCCGGCGCGCCAGCCGGGACCTGCTGCGCAGCAGCAGCGGCATCACGAGTGAGTTCGACACCATGGTGCTGAGCGCGATCGTCTCGACGATGACCATGCTGGTGGCCGCGCTGAGGCCGCCGATGAAGACGAGCAGTGCTAGCGCCTCCTGGCCTTCGGCTATCGGCAGGGTCAGCACGTAGGTGTCGGCATCGACGGCCTTTCCGAACCGCAGAAGCCCGCCGGCCGCGATCGGAAGCACGAAGACGCTGATCGCGAGCAGGTACAGCGGGAACAGCCACATCGCCCGTTTGAGGTGCCTCTCGTCGACGTTCTCGACAACGCCGATCTGCCACTGCCGGGGCAGCAGGACGATCGCCAGCATGGACAGCACCGTGAGCCAGACCCACATGCCGTAGCCGGTGTGCTCGCGCAGAGTGAACAGCGTGGTGAGGTCGGCGTCCGCGGCCCGGGAGAACAGGTCGTTGAACCCCCCGAACATCCAGAAGGTCACAAAGATCCCGGCCGAGAGGAACGCCACGAGCTTGACCACGGACTCGAAGGCGATGGCGGCGACCATGCCCTCGTGGCGTTCGGTGGCGTCCAGATGCCGGGTGCCGAAGACGATGGTGAACGCGGCGAGCACCAGCGCCGCGTACAACCCGGTGTCCTGGAACAGCGGGATGTCGTGCGACTCCGGGACGGAGGTGACATCGGGGTGCCGCCGAACGATCGCAAAGGTGATGGAGACGGCCTTGAGCTGCAGCGAGATGTAGGGAACGATCCCCACCACAGCGATGATCGTCACCAGGCAACCCAGCGCGGTGCTCTTGCCGTAGCGCGCGGAGACGAAGTCGGCCAGCGAGGTGACCCGGTGCCGGCGGCTTATCCGGATGATTCTGCGCAGCACCAGCCAGCCCAGCGCGAACATGAGCGTCGCCCCCAGGTAGACCGGCAGGAAGCCGACTCCGGCCCTGGCGGCCCAGCCCACGCTGCCGTAGTACGTCCACGAGGTGGCGTACACGCCGAAGGACAGCGCGTAGATCGTGGCATTGTTGATGATGCTCCGACCAGAATCCGCACGCCGGTCACCGTAGAAGGCCACAGCGAAGAGCAGGCCGAGGTACCCGGCCGAAACAGCGACGATGAACCAGGTCTGGAGCACGGCCTACCTCGATCTGCCGCCGATCACGGCGACCAGACCGATCACGATCGCCCAGACGAGAAACAGGTAAGCCGCGAGAACGGGGACGCCGAAGACCTGGCCGATGCGGTCGAACCGCGCCAGGAACGGCGGAACGAACAGCACGAACCCGACCGCCGCCACGGCCGCCAGGCGCAGACTGAGCTGCTCGTCGTCCCGCGACTCCGCCATGAGCCGCCTCCACATCCTCAAGGTCATGCTTTGCGGCATACGCCCGAACTTGATCGATGTCACACCGCGGCGTCGATCGGCGCCGCAGCGACGTGCGCTGTGCTCAGTTCAACACGGCACCGAGAGGCCCGCTACCTCGCCGAACCGCCACACCGCCGCCTGCCGTGGGTGGAGGACGGCCGCCCGCCCCCGGCGCGCCCATCGTGAATCGCCCGGGCCCTGACCCGTTCGCCCCGGCTGGTCATCTGCGACGAACCCGGCATGCTGGGCCTGTCCAGCCACTCCAGCCTGTCCAGCCAGTCCAAGGTCCTGGATCTGCTCGCCGGGATATGGCGGAGGGGGTCTCTGGCCGTTCATCGCACTGATCGCTCGTCAGGAAAGTCGGCCCCGAGTCGGTGTGACTCCTCGAACACCTGCCGACGGCTGACCGGACATGCGAATCGATGTAACCTCCGGAGACCGCCCTTGACCTGCAAAAGCAGGCAGGGAGCAGACGAATCGGGAGTTTCTTCGTGTTTCGTACGATGTTCAAGTCCAAGATCCACCGGGCCACCGTGACGCAGGCCGACTTGCACTACGTCGGTTCCGTGACCGTCGACGCCGAGCTGATGGAAGCCGCCGACCTGCTGCCCGGTGAACTCGTCCACATCGTCGACATCACCAACGGCGCCCGCCTGGAGACGTACGTCATCGAGGGCGAGCGCGGCTCCGGCGTCATCGGCATCAACGGCGCGGCCGCGCACCTGGTGCACCCCGGCGACCTGGTCATCCTCATCAGCTACGCGCAGGTCGAGGACGCCGAGGCACGCAGTCTCACGCCCAGCGTCGTCCACGTGGACGCGGACAACCGGATCGTCGCCCTCGGCGCCGACGCCTCCGAGCCCGTGCCGGACAGCGACACCCGGCGCAGCCCGCAGGCAGTCGTCCCGCAGGGCGCCGCCCCGCAGCCGGTTTCCTAGCCGGGGCCGGTCGCCGACGCCCGTGCTGGCCCTGCTGCACACCTCGCCCGTCCACGTCCCGGTCTTCGACGCGCTGCGCGACCTCGGCCACCCGGGGCTGGAACTGCGGCACCTGGTGGACGAGGAACTACTGGAGGAGGCCCGCGCCGAAGGGCCCGGGGCCGGCGCCGTCGCCGCGCGGGTCGCGGCCCTGCTCGGGCAGGCCGCCGCGGCCGGCGCGGGCGCGGTGCTGTGCACCTGCTCCACGATCGGCGCCGCCGCGGAGAGCGCGGGCACCCGGGCCGGCATACCGGTGCTTCGGGTGGACCGGCCCATGGCGGCGGAGGCCGTCGCCCTGGGCTCGCGCATCGTGGTGGCCGCGGCCCTGGAGAGCACGCTGGCGCCCACCACGGCGCTGATCGAGGAGGAGGCGGAGCGCGCGGGACGCGCTGTCCGCGTCCGCACGCTCCTGGCACCGGGCGCGTGGGAGCTCTTCACAGCGGGGGACCGGGCCGGTTACCTCGCGGCGGTCGCCGCCGCCGTCGGCACCGCCGCGGACGCGGACGCCGTCGTCCTGGCCCAGGCGTCCATGGCGGACGCCGCGGCCCTCACGCCCGGCACGGTTCCGGTCCTTTCCAGCCCCCGCCCCGGCCTGCGCGCCGCGGCGGCGGCGCTGCGGGCGCGGAGCGGCGATCAGGGAGAGGAGTTCTGACCCAGGGTGACCCGAGGGCGGGCCGTGGGCCTTCCGGGCCCGGCCCGGGCGCGGTGCTGCTCTCACCCGGGCCGCATGCCGCAGTGGTATGTGCGGGCGCGGAGTTCTGACCTCGGGTCGCCCGAGGCCGGGTTCCCGTTGGCTGCAGACGGTGCCCGGCCGCGTGCACCCCGTGCACCCCTGCACCCCGTGCGCCGCACACGATCGGGTCCGCCGGGTGTGCGGGGCGGGGTGACCGGGCGCAGGCTCGAGGGGCGCGCATGCCCGCCCCGTCGTGCGGGCCCGGCGCGCTGCTGGAAGCCGGGGCCGCCCGGCCCGGCCGCTGCCCGGCGCAGGCCGTCGAGCACTCGCCGGCCCCCGCGGCGCGCAGGCCGGGGGTGGGGCGGCCGGTGCGGGGACCGTCGTCGCGGGCACGCGTGAGGGCGCGTCACCGAGGAACC
>NZ_JAAAXQ010000417.1 GCF_009916105.1 Streptomyces sp. GC420 | reverse complement strand
GAGCTGGGCGGCGCCACCGGCTCCGGGGTGTCCGGCGGCGGCACGGTCCTCGGATTCGCGCTTCTCCGTCCCGCGGTTCTCCGTCCCGCGGTTCTCCGTCCCGCGGTTCTCGGGTTCGCGGTGCTCGGGTTCGCGGTGCTCGGGTTCGCGGTCCGGCCCTGGCGCGCTCCGCGGGCCGGCGTCGTCCGCGCCGCGCGGAACGCTGCGGGCGGAGGGAGCGAAGGTGACCACGGCGGCGGACAGCGCGAACACCGCGCCCAGGACCAGGAACGTCCCCTCCGTGCCCAGCCCGGCCAGCAGACCGCCGGCCGCCAGCGAGCCGAAGGGCTGCACCAGCGAGGAGAGGAAACTCGCGGCGCTCTGTACCCTCCCCACCCGGTCGTCCGGGGTGACCTGGAGGAGCTTGGAGAGGAATCCGACGCTGGCCACCATCGACAGGCACATGCAGGCGCCGCAGATCAGGCCCGCCACCAGGGCCTCCCGCACGACGGCCATGGCCCCCGCCGCGGCGACACAGCTCCAGCAGGTCGCCGCGATCAGTCCCCAGCTGTGCCGCTCGGGCCGCAGTCTGGGTGCGATCAGTGCGCCCGCCAGCGCGCCCGCCGAGATGGAGGACATCACGAAGCCGCCCCCGACGCCGGACCGTCCGCCCTCCGAGTAGACCGTCAGGGCCGTGAAGGTCATCGCACCGAAGGCGAAGTTCATGCCGAGGCCGAAGACCAGCAGCACGGTACGGAGGAAGGGGATCTCCCACAGGAAGACGAGTCCGGCGGTCATCTCCCGGCGGCTGAACGCCGACGCGGGCCGCACCGCCGCCTTGGACCGGGTCCGCACCAGGGCCACGCAGAGCGTCGACAGCAGCAGTCCGGCGGCCTCCAGGGCGAAGGGCAGCACGGCGCTGAAGGTGAACAGCGCACCGCCGACGAGCGGACCCACCAGCCGGGCGGTGGACGTCCGGGCCTGGAGCCTGGCGGTGGCCGCGCCCATGTCGTCGGAGGGCACCACCGTACGCAGCAGGGCGAAGGCCGCGGGGCCGTACAGACTGCTGATCACCGCCCCCGCTCCGGCGACGAGCAGGACCAGGAACAGCGGCGTGTGCCCGGTCCAGACGGCGACCACCAGAGCCGTGACCACGGCGAGGCTGCCGATGTCGCACAGCAGCATCAGCCGGCGGCGCTCCAGGCGGTCGGCCATCACGCCGCCGGGCAGCATGGTGACGAGGATCGTGGCCACGGAGACGGTCGAGATGGCGCCGGCCTGGACGGCGGACCCGGTTTCGCGCAGCACGAGCAGCGGCAGTGCGATCGCGCTCATCTGGGCACCCAGGACGGCGAAGAGACCACTCAGCCACAGCAGACGGAAGTCACGGTTGTTACGGAGTGAGGTGGCCATCGTCGGCTCCCACGGTCGTAGGGGGGCGGTCCTGACTGACCGTCCGCGAAACGAGGAGGGGCGGTCTCCGTGGTGACGGAGCCGCCCCGCTTCCGGTCGGTCGGCCGTGCGCCGGGCCGTGAGGGCCGGCGCACGGCTCGGACGTCACTTCTCCGACATGACCACGCTGATGACGCTGACGCAGCTGCCGTCGGCCACGGTGTCCGAGTTCACGGCCGTGGTTCCCTGAAGGTCGAGCACGGACGCGCTGTGCGCCTCGACCTCGGGGGTCTCGTCGTTGTTGTCGTCGGCAGCCGGCTTGGTGTTCTCGGTCATGGCGTTCTCCATCCACGTGTCGGGAATTGCGGTCGGTCGGTCGTACGGAAGGCCGGTGAGCCGGGGAGCCACGGCGTCCCCCGCAGGCCGCGAGGGCCGCGGGGAACCGCCGGGGCTACCAGGGCTGAACAGGGCCGTCGAGCTGTGCGAGCCGTGAGCTGTGCGCCGGGAGGCAGGTGAACTGTTGAGCCGGGGAGCCGGTGAGCCGGAGCAGCGAAGCGCCGTGAGCTGCGAGGAGCCGTGGCTGCGAGGGCTCGGATCCTGAAGGCCGTTCGATTTGGGGAGCCTCGGATACGGGAGCCGTCGGGCCGCGAGGGCCCGGCTCATGGCTCGGACGTCACTGCTCCGACATGACCACGCTGAGCACGCTGACGCAGCTGCCGGCGGCGTCCGCGTCGGAGGGGGCGGCCGCGGTGCCCTGGAGGTCCAGCACGGACGCGCTGTGCGCCTCGACCTCGGGGGTCTCGTCGTTGTTGTCGTCGGCGACCGGCTTGGTGTTCTCGGACATGGGTGTCTCCATCCGCTCAAAGGTGTGGTGACTGCCAGTCGGAGGACGGGGGGTGTTCCGTTCCCGTCCTGCCGGGCGGCGGGCTTGCGCCTGCCGATGCCGAGAACGTTAGGAAGGCCGGCCCGGCAAACGCCCCGGCGCCGGTATGGCACCGGTATTCCCGCAGGCCGAAGGGCATGGGCCGGTACGGCGGCACTGCGCACGGCCGCCCCCGCACCTCCCCCGAGCTGCGGCCATACCGCTGTCGAACCGGTCTCGGACCGATGCGGAACCGGTGACGCGGAGGCTGTGACGGACGCACACGTGACGCGGGCCCCGGGGAGACCGGCCCGCGCACCGACACGGCCCGGAAGGAGGCGGCACCAGTGGAACTCGCCGAGCTCATAGGTCTGCGGCCGGTGCCGGCCGCCGGGCTGCTGCTCACCCTGACCCGTCGCTGCCCGCTGAGCTGCGCGCACTGCTCCACCGCGTCCACGATGGAGTCGCGCGAGGAACCGGACGCCGGACAACTGCGCCGCTTCGTCGGCTCGTTCACGGCCGAGGACCGGCCGGACGTCATGATGCTCACCGGCGGCGAGCCGCTGCTGCTGCCGGACCTGGTGTCCCGGCTCGCCGGCTCGGCCCGCGTGTCGGGAACGCGTACCGCACTGCTCAGCGGCATGTTCTTCGCCCGGGCCGGCACGGTGCCCGAGCGGGTGATGCGGGCCGTCGCCGCCGTCGACCACTTCTCGGCGAGCCTCGACGCGCACCACGAGCGCGAGGTGCCGCGTCCCGCCGTGTTCCGGGCGCTGCGGGCGATACGGGAGGCCGGAATCCCCGTCAGTTTCCACCTGACCGGCACCGGCCCGGCCGACCCCTACCTCGCGGACGTCACCCACGCCATCGACAGGGAGTTCGACGGAACGGTGCCGGTCCTGGTCAACGAGGTGCGGGCCTTCGGCCGGGCCGCCTCCTGGGCGGGCCGGGCACGCACGGCCGTCGACACGGACCGCGCCCTGCCCTGCGCGATGGCGGCATGGCCGGTGGTCGCCTTCGACGGCACGGTCCTGGCGTGCTGCAACCAGGACGTGGTGGACCGCCGTCCCGCCCCGCCGCACCTGCGGCTGGGACACATCGGCGCGGACGACTGGACGACCGTGCGCCGCCGCTCGCTGGACTCCCCGATGCTGCGGATGATCCGCACGGTGGGGCCGTCCCACCTGCGCGCACGGTACGCGCCGGCTGCCGCTCCCGCCCGCTCGTACTGCGAGGACTGCCGGCTGCTGGCGACCCTGCCGGAGGTCACGTCGGGGGCGGAGGCCGTGGCGTCCGGCGCGGTGGGCGCACTCCTCGACCTGACCGCCGCACGCAGGCAACTGGCCGAAGGCCCCGTGGCACTGGCCGCCCGCCACGGCTGCGCGGCGTACGCTCCCTGGCTCCTGCCCCGGCAGGCACGACAGCGGGCGCACCGATGACGGCGCTGCCCTCGCCCTCGCCCTCGCCCTCGCCCACGCCCACGGCACCGGCACCGGCACCGGCACCGGCACCGGCACCGGCAGCCCCGCAGGGAGCATCCGCCTCGGCGCGGCTGGAGGCCAAACTCGCGCTCGCCGAACCGGGGTTGCGCGCCGCGACGGCCGGGCTGTGGCAACCGGGCGGCGCGCGGGCCCGCTACCGCGCCTACCTGTGTGCAATGCACACGGTCATCCGCGCCTCCGTCCCCCTCATGCGGCGGGCCCTGGAACGCTCCCGTCTGCTGGCCGAGGCCGGCGACCCGCTCGGGCACCCGCTGGCCGGCTACCTGGAAACGCACATCCAGGAGGAGGCGGGCCACGACGAGTGGCTGCTCGACGACCTGGCCGCGGCGGGGGCGGACCCGGCCGAGGCCCTCGGCCCCGTACCGCCGCCGCTCGTCGCCGCGCTGGCCGGAGCCCAGTACTACTGGATCGAGCACCACCACCCCGTGGCCCTGCTCGGCTATGTCCTCGTCCTGGAGGGGCACGCGCCCGAGGCCGGGCTCGCCCCGTACCTGGCCCGTCTCACCGGCCTGCCCCGGGCGGCCTTCCGCACGGTCGAGGCGCACGCCCGGCTCGACGACGGCCATGCGGCCGACCTGCGCGCCCTGCTCGACGCACTGCCGCTGTCGCGGCACCACGAGTCGGCCGTGGCCGTCAGCGCGCTGCACACCATGGACGCGCTCACCCAGTTGTTCGTCCGGCTCGGGCGCTGCGCACCGGCCGGGGACGTGCCGGTGCGGGAGGCCGGACGGTCCGTATCGATCGGAGGTCCCGAATGACCGAACCACCCGACCGGCTCGCCGAGTTGTACGGCGCCGGCTTCGCCGTCGACCTGCTCACGGAGGAACAGCGCCAGGTGCTCACCGACCTGACGCCCGAGGAACTCGACCTGCTGCTCGACATCAAGGGCCGTCTGGACGCGGTGGGCCCCGAGGTCGAGGCGCACGGCGAGATCGCGGGCGGCGCCCTCTTCTGACCCCGTACCCGCCTCAGCCCCCTGTTCCCGGCCCGGTCCCAGGACGTCCTGGGACCGGCCCCGGGCGCACGGCCCGTCGTCAGGTGCGCCGGTCCCGCCGTCGCGGGCCGGTGCACGGCGCACGCCGGGCTTCCGGAGGAAGGACCCCGATGAACTGCTCCTCGTGCGGGCAGGACCTGCCCGAGACGGCACGGTTCTGCCCCTTCTGCGGCACACCGCGCGGTGCGGCACCGGCCGCCGGCGTGCTGCCGGCACCTGCTTCGGCGCCGTCCGACGAACGGAAGCCGGCGACCGTGCTGTTCTGCGACCTGGTCGGCTCGACGGCCCTGTCGGAGGCGCTCGACCCGGAGATCCTGCGCACGGTGACCCTGCGCTACTTCGCGGCGATGAGCGAGCGGATCGAGGCCCACGGGGGCACCCCGGAGAAGTTCATCGGCGACGCGGTGATGGCGGTGTTCGGCGTCCCCGTGGTCCGGGAGGACGACGCCCGGCGGGCGCTGGCCGCCGCGCTCGGCATGCGCGAGGCCCTTGCCGGGCTGAACGCGGAGCTGGAGACCTCGCCGGGCATCCGCCTGAACATCCGTATCGGAGTCAACACCGGTGAGGTGGTGGCTGGTTCGGACACCACCGCACGGCAGGCCCTGGTATCGGGCGAGACGGTCAACGTCGCCGCGAGGCTGGAGCAGAACGCCGGGCCCGGGGAGATCCTCATCGGCCGGCGGACGCTCCTCGCCGCGGGCCCCACCGTGGTGGTGGAGGAGGCGGGACCGCTCAGCCTGAAGGGCAAGAGCGAGCGGGTGCCGGCCTACCGGCTGCTGGCGCTGGGCGCCGACGACCCGGAGCTGCTGCGCCGCTTCGACGTGCCCTTCGTCGGCCGCCGGGACGAGCTGGCGGCGCTGGACCGGGCGCTGGGCAGCACGGCGGACGGCCCGATGATCCTGCGGATCACCGGGGAGGCGGGTGTCGGCAAGACCCGTCTCGTGAGGGAATGGCTGTCCGGGCGGGCACGCCGGGGCGACGCACCCGTCCACGGTTCCGGAAGGTGCCGCAGTTACGGGGAGCACGGCACCCTCGCCCCGCTCGCCGACGCGGTGAGGGGACTGCTCGCGTCCACCGGGAGTACGGCAGCGGCGGCACCGGAGGTACTCGCGCCACCGGCGACACCCGCGGCGCCGGAAACACCGTCCGCCTCCCCTGCGCGAGCCGCCGCCCGAGCCGCTGCCGCCGTGTCCACCGCCACCGCCCGAGCTGCGTCCGCACCGTCCCGGGCCGTCCGGCCCTCCCCCGACGCGGCCGCGGACCGTGAGGCCGACGACGCGATGACCCTGCTCGCGGGCGGGCTGCTGCGGGACGGCACCCCCAACGCCCCGTTCGAGGACATGTGCGCGGCGCTCGCCACCGTGCTGCGCCGAGCGGCCCGGCACCGGCCGGTCCTGCTGGCGTTCGACGACTGGCACTGGGCGGCGCCACTGCTCGAACGGGCCCTGGCACGGCTGCACGCCCTGCTCGGCGGCGCCGCGGTGCTGACCCTGTGCCTGGGGCGGCCCGCCGTCGGGCCGGAGGGGCAGCCGGAGGGGCAGCCGGAGGGGCCGGCGCACGGCGCCGAAG
>NZ_JAAAXQ010000416.1 GCF_009916105.1 Streptomyces sp. GC420 | reverse complement strand
CCCCCGATGACCGCACCAGCCACCGGTACCGGCTCCGCCACCGACGAGAAGCTCGACTGGCTGCTGGAGAGCCTGCTGCAGCGGACCCCGGGAGCCCGGCACGCCTTGGTCCTGTCCCGGGACGGGCTCAAGCTGTGCCGCACCCCCGAACTGTCGGTCGACCAGGCCGACCAGCTGGCCGCCATCTCCGCCGGCATCCAGAGCCTCTCGCACGGCGCGTCCATCGAGTTCGGCGACGGCACCGGCGGCGTACGCCAGGCGATGGCCGAGTTCTACGGCGGAATCCTGTTCATCGTGGAGGCCGGGGACGGCGCGCACCTCGCCGTCGTCGCCGACGAGAGCGCCGACGTCGGCCTTGTCGGCCACAACATGAGCGAACTCGTGGAACAGCTCGGCGACTACCTGAGCGCGCCCCCGCGCACCGACGGCAAGGACGGCAAAACCGTATGACGCCGCCCCTACCGGGCAACCCTTCCGACTTCCCCAGGGGCTCCGGCTCCCGGCCGGGCCGCCGCCCCGGCCGGGACGACGACCCGGACCGGCTGTACACCGTCACCGGTGGCCGCAGCCGGCCCGGCTCCGACGCCTTCGACCTGGTGACCCTGGTGGTCGCCGAGTGCGACCCGGCCCCCGGCATGCAGTCGGAGCACGCCCTCATCCTGCGGATCTGCCAGCGCCCGACGGCCGTCGTCGAACTCGCCGCCGACCTCGGGCTTCCGGTGAGCATCATCCGGATCCTGCTGTCCGACCTCCTGGACACCGGCCGGATCAGCGCCCGCCACCCCCGTGTTTCCCGTACGACGGCCGAACTGCCCGACCCTGACATCCTGGAGCAGGTGCTCGTTGGACTTCGCAACCTCTGATCTCAGCCCCCGCCGCCGTGCGCCGCTGAGCAGCACCGCCGACAACGGGCTGAAGATCGTCATCACCGGCGGTTTCGGCGTCGGCAAGACCACCATGGTCCGTTCGGTCAGCGAGATCCGTCCGCTGAACACCGAGGAGACGATGACCCGGGCCGGGGAGTCGGTGGACGACCTGACCGGCGTCACCGGCAAGACGGCGACCACGGTCGCCTTCGACTTCGGCCGGATCAGCATCGACGCCCGATCGGTCCTCTACCTGTTCGGCGCCCCCGGTCAGGAGCGCTTCTGGTTCCTGTGGGACCGGCTGTTCGCGGGCGCCCTGGGGGCGGTCGTCCTGGTCGACACCCGGCGGGTCTCCGACTCCTGGTACGCCATCGACCGCCTGGAGCACCACGGGATGCCGTTCGTGGTGGCGAGCAACGACTTCGGCGGGCCCCACCACACCGAGGCGCAACTGCGGGACGCCCTCGATCTGAGCGACCACGTTCCGCTCCTCACCTGTGACGCCCGTTCCCGGCTGTCGAGCAAGAACGTACTGATCACCCTCGTAGAGCACCTCAAAACGCTGTCCGCGTCCGCCGCCCGGGAGATCTCCGCACCGTGACCACCACACCGAGCCCAGCCCACTCCACCCACACCGGAGCCGCCGGCCCCGCACCGGACGCCGTGCCGTTCAGCGGGCCCCGCTTCCATGTCGAACCCGCCGCGCTCTACCGCGAGATGAGGCGCGACCACGGCGCTGTCGCCCCCATCGTGCTGGACGGCGACGTGCCGGCCTGGCTGGTGCTCGGCTACCGCGAGATGCTCCATGTCACCAGCGACCCGGTGCTGTTCAGCCGTGACTCGGACCTGTGGAACCAGTGGGCGCGCATCCCGGACGACTGGCCGCTGCTGCCGATGATCGGCCGCAAGCAGCCCTCGATCCTCTACACGGTCGGCGAACGGCACCGGCAGCGCGCCGCCATGATGAGCGACGCGATGGAGGCCGTCGACCCGTTCGAGCTGAAACGGCACGCCGAGCGGTATGCGGACGAACTCATCGACGCCTTCTGCGGATTCGGCGAGGCCGAGCTGATCGGCCAGTTCGCGATGCTGCTGCCGGTGCGTGTCCTCGCGAAGATCTACGGTTTCCGCGAGGACCAGGGCCCGATGCTCGTGAAGGCGATCAACGACCTGGTCAACGGCACCGCGGAGGCGATCTCGGGCCAGCAGTTCGTGGCCCGGTCGATGGCCGAGCTCGTGGCCCTCAGGAGCGAGGCCCCCGGCCCCGACGTGGTGTCCCGGATGATCGAGGGGAACCACCACGGGTTCACCGGCGAGGAGATCATCCAGGACCTGATGGTGATGACGGTCGCCGGCCACCAGCCGACCGCCGACTGGATCGGCAACTCACTGCGCCTGATGCTCACCGACGACCGGTTCGCCGCCTCCTTCACCGGCGGGCGGCACAGCGTCGCCGAGGCCATGAACGAGGTGCTGTGGGAGGACACCCCGAGCCAGAACATCGCCGGGCGCTGGGCCTCCCGCGACACCCAGCTCGGCGGCCGCCGCATCCAGCAGGGCGACCTGCTGGTGCTGGGCTTCGCCGCCGCCAACGCGGACCCGCAGGTGCACATCGAGGGCGGAAGGATGCGCGGCGGCAACAACGCCTTCTTCTCCTTCGGGCACGGCGACCACCGCTGCCCCTTCCCCGCGCAGGAGATCGCCGAGGTCATCGCGCGCACGGGGATCGAGGTCCTGCTGGACCGCCTCCCCGACACCGATCTCGCGGTGCCCGCCGAGACGCTCGTACGGCGTCCTTCCCCGTGGCTGCGGGGGATGTCCGAGCTGCCGGTGCGCTTCACCCCGACCCCCACCCTGACCCCTCTTGGAGGAGACCGATGAAGTGCCCTGTGTCGGGTCATGCGGACCCGATCCGGCTCGACCCCCTCGTCGGCGACCTGGCGGGCGAGACCGCGGCGCTCGGCGCGGCGGGCCCGCTGGCCGCCGTGGAACTGCCCGGGGGCGTCCCGGTGTGGGCGGTCACCCACTACGCGGAGGCACGGTCGCTGCTCACCGACCCGCGACTGGTCAAGGACATCGAGGTGTGGGGGGCCTGGCAGCGGGGCGAAATAGCCCCCGACTGGCCGCTGATCGGGCTGGCGAACCCGGGCCGTTCGATGCTGACCGTGGACGGCGAGGAGCACCGGCGGCTGCGTTCCCTGGTGGCGCAGGCGCTCACCCCGCGCCGGGTGGAGCAGCTGCGGGAGCGGATCACCGAGCTGACCGAGAACCTGCTGGACAAACTGCCCCGGGACTCCTTCGACCCCGTGGACCTCAAGGCGGAGTTCGCCTACCCGCTCCCGGTGTACGTCGTGAGCGAGCTCATGGGTGTCGAGCGGGAGCAGCTGCCGCGCCTGCAGGTGCTGTTCGAGAAGTTCTTCTCGACGCAGACCCCGCCCGCCGAGGTCGTCGCGACCCTCACCGAGCTCAACGGCCTGATGGCGAAGACCGTCGCGGAGAAGAAGGAGGCACCCACCGACGACCTGACCGGCGCGCTGATCCAGGCCTCGGAGGACGGCGACCGGCTCACCGACGAGGAGATCGTCAACACCCTCCAGCTGGCGATGGTCGCCGGCCATGAGACGACCGTCTCACTCATCGTCAACGCGGTGGCGGCGCTCCTCGCCCGTCCGGAGCAGCTCCGCCTCGTCCTGTCGGGTGAGGTCGGCTGGGACGTCGCCGTCGAGGAGACCCTGCGCTGGGCCACGCCGACCTCGCACGTCCTGATCCGCTTCGCCACGGAGGACGTGCCGGTCGGGGACAAGGTCATCGCCAAGGGCGAGGCGCTGATCGTGTCGTACGCCGCGATCGGCTGGGACGAGCGGCAGTACGGGCCCACGGCGGCGGAGTTCGACATCACCCGTCCGGGGCCGATCCGCCACATCTCCTTCGGCCACGGCCCGCACGTGTGCCCCGGCGCGGCCCTGTCGCGTCTGGAGGCGACCATCGCCCTTCCGGCGCTCTTCGCCCGCTTCCCGGACCTGCGGCTCGCGGTCGAGCCGTCCGAGCTGCGCAACAAGCCGGTGGTCACCCAGAACGACATGTACGAGCTTCCGGTGTACCTGAACCCCGCCCCGGTGGCGGCGTCCGCGGGAGCCTGACCGCGCCTCACCACGGCCGTCACGTGCAGAAATTCGGATGATCCCACAAAGCGAGAGACTCGTCTCATCCGGCGGACATGACAGTCCGCCGGGTGTGGCGAGCGACTAGGCTCGCGTCCGTGGCCGACATCCAGGACATCCAGATCCCCGCTGACCTCAAGCCCGCCGACGGACGATTCGGTTCGGGCCCCTCCAAGGTGCGCACCGAGGCGCTCGCCGCCCTGGCCGCCACCGGTACCTCGCTGATGGGAACCTCGCACCGGCAGGCCCCGGTCAAGAACCTGGTGGGCAAGGTCCGCCAAGGTGTGAGGGACCTGTTCTCCCTCCCCGAGGGCTACGAGGTGATCCTCGGCAACGGCGGCTCCACCGCCTTCTGGGACATCGCGACGCACGGTCTGATCGAGTCGAAGTCGCAGCACCTCTCCTTCGGCGAGTTCTCGTCCAAGTTCGCCAAGGCGGCGAAGCTCGCGCCCTGGCTCGCCGAGCCGAGCGTGATCTCCTCCGAGCCCGGTACCCACCCGGAGCCCGCCGCCGAGGCCGGCGTGGACGTGTACGCCTTCACGCACAACGAGACCTCCACCGGCGTCGCGGCCCCGGTCAAGCGGGTCGCGGGCGCCGACGAGGGCGCCCTGGTCCTGGTGGACGCCACCTCCGGCGCGGGCGGTCTCCCGGTCGACATCACCGAGACGGACGTCTACTACTTCGCCCCGCAGAAGTCCTTCGCCGCCGACGGCGGTCTCTGGATCGCGGCGTTCTCCCCGGCCGCGCTGGAGCGTGCCGCCCGCATCCACGCGTCGGGCCGCCACATCCCCGAGTTCTTCTCGCTGCCGACCGCGATCGACAACTCGCTGAAGAACCAGACGTACAACACCCCGGCGCTGGCCACGCTGTTCCTGCTGAACGAGCAGTTGGAGTGGATTAACGGCCAGGGCGGTCTGGACTGGGCGGTCTCCCGCACCGGCGACTCCTCCGCGCGCCTGTACAACTGGGCCGACAAGTCCTCGTACGCCACCCCGTTCGTCACCGACCCGGCCAAGCGCTCCCAGGTCGTCGGCACCATCGACTTCGCCGAGGGCGTGGACGCGGCTGCCGTCGCGAAGGTGCTGCGCGCCAACGGCATCGTGGACACCGAGCCGTACCGCAAGCTGGGCCGCAACCAGCTGCGCGTCGCGATGTTCCCGGCCGTCGAGCCGGCGGACGTCGAGGCCCTGACGGCCTGCGTCGACTACGTGATCGACAAGCTCTGACTCCGGCACCGAGCGGCACAGGGCCCGGCGCGCACGGCGTGCCGGGCCCTGCCGCGTGCCGGCGGCCGAAGGGCCGGTGCCTTCACCGAGCGGCGACGGGCCAAGGGTCGGGTATAGCCTGAAATGGCCCTGATTGTTCTGTTCGTTCCGTCCGGTGGGAGGAGCGCGGCCATGACATTCATCCAGGTCATCGACTGCAAGACCAGCAAGTACGACGAGCTGAACCGGCTCATGGACAACTGGGTCGAGGCGACGCAGGGGAAGCGGACCGCGACCCACTCGATCGTCGGGCGTGACCGCTCGGACTCCACACATGTCGTGGAGATCGTCGAATTCCCCTCCTACGAGGAGGCGATGAAGAACTCGAAGCTCCCGGAGACGGACCGGATCTTCCAGGAGCTGGTGGCCGCCTGCGACGAGATGCCCTCCTTCACGGACCTCGACGTCGTCCGCGACGAACAGCTCAACAAGCTCGCGGTCCGCACCTTCTTCGAGGACGTGGTCAACAAGCGGAACCTGGACGCCATGGACGAGCTGTGCACGCCCGGCTACCGGGAGCACGACCCGTCCCTCTCCTCCTACGACGTAGGACTGGCCCAGTCCAAGGAGGAGAACCGCGAGCTGATGAACGCCTTCCAGGCCACGTTCACGATCGACAGCATGATCGCCGAGGGCGACATGGTCTGCGTCCGCTACTCCTACCAAGGCCGCCACACCGGCACGTTCCAGGGCACACCCGCCACCAACCGCGAGTTCTCCGGCAGCGGCCACGGCACCATCCGCCTGGAGGGCGGCAGGATCGCCGAGACCTGGTGGAACGAGGACGACCTCGGCATCCTGCGCCAGCTCGAACTGGTCGGGATCTAGAGCGATCCAGAGCCGGCTTCCGGGACCGGCCCGCGCCGGCGGCCGGCTGCCGCTAGCGGCGGCGGAGTCTGCGCAGCCAGACGAAGGCGGCCGCCGCCCCGGCCAGGACGACGGCGCCGAGGGTGAGGCTGCGGTCGCCCCCGCCGCCGTCCGCGCTCGCGTCACCGCCGCCCGAGCCGTCCGCCCCGTCGCCGCCCC
>NZ_JAAAXQ010000415.1 GCF_009916105.1 Streptomyces sp. GC420 | reverse complement strand
GTGACGAACCGCGGGGCGGGCAGTCCCCGGCAGGGGGCCGGACCGGCGAGGACGACGCACGGCCGGCCGGCCGGTCCCGCCGGCGGCAGGCCGTTCCGGGCAGGCGCCCGCAGCCCGAGGACGAGGCAGCCGAGGCCACCGCCGGCGACCGCCCCGGCCCGTCGGCCGCGGGGGCCTTCACGGCGACGCCCCGGCCCCGGGTGGAGCATGTCGGAGACCGGCCGCCCACCTACGAGGCCGAGCCCGTCGCGCTGCCGCTCGCCGATCCGCAGGCACTGGCGGGCACCGTGTCGGACACCGTGCTGGACGGCGCGCGCTACGGGGCCGGCACCCTGCGGGCGGCCTCGGTGCGGGGGGACAGCGCCCGCTTCCGGGGCGAGTCGCGCCGGGACTCGCTGCTGACCGTGCGCTTCGGCGAAGGGGACGCGGCGCTGGTGCTGGTGGCCCTGGCGAGCGGGGAGCGGACCGCACCCACCGCCCACCTCGCGGCCGCCGAGGCATGCCGCTGGATCGGCGAGGCGGTGGGCCGCAGCCACGCCCGGCTGGCGCGGGACATCAGGGCGGGCCGGCGCGGCGACCTCAAGTCGGGGCTGCACCGGCTGACCGACCGCAGCCTGGGCAGACTCCGCGCGAAAGCCGCGGAACTGGATCTCGACCCGGGCGACCACACGGCCTCGCTGCGCTGTCTGCTGCTGCCCGCCGACCCCGAGTGCCGTATCCGGGTCTTCTTCGGCGTGGGCGCGGGTGGCCTGTTCCGGCTGCGGGACGGCGCGTGGCAGGACATCGAGCCCGCCGTGCCCGACACCGCCCCGTCCGGGGAGCCGGTGGTCGGGTTCGGCTCCGTACCCTCGGAGACCGCCGAGGGGGACCGCCTCACCATGGACCTCGGCATCGCCAACCCGGCGGGCCCCGCGTACGAGCCGGCGCCGCCGGGGGAGCCCTTCCGGTTCCGGGCCTCCGTCGCCCGCCCGGGGGACACGCTGCTGCTGTGCAGCGCCGGTCTCGCCGAACCGCTGCGCGGCTCGACCGAACTCGCCGACGCCCTCGCGGAACGCTGGACCGGCCAGGAGCCGCCGGGCCTGGCGGCCTTCCTCGCGGACGTCCAGCTCCGGGTCAAGGGGTACGCCGACGACCGTACGGCCGCCGGCGTCTGGGAGTCCTGACCGGCGAACGTGCCCCGCGGGCCCGGCCTCAGGAGGGGCGGAGCCGGAGCGTGAGGATCTGGAAGGGGCGGAGCGACAGCACGGGCCCGGAGGGGCCCGTCTCCGCCTCCCGCAGGGGACGTTCCAGCAGATCCGTCACCTCGGCCCGTACGACCGGGAAGGACGTGGTCAGGACGGCCCGCGCGCGCCCGCCCCGCGACTCGTAGAGCCGTACGACGACGTCTCCGCCGCGGTCCTCGGCGAGCTTGACCGACTCGATCGTGACCGAGGGGTCCGAGACCCGTACCAGCGGCGGCAGGGCGGCCGGCACGGCGGCGGTCCGCAGCGGCAGGTTCAGCGCGAGGCCCGCGGCGACGTTCCAGATACAGCTCGCCCGACCACACCGGCGCCCCCGCCCCGTACTCCGCCTCGGCCGCCTCGAAGAAGGCGGACGGCGTCTCGATCACCACACGCGGCGAGCCCTCCAGCGAGCGCAGCCGGCGGGCCTTCTCCAGCACCTCCCGGGTCGGGCCGCCCTCGCCGTCGCCCCAGCCGAACGGTACGAGAGAGCGGGAGGCGCGGCCCTTGTCCGCGAAGTTGCGTTCCGCGTGGGCGAGTTCTCGGCCATCCCCTGATCTTCGCAGGGAATCCCGGCGTTTGCGCCGGGAGGGAATGCGATCCCGTCGGGCGGCGGCTTCGTGGAGAATCCGCGCTGCGGCCGCAGGGCCGCTGCGAAGCTCGAAGCAGCTCAGCAAGCCCTGTCCCGGTTCCCGCGCCGCAAGGCCAAGGACCGCACCAAGAACCACCAGCGCGCCGCGGAGAAGGTCGCCAAGCTGCACGGCAAGGTCCGCCGCCAACGGCTCGACCACGCACACAGGACCGCGCTTGGGCACCCACCGTGTCCGCGTGCGCGGTGTGGCCGCACATACAGCGCCGCCTCCCCGGCGGTCGGTACTTCGCCGAGCCGGTTCGGAGCGTTCGGCCAGTCCCCCGGGATGGACATGAGTGCCGTGTTCGGTACGGGGGCATGCATCAGGCGTGAGCGCGTTCGAGAGGTAGGGGCCGAGTTCCGGACCGCGGGCGGGGGGACCATGGCAGGGAAGCCGGCACAGGCACGGGGGCAGTTACTGAACAGAAGGATCGGCCGGGCGGACTTACCGGCGGTCGGCGAGGTGCGCAGGGCACTGCGCGAGCTGATGCGGCCGTGGGGGAGGCCGGCGCAGCGCGACGTCGCCGAGCTCCTCACCAGCGAGCTGGTCACCAACGCGCTGGTCCACACGGATCGCGAGGCCCTGGTGACGGTCAGCGTGAACACGCTGCGGCTGCGCGTGGAGGTACGGGACTTCGTCGCCCAGCGCCCGAAGCCGCGGGCGGCGCCGGCGGAGGCCACCCATGGGCGTGGGCTGGCGCTGGTGCAGTCCCTCGCGGACGCGTGGGGTGTGCGGGCGCACGGGGTGGGCAAGGCGGTCTGGTTCGAACTGCGCACGGAGACCGCCTGAGAGCGGATCGGCGGCTTCCCGCTCACGCGTCACATGGGCCGCGCATCCCGCTGTTGCCGCGGCGGGCCGGTGTCAGGGCTTGTAGACGGTCCCCGGCTGCGCGGCGCCGGGCGCGAGCAGTTGGGGCACCGTGACGAAGGTGTAGCCGCGTCTCCTCAGCTCGTCGATGATGCCGGGGACGGCCGGGACGGTTCCGTCGTAGATGTCGTGCAGCAGGATGATGCCGTCGCGGTCCGCCTGGTCGAGCACGCGCTTCCGTATGAGGGCGGAGTCGGTCGTGGAGTAGTCCTTGGCGGTGACGCTCCACAGGACCTGTGCCAGCCCGAGGTCCCGGCTGATCCCGGAGACGGTGTCGTCGGTGCGTCCCTGCGGCGGGCGCATCAGGGTGGGCCTGCGCCCGGTGAGCTTCTCGATGGCCTCCTGGGTGCGGGAGAGCTCCTCGCGGACGCGGTCCGGGGAGACCTCCGTGAGCCGTGGGTGGGACCAGGTGTGGTTGGCCACTTCGTGCCCCTCGCGGGCGATGCGGCGCACGAGGCCGGGATGGCGCTCGATGTGGTTCTTCCCCAGGAGGAAGAACGTGGCGGGCACCTCCTTCTCCGCCAGGATGTCGAGGAGCCGGCCGGTGTGCTCGCCCGGCCCGGCGTCGAAGGTCAGGGCTATGCACTTCGCGGTTTCGCAGTCCGGGGCCTCGAGACCGCCCAGCGCCTGGGGCACCACGTCGGCGCGGGCCTCGCTGGGGGAGGTGGTCTCCATGGAGCACCCGCTCAGGGCGAGGAGGAGGGCGGCGGTGGCCGGCAGCAGGGCGCTCATCTTTCGCAGTCGCATGGCGCTCGACTATACACATCATGTATACACTCAATGTATACATGCTGTGTATAGCTCAATCGGCGTGCGGGCGGCTCGAAACGGGGGCGCCACAGTGGGCCGTCCCGGCGTGCCCCCGCTCGCCCTCTCGGGAGAGAAGACGGCCCCCGGCCCGCCCGGGTTGACTCACCCGGAGGGATTCCGGCCCCGGGCACCGGTGGAACCGTGGCCGGCGCCGAGATTGGTCGTGCCCGCCGAGCGCCTGGCCGCGCGGCTGCGGATCGAGGACCCGCACGGGCGGGCGCGGACGGGGGGCCGGGATCTGCCCCTTCCGGAGCCTCCTGTCCGGGCCGCTGCCCGGCACGGCATTGCGGCAACCCGGTCCAGTCGGCGTTCCTGCCGCCGGTGGCGGGACGCGTCAGGCGGCCGTGCGTCCGCCGGCGCCGCGCCGGCCTTCTCCGCGAACGCATCGACGGGATCACCGGAGGGTAGCCACCTCCGCTCCAGGCAGGCCGGGACCGGACGGCGTGCAGGTACGGCACGGTGGGCCAAGGCGGCGCCGTTCTCGCCGGTCCGCGGTAACCGCGGTCATGTCGTCCGGTCGTGCCCGTGACGGTTGTCGGGGAGGTCGCGCACGCGTACGGCCCGGGACCCGCACGAGGCGGGTCCCGGGCCGATGGTGGAGCGGCGTGCCGAGTTGGCCGGCCGGTCAGCCGTACTGCCTCTCGAGGTCGGCAAGCTTGCGCTCCAGGGAGTCGAGGCGGGGCAGCGCCTGGGTGTCGTCCTCTGCGGTGAGGTCGACGGTGATGCCGCGCTCGGTGCCGGCTGACTGCTTCGACGCCTGAAGGGAGGGCATGGAACGGCGGGGCAGCTGGGCCGGCTCCGCCACGGCGGACTCCGACGAGGCCTGACCGCCGGCGGCTCCGGCCGGCAGGCTCTGGACGTCCACCTGGATGCCGCCGCCGCGGGGCCGCGGCCAGCCGCGGTGCTGCCGGTTGATCGCGCGGATCCTGGCCCGGTCCAGCTTCTCCTGCTCGCGCTGACGGGCCCGGTTCAGCTGCTTCTGGCGCTTGTCCTCGCGCACCTCCTCGACGGCCTCGTCCAGGGTGCGGACGCCCTCGAGCAGCATCAGCGACCAGGCGCCGAAGGTCTCCCTGGGAGCCCGCAGCCAGCGCACCACGCGGATCTGCGGCAGCGGACGCGGCACCAGGCCCTGCTCGCGCAGCGCGGCGCGGCGGGTCTGCTTCAGCGCCCGGTCGAAGAGGACGGCGGCCGAGAGCGACATGCCGGCGAAGAACTGCGGCGCGCCGTCGTGGCCGAGACCCCGGGGTGCGTGCACCCAGTTGAACCAGGCGGCAGCGCCCGCGAACGTCCACACGAGCAGACGGGAGCCGAGGGCGGCGTCGCCGTGGCTGGCCTCCCGGACGGCCAGCACGGAGCAGAACATCGCCGCACCGTCGAGGCCGAACGGCACCAGGTACTGCCAGCCGTTGGACAGGCCCAGGTTCTCCTCACCGAAGCCGACGAGTCCGCGGAACGAGAGCGCGGCCGCGACGGCGGCGCAGCAGAAGAGCAGGACGTAGGAGGCCGTTCCGTATATGGCTTCCTTTCGTCTGCGGCGTTCCTCGCTGCGTTCCCAGGAGTCCTCGGTCTTGGCGGCCTTCTCCCCGGCGCGCTTGCCTCGCGCGAGTACCGTCACCGCCACCAGCATGCCCAGGAGCAGCACTGAGCCTGGAAGCAGCCAGTCCAGCGATATGTCGGTAAGTCTCATCTGGGGTCCCTTGCAGTGCGATAGGGCTTCAGGGGCGCCATATTGGCGGAACCGCGATGGCGCTCAGTGGGTTTCCGGGGAAGAGGACGCCATTGGCCTGCCAGCGCGCTCGGATGGCGGGATCATAGTCGAACTTCCGATGGGAAACCGGAGTTGGGTGCGAATCCAGTGTGACTGTTGTAACGATCGTGTAAGTTGGCGGCTCCCGGTGCCTCTGCCCCGGGGCGTGCGGGGGTGGCGGGGCGTCAGTCCGCCGTCGTGGCAGCGAGCTTGCTCACCCGGTCCGCGTCACAGGTGCGGGGACAGGTCACACACGTGTCCTCGGGACGCAGCGTGTAGAAGAGGCAGCAGCCGGCCCGGTCGCGGGTCGGCAGCGCGGCGCCGTCCGGCCCGGTCAGCTCGCGGAAACCCGCCGCGCCGACGTACGGGCCGGTGCTGCCGGGCAGCAGCAGTTCGAGCTCCGCCATCGCCCGGCGCTCCTCGCCCAGCAGATGCGCGATGTACCAGAGCCCTTCGACGATCTCGTCCGTCGCCATGCCCCACAACGCGCGCTTGCCGCGCCGCATCCTGGGCCGGAAGCCGTCCAGCAGCGGCTCCAGGTGTTCGGCGACCGACGCCCGCACCTCGGCGCGCAGCGCCTCCTCGTCCGGCACCACCCGGGCACCGGGGAGCCCCGCCAGCGGGTCGTCCGGCAGGCAGGCGAACTCCCCGACGCGCACGGCCATCCGGCCCAGCGCCCGCTGGAAGACGACGCCGTCCACGGGCATCCGGGGCACCCGGCGGTGCAGGAACCAGGGGACGGTGATCAGCAGGCAGGCGGGCCACGCGTAACGGTGCAGCGCAAAACCGGCGATGACGTCGGGCCTGGCCTGCCGGCCGTAGTCGCGCAGCACCTGCGCGTTGTCCCAGGCGAGGAAGGCGTCCAGCGCGGCGCCGCCCGCGGCGAGCTCCCGTGCCCCGACCCAGCCCGCTCCCGACGGCCCGCGCCCGGAGCACCCCGACTACGACGCGGTGCGCTGCAACCTCGTGCCCGGTGTGGGCGAGCTGTTCGTCATGCCGACGTTCACCCTGTCGGGCCGCGCCGACATCCTCTTCTGGGAGGGA
>NZ_JAAAXQ010000414.1 GCF_009916105.1 Streptomyces sp. GC420 | reverse complement strand
CTTCACCGCCCTCCTGGTGCAGCGTCAGGACGGCCAGGTCAGCTGGCGCACCTGGCACTCCTATCCGCAGGAGAGCTGTCTGGTCGCAACCCGTACCAGGGTCGGCGTCAGGGCGCCGGCCCCGCTCCTGCCCCCGCTCCCTGGATCATCTCCGCCCGCGGCCCCGAGGCCCTGCGCGCCCAGGCCGCACGCCTGCGGGACCACCTCACCGCCCATCCCGAGGCGGACATCGCGGACGTCGGCTGGTCCCTCGCCACCACCCGCGCGCTGCACGACGACCGGGCAGTCGTCGTGGCCTCCGACCGCGACGGGCTGCTCGACGGGCTCGGCACCCTCGCCCGGGGCGAAACCGGCGCGACGGCACTGCGGGCCCCGGCCGGCCGGCCGGGCAAGACCGCCTTCCTGCTGACCGGGCAGGGCGCACAGCGCCTGGGGATGGGCCGCGAACTCCACGCGTCCTCGCCGGTGTTCGCCGCCGCCTTCGACGAGATCTGCGCACACCTGGACCGTGAACTGGCCCAGCCGCTGAAATCGGTGCTCTTCGCTCCCGAGAGCTCCGCGAACTCGGCGCTGATCGACCAGACGGCCTTCACCCAGGCCGCGCTGTTCGCCGTCGAGACCGCCCTGTTCCGGCTCGCCGAACACCACGGCCTCACCCCCGACTACCTGCTCGGCCACTCCATCGGCGAGGTCACCGCCGCTCACCTGGCGGGTGTACTGGACCTGCCGGAGGCGGCGGTCCTCGTCGCCGAACGCGGCCGGCTGATGCAGGCCGCGCGGGAAGGCGGGGCCATGACCGCCGTCGAGGCGACCGAGGAGGAGGTGCGCACCTCACTCACCCCCTACGGCGACCGGGTGGCGGTCGCGGCGGTCAACGGACCCCGCTCCACGGTGGTCTCCGGAGACGCCGACGCCGTCGACGAGGTCGCGGACCTTTTCGGGCGCCGCGGCCGCAGGACCAAGCGACTGCCGGTCAGCCACGCCTTCCACTCCCCGCACATGGAGGAGGTGCTGGACGAGTTCCGGACGGTCGCCGGGAGCCTGACCTACCACGAGCCGCGCATCCCGATCGTCTCCAACGTCACCGGCAGGCTCGCCACGGCCGAGGAACTGGCCTCCCCCGACTACTGGGCCCGGCACGTCCGCGAGGCCGTCCGCTTCCTCGACGGCGTGCGGCTGCTGGAGGAACGCGGGGTCACCGAGTGGCTGGAGCTGGGCCCGGACGGGGTCCTGACCGCCCTCGTCCAGGACTCCCTGACCGCCGGGCCCGGCGCCGTCGCCGCCGCCCTGCGCAGGGGCCGCCCCGAGCACCGGACGTTCACCTCGGCGCTCGGCCTGCTCGCCGCGCGCGGGGCCCGGCTGCGCTGGGAGACCGTGTTCCCCGGCGCCCGGCGGACCGAGCTGCCCGGGTACGCCTTCCAGCGGCAGCGGTACTGGCTGGACGCTCCCGCCACCGTCGGCGACGCCGCCGGATTCGGGCTGGCGTCCGCAGACCACCCGCTGCTCGGCGCGGAGGTGTCGCTCGCCGACCGCGACGAGTACGTCTTCACCGGCCGGCTCTCGCACCACGCACACCCCTGGCTGGCCGACCACGCCGTCGCCGGCAGTGCTCTCCTGCCCGGCACCGGCCTGCTGGAGATCGCGCTGGCCGCCGGTGAGCGCACCGGCGCCCCCGCCGTCGGCGAACTCACCCTCGCCGCCCCGCTGACACTGCCCGACCGGGGCGGCGTGCAGGTCCAGGTGACCGTGGGCGCCGCGGACACCTCCGGAGACCGCCCCGTGCGGATCCACTCGCGGCCCGAGGGCGGCCTCACGGAAGACGACTGGACCCTTCACGCCCACGGCACGCTGCGGGCCGAGGACGCCACCCGGCCCGATGCGGCCCTCGGGGCCTGGCCGCCGCCCGGCGCCACGGAAACCGATCTGTCCGGCGCCTACGACCGGCTGGCCGCCCTGGGATACGCCTACGGACCCGCCTTCCGCAACCTGCGCAGGCTCTGGACCGCGGGCGACGACCTCTACGCGGAGGTGGCACTCGGCGCCGAGCAGCGCCCGCAGGCGGGGCGGTTCGCAGTCCATCCCGCACTCCTCGACGCCGCGCTGCACGCCCTGCTGCCCGGTGTGGCCCGGGAGAGCGGTCCGTCCCTCCTGCCGTTCTCCTGGTCCGGGGTCTCCGTCCGCGCGACGGGAGCCGCGGCACTGCGGGTACGCCTCTCCTTCACGAGCAATGACGAGGAGTCACCGGCCGTGGCGCTGACCGTGGCCGACGACACGGGGGCGCCGCTCGCCACGGCCGGGGAACTGACCCTGCGCCCGCTGTCCTCCGGGGCTCTGCCCGCACCGGGTGCGCAGGCCGACGGGCTGCTCCGGGTCGACTGGACCCCGCTGCCCGGCGGACGGGAAACCCCGGTGCCCGACGGCTGGGCCGTCGTCGGCGGCGACGCCGCGGACGCGCTCGGTCTGACGCACACCGGGCTCACCCAGTACGCCGACCTGGCAGCTGTGGGCCGTGCACTGGACGAGGGCGCACCCCCGCCGTCCGTCCTGCTCGTCCCGTACGCAGGCGGCGAGGGCACCGGCGCCGACCTGCCCGGGACGGCACGCGCCGCGCTGCGGGCCGCCCTGGCGGACATCCAGGGATGGCTGTCCGACGACCGTTTCGCCGCCACCCGGTTCGTCGCGGTCACTCGCCGCGCCGTCGCCGCCGCACCCGGCGAGGACGTGACCGACCTGGTCCACGCCCCGCTCTGGGGCCTGCTGCGCTCCGCGCAGTCCGAACATCCCGGACGTGTCCGGCTCGTCGACCTGGACGGGTCGGGGGAACCGCTCTCGGCGCTGTCCCGCGCGGTGGACAGCGGTGAACCGCAGAGCGCGGTACGGGGAACGGACGTCCTCGTACCGCGGCTGGCCCGGGTCCGGCCGCCCGCCGACGGGGACACCGCCGGGGACACCGCCGGCACGCCGCTTCCGCGGTGGGGCGACGGTGCGGTGTTGATCACGGGTGGTACGGGGGGTCTGGGTGCTCTGTTTGCCCGGCATCTGGTGGTGGAGCACGGGGTGCGGGAGTTGGTGCTGGTGAGTCGGCGTGGTGGGGATGCGCCGGGTGCGGTGGGGTTGCGGGAGGAGTTGGTGGCGCTGGGGGCGTCGCGGGTGGTGGTCGAGGCGTGTGATGTGTCGGACCGGGAGCAGGTGGCGGGGTTGGTGCGCCGGGTGGGTCCTGGGCTGTGCGGTGTGGTGCATACGGCCGGTGTGCTGGAGGACGCCACGGTGGAGGGGCTGACGGGTGAGCGGTTGGAGGCGGTGTTGCGTCCGAAGGCGGACGCGGCGTGGCATCTGCACGAGTTGACCCGTGATCTCGGTCTGAGTGCCTTTGTGCTCTTCTCCTCGGTTTCCGGTCTGCTGGGTACGGCAGGGCAGGGCAACTATGCCGCGGCGAACGCGTTTTTGGATGCGCTGGCGGTCCACCGGCAGGCCCAGGGGCTGCCGGCCCTGTCCCTCGCCTGGGGACTGTGGGACGGCACGCACGGCATGGGCGGCACCCTCGGCGAGGCCGACCTGCGCCGCCTCGCCCGCTCCGGACTGCTGCCCCTGGCCACCGACGACGCCATGGCCCTGTTCGAGGCCGCGCCCGCGGCCGGCGAGAGCGTCCTGGCGGTCACCCGGCTCGACACCCGGGCGCTGCGGGGCCGGGGCGACGACGTCCCGGCGGTGCTGCGCGGACTCGTCCGTACGGCCGGAAGGAGGCCCGCGGCCACCGCGGGCCCCGGACCGGACGGCGGCCAGGCGCTGACCGAACGGCTCGCGTCGCTGTCCGCCGCCGAACGGGACCGGGTGCTCACCGACCTGGTCCGCGCCCGGGTGGCCGCTGTGCTCGGCCACGCCGAGCACAGCGCGATCGACGCCGACCGCCCCGTGCAGGAACTGGGTTTCGACTCGCTGACCGCCGTCGAGCTGCGCAACCAGCTCGGCACCGAGACCGGGCTGCGGCTGCCCACGACGCTGGTCTTCGACCACCCCACGCCCCGGGCCCTGGCCCGGTACCTGTCGGGCGAGCTCGCCGTCGAGGAGAGCGCCCCCGAGGAGCCCGTGCTGGCCGAACTGGCCCGGCTCAGGGCCGCCATCGAGTCCGTCGCCACGGATCCGGACGCCCACGAAAGGATCACCACGCGGCTGCGTGAACTCCTCGCCGCCGCCGACACGGTGGCCGGAGCCCTGGCGGCCGACCAACGGGAGGACGACCTGGACTCGGCCACGGACGAGGAACTCTTCGCCCTCGTGGACGAACTGGACTGACCCGGCGCAAGGGCCGGCCACCGGGACCACGCGCTGACCCGGCCCGCCGAAACCACACACTGCACGGCCCACCGAGGCGGTGCGCCGGTCCGGCCCGACGCGCTGGTCCGGCGCACCGGTCCCGGCCGGCCCACCCGAGCCGGCCGACCAGGCTGATTCCCCCGGCCGGTTCGATCCGGCCGATGCCATCCACCCCATCCGACATCCGGGAGTTGAAACACCATGGCGGGCGAGGACAAGCTCCGCGACTATCTCAAGAAGGCCGTCGCCGATGCCCGTGAGGCGCGCAGGCAACTGCGCGAGATCGAGGAGAGGCGCCACGAGCCGATCGCGATCGTGGGCATGGCGTGCCGTTATCCGGGCGGGGTCGGTTCCCCCGAGGACCTGTGGCGGCTGGTCGCGGACGGAACGGACGCGGTCGGCGCGTTCCCCGCGGACCGCGGCTGGGACCTGGACGCGCTGTACGACCCGGACCCCGAGCACACGGGCACCTCCTACGGCCGCGGGGGCGGATTCCTGCACGAGGCCGACCGGTTCGACCCCGAGTTCTTCGGAATGTCGGCCCGCGAGGCCCTGGCCATGGACCCGCAGCAGCGGCTGCTGCTGGAGACCGCCTGGGAGGCCTTCGAGAACGCCGCCATCGACCCCACCACCCTGCGCGGCTCCCGTACCGGCGTCTTCACCGGGCTGATGTACAGCGACTACGGCTCCAGGCCCCATTTGCCCCAGGAGGACTTCGAGGGCTATCTCTTCAGCGGCAGCGCGGGCAGCATCGCCGCCGGCCGGCTGTCGTACACGTACGGCTTCGAGGGCTCCGCGGTCTCCGTGGACACGGCGTGCTCGTCCTCCCTGGTCGCGCTCCACCTGGCGGCGAACGCCCTGCGCAACGGCGAGTGCGACCTCGCCCTCGCGGGCGGCGTCACCGTCATGTCGACACCGGTCGCCTTCGTCGAGTTCTCCAGACTGCGCGGGCTCGCACCCGACGGGCGGTGCAAGTCCTTCGGCGCGGGCGCCGACGGTGTCGGCTGGTCGGAGGGTGTCGGTCTGCTGCTGGTGGAGCGGTTGTCGGACGCGCGGCGTAATGGTCATCGGGTGCTGGCGGTGCTGCGGGGCAGTGCGGTGAATCAGGACGGTGCGAGCAATGGTCTGACGGCGCCGAACGGTCCTTCGCAGGAGCGGGTGATCCGGCAGGCGCTGGCCGATGCGCGGTTGGCGGCGGCGGATGTGGATGTGGTGGAGGCGCATGGGACGGGGACGCGGTTGGGTGATCCGATCGAGGCGCAGGCGTTGCTGGCGACGTACGGCCAGGGGCGTGAGGAGCCGTTGTTCCTCGGGTCGTTGAAGTCGAACATCGGTCATGCGCAGGCCGCGGCCGGTGTGGGTGGTGTGATCAAGGTGGTGCAGGCGATGCGGCACGGTGTGATGCCGAGGACGCTGCATGTGGACGAGCCGTCTCCTCATGTGGACTGGGAGTCGGGCGCGGTTGAGCTGCTGACCGAGGCGCGGGAGTGGCCGCGTACGGGCCGTCCCCGCCGGGCGGGTGTCTCCTCCTTCGGCTTCGGCGGCACCAACGCCCACGTCATCATCGAGGAAGCCCCCGCCGAAACCCCTGCCGGAGTTCCCGACGAGGGCCCGGCGGTCGCCGAGGGGGAGCCGGCGCCCGCAGCCGTGCGCGTCCCCGTGCCCGTACTGCCCTGGCTGCTGTCGGGCCGTACACCGCAGGCCGTCGCCGCCCAGGCCGAACGGCTGCTGGCCCGCATCGAACAGGACACCGCCCTCGACCCGCTGGACGTGGCCTACACCCTCGCCACCGGCCGTGCCGCCCTCGGCAGCCGTGCCGCGGCCGTCGGGACCGACCGCGAGACGCTCCTGGCCGGACTGCGCACTCTCGACCCCGGTGTGGTTTCGGGTGGTGGTGTGGGGTTTGTGTTTTCGGGTCAGGGTGCTCAGCGGGTGGGGATGGGTCGTGAGTTGTATGCGGCGTATCCGGTGTTCGCGGGGGTGGTGGATGAGGTGTGTGGGGTGCTGGATCCGTTGTTGGGCGGGTCGTTGCGGGATGTGATGTTCGGGG
>NZ_JAAAXQ010000413.1 GCF_009916105.1 Streptomyces sp. GC420 | reverse complement strand
TTCGAATCAGGCGAGCACGGCGGGTCAGGCCGGCCCGGCCGGTTCCAGCGGGGCGGGTTCGGCCGGGACGCGGACCCGGGTCATGCGGAAGCCGCTGCGCGGGCGGGTCGGGATGCGCCGCAGGGGGCGGCAGCTTGCGCCGGGTGGCCAGGGCGTCGCGTTCCATGTCCTTCAGCCGGGAGGCGAGGACGTCCGTGCTGACGCCCGGGAGGTCGGCGTGCAGGTCGGTGTAGCGGCGCGGGCCGGCGAGGAGCTCCCGGACGATCAGCAGGGTCCAGCGGTCCCCGACGGAGTCCAGGGCCCGGGCGGCGGCGCAGTACTGGTCGTAGCTTCGGCGTGGCATGGAACGCAGTCTAGGGAACTTGTTGGACTTTCCAAGCCCGAACTTGGTAAAACCAAGCAACGCACATCACGCAGGAGGCCACGGCATGGAGTTCCGGCAGTCGAGCAAGCTCAGCGAGGTCTGTTACGAGATCCGCGGCCCGGTGATAGAGCACGCCAACGCGCTGGAGGAGGCGGGTCACAGCGTGCTGCGCCTCAACACCGGCAATCCGGCCCTGTTCGGCTTCGAGGCGCCGGAGGAGATCCTCCAGGACATGATCCGGATGCTCCCGCAGGCACACGGCTACACCGACTCGCGCGGCATCCTCTCCGCCCGCCGCGCCGTCGCCGGGCGCTACCAGGCGCTGGGCCTCGAAGTCGGCGTCGACGACGTCTTCCTCGGCAACGGAGTCTCCGAACTGGTCTCGATGGCGGTCCAGGCGCTGCTGGAGGACGGCGACGAAGTCCTCATCCCCGCCCCGGACTTCCCGCTGTGGACGGCCGTGACGACGCTCGCCGGCGGCCGCCCCGTGCACTACCTGTGCGACGAGTCCGCCGACTGGTACCCGGACATCGAGGACATGGCCTCGAAGATCACCGACCGGACCCGGGCCGTGGTCATCATCAACCCCAACAACCCGACGGGCGCGGTCTATCCGAAGGAGATCGTCGAGGGCATCCTCGACCTCGCCCGCCGCCACCAGCTGATGGTCTTCGCCGACGAGATCTACGACCAGATCCTCTACGACGACGCCGTCCACCACTCCGCCGCCGCCCTCGCCCCCGACCTGGTCGTCCTCACCTTCTGCGGGCTGTCGAAGACGTACCGCGTGGCGGGCTTCCGCTCCGGCTGGCTGGTCGTCACCGGTCCCAGGCAGCATGCCCGCAGCTATCTGGAGGGCCTGACGATGCTCGCCTCCATGCGGCTGTGCGCCAACGCCCCGGCCCAGTACGCCATCCAGGCCGCCCTCGGGGGCCGGCAGTCCATCCGCGAGCTCACCGCTCCCGGAGGCCGGCTCCACCAGCAGCGGGACCGGGCCTGGGAGAAACTCAACGAGATCCCGGGGGTGTCCTGCGTCAAGCCGAAGGGCGCGCTGTACGCGTTCCCGCGCCTCGACCCAGAGGTGCACAAGATCCACGACGACGAGAAGTTCGTGCTGGACCTGCTGCTACGCGAGAAGATCCAGGTTGTCCAGGGCACGGGCTTCAACTGGCCGCGCCCGGACCACTTCCGGATCCTGACCCTGCCCCACGCCGACGACCTTGACGCGGCGATCAGCCGCATCGGACGCTTCCTCAGCGGATACCGGCAGTAGGAACGGCCGGGAACGGCCCCCGCGGCCGTGAGCGCCACGGTCCCGCACGGCGGAACGGCAACCGGACGACGGAACGGCAACGGAACGGCAACGGGGCGACGGAACGGTACCCGGAAACGAGGGACCGGCACCGGACGGGGAGGAGGACGCGCAGGTGACCGGCGATCCGAGCACCGCGACCGGAGTGCGCCAGTCCGTCGCGGTCATCCTGCCCGTGCTCCTCGCCGCCGACCCGCCGGCGCCCGGACCCCTTCCGTTCACGCGGGGCGCGTCGGGCGGACGCGGCGTACCGCCAGGTGTACTTCACCGTTCCTCAGCAGTGAGCGGGAGTGAGTCCGCGCACTGGCACGCCCCGAACGGTCTTGGGCGCACTGGTCGTCCGCTTTCGCAAGCCGGGCGGCGACACGGATCGTGTCCGTGGTCCGAGCCGGGTGGGCGGAGTCCCTCACACCGACGCGCTGTCCGCCGTGTTCGACGGCGGCCCGGGGCCGGCCCGCCGCGTCACCGCGCTGGAGCAGCGCATCGCGGTCTTCCGCAGTACGTACTGGAGGCGGCACCAGACGGCGCACGGCCCCGCCAACGGGCTGCTGCGCGCCTACCAGGAGGAGCACCGGCTTCCGGAGCGGTTCGCGGAGATCCTGGCCGAGGCCGCCGGCTACCGCAGGCTCGCCCAGACGCAGGAGAGCCGGCAGATCTCCGGGGCACTGGGCGTACTGACGTTCCTGGGACTGCCGTTGGGGACCGCGCTGTCCGTGCTCCAGGTCCTCGGCGACGAGTCGCCCGCTCATCTGCTCATCGCGCTCGGCGGGGCCCTCGCGGCGACGGCGGCGGCGCTGACCACGCGGTACGGCGTCTCGTACTGTCCTCGCTGCGCGGCGGGCCGCGGCACCGGTGACCGACCGGCCGGACCCGGGTTGGGGACGGATGCCGGTTCTCAATAGGATCCGGCGATGATCACAAGAAAACGGCTGGCGGTCGGGGTCTGCACCCTGGTTGCCGCCCTGGCCGCCGGGCTGTTCCCGGCAGGCACGGCCGCCGCCGACAGCGAACCGGCGGCGAAGGAATCCACGACCTCCCCCAGAGTCGACCTGGTACTGGACGTCAGCGGCTCGATGCGCACCCGCGACATCGACGGCAAGTCCCGTATGGCGGCGGCGAAGCAGGCGTTCAACGAGGTGCTGGACGCCTCGCCCGAGGAAGTGCTGCTGGGCATACGCACACTCGGCGCGAACTACCCCGGTGACGACAAGAAGCTGGGCTGCAAGGACACCGCCCAGCTCTACCCCGTCGGGCCGCTCGACCGGGTGGAGGCGAAGACCGCCGTGGCGACCCTCGCGCCCACCGGCTGGACGCCGATCGGTCCCGCGCTGCTCAAGGCGGCGGAGGACCTGGAAAGAGGTGCAAGCGGCACGGGCGCGGACGGCGTGGAAGGCGGTTCGCGGCGGATCGTGCTGATCACGGACGGCGAGGACACCTGCGCGCCGCTCGACCCCTGCGAGGTGGCCCGGGAGATCGCGGCCAAGGGCATCGGCCTGGTCATCGACACGCTCGGTCTGGTGCCCAACGCCAAGATCCGTGAGCAGCTGACCTGCATCGCGGAGGCGACCGGCGGCACGTACACGGCGGTGCAGCACACCGAGGAACTGTCCGACCGGGTCAGTCAGTTGGTGGACCGGGCGGCGAAGCCGACGGTGACGCCCGTGGCGACGGAGGGTGCGGCGAAGTGCACCGACGCGCCGCAGCTGAAGCCGGGCCTCTACACCGACCGCGAGGAGTTCGGCGAGTCCCGCTGGTACAAGGTGGACCTCCTGCCGGGCCAGGAGCTGCGCGCCTCCGTGAGCGTCGCGGCAGACCGTCAGGTGAACGCGAGCTACGGAGTGCTGGTACGGGCCGTGACCGTGCACGGCCGCGAGATCGTCCGGGGCGAGGCCGCGGGCAACGGCCGTACCGACGTGATCTCTTCGGGTCTGCGCTATCCGAAGGCCGAGGCGGACGACTCCGACGACGACAAGCCCGCGGCGGAGACCGTCTGCCTCCAGGTCAGCAACTCCTTCTCCGCGCCGACCGCGGTGAAGACCACGCCGGGTCTGCCCGTCGAGCTGACCATCGGTGTCGTGGACGCTCCCGACGACTCCTCTGACGTGGCTTCCTTCGGGCTCGGTCGCGGCTGGTGGCTGCTGGGCGTGCTCGTGCTCTTCGGCTTCCTGGCCGGTCTGCTGTGGGGCTGGCTCTCGCGCTGGCGCGTCGCCGTCTGGAGGACCAACTGATGCGAGTGATGAGACGAGCGCACGGGCGTGCGGCCCGGACGGCGGGCGCGCTGGCGCTGGCCGGTGCGGCGCTGTTCATGACCGCGGCCGGTCCCAGCCCGTCGGAGGGGAACGGGGAGAACGGTCCCACCGAGGCCGGAACCTCCTTCCGCACCGCCACGGCCCTGGACCAGGGGCAGCGGGGTACGGCCGAGGCATCGGCGGGCGACTACCTGTACTGGGTCGTCCCCGTCGACACCGGACAGCGGGCCACGATCGACGCGAAGGTGACACTGCCCGAGGCGGCCACCGGATCCTCGACGTGGCAGATCGACGTGTACGACGGACTGCGTCGCCGCCAGGCGTGCATGTACGGCGCTCAGACGCGGACGGCCGCGGCCGGCGACGCCTCGGTCGGACTCTCCTGCACGCTGCGCACGGTGCGCGGCTGGGCGGAGCCCTGGTCCGGGGACCCGCTGCCGGGGAGCTACTACATCCGGCTGACGGTGCTCGGCCTGCCGGCGCAGGACCTCGGGCTGCCGGTGGCCGCCGAGGTCTCGACGACGCTGAAGGACATCGGCGGCTCCGCGGCGGTGGACGGCTCGCTGGCCGCTCCGCTGACGGCGGAGGCGGCCACGGGCGACACGGCCGCCGCGGGCTCGGACGACTCCGGGGACTCGGAGGACTCGGAGGACTCTGCCGAGGACGGCGGTGACGAGCAGGCCGCCGCCGTCGGTGAGCCCGAGGACGGCTGGTCCTCGGGGTGGTGGTCGGACCGCTGGGTCTGGACGGGCATCGGCGGCATCCTGGCCGCGCTCGCCGGCGTGGGCGGCTACACCCTGACGCGCGGCTCCGGCCGCCCGTCGCACGTCCCGCCCGGCGTCTGACCGGATCCGGCCGGGCGTCCGGCCGGACATCTGCGGCATCGGCCGCGCGCCCGGCCGAACAGGGCGGGGCGCGCGGCCGTACTCGTGGGTGGGGCGCCGGTCTCCCGGCTCCTGCCACGGATTGTCAGTGGGGTGCGCTTCACTGGAGTCCGTCACACTCGGTCACCGTTTCAGGGGGAATGATGACGGACCGTACGCCGAAGTACGTCACGCTGCCGGGGCTGCGCCAGCGGGGCTGGAGCGATGTCCTCGTCCGGAAGCTGCTCGGGGAGCCGCGCCACGGCCTGTACGAGTTCGCGCGGGTACGGCGCGCCGAGCTGAGCCCGGATTTCGCTCCCGCGGGCGAGGTCTCCGCCGGGCAGAGACGGCTGGCCGTGCTGGCCGCCGTCCGGGTCGAGCCCATTCACGTGCCGCGGCTGGACGCGTGCGAACTGGCCGAACGGGCGCCGTGGCACCGGGACGTGCTCGACGACGAGGGGCCGGGGGCGGAGCCGTCGGGGGACGCCGGTCCGGCAGCCGCGGCCGGACCGGCCGCCGCGGCGGGTCTCCCGGAACACGCGGGTCATGCGGATCCGGGCGGCCGGGCCGGTTGCGGCGGGGCTCCCGGAGCCTCCTCCCCGGCCCTGGAGGCCGCCGAGGCGCGCCGGCAGGTCAACTACCTCCGGCAGGCGCTGAGCCGCTACGAGACCTTGCTGGAGGGCCTGTCCGGGGCGCCGGAGTTCGAGGAGGCGGAGCGCCTGCTGCGGCAGCGCGTGTACGACGCGATCGCAGACGCCTACCCCGCCCTCGCCCCCGAGTGCCGGCGGCAACTGCGGGAGCGGGACGGCTAGGGCGTGTTTCGAAAGTAACGTCGTCCGCCCGCAGGGCGGGGCCGGGGGCGTCCGGTGCGTGCGATCGCAAGGCGGAGGGAGGAGAGCGCAGCGGGCTGCGCCGACGACCGGCAACGCCGCGAGCGAGGGGTACCTCCCGTGCCCGGAGGGCCACGGGGGAGTGCCGGACGCCCCCAGCCGGACGGGACGTTCGAACATGCCCTACGCCGCGGCGGTCGGCCGCGGTTGCCGGCCGTCCGGAGGGACGCGGACGGCGTGAGGAGCCCGGCGCGGACCCCGGCGCGGACCCCGGGGGCCACTCGGCGCGAGCGGCGTTGGGCCGTCGCGGTGCAATGCCGTCAGGGGCGGCCGGGGGTGTACCAGTGGGGGCGGAGGTCCTCCCTGGCCAGCCAGTCGGCGACGGCCCGGGCGATGGGCTGGCCTGTGTCGAGTTCGACGAAGCCGAACTGGCCGCCCTGGTTGCATTCGAGGAACCACCAGGTTCCCTCGTCGTCCGCGGCGAAGTCGAATGCCCCGTAGGCGAGCCCCGTGGCGTCCATGTAGGCCCGCACCGCGCGCTTGATGCGGCCCGGGACCTCCACCGGCTCCCATGGCGCGTCGTTCTCGGCGAAGCGCCCGTCCGCGACCTCGTCGGGCCCGCTGGGCTTGCGGGCGGCGAACAGCCGGTCGCCGACGCACGTCAGCCGTATGTCGGCCTCCTTCCGGATGTACCGCTGCAGGAGCGTGGGCCCGGCGGCGACGCCGGTGAAATCGGCGTCCGGCTCCACCC
>NZ_JAAAXQ010000412.1 GCF_009916105.1 Streptomyces sp. GC420 | reverse complement strand
GGGTCGGGGTCAGGGTCAGGCGGGGATGTTGTCGACGCCGATGCGCTTGCGGAAGACCCAGTACGTCCAGCCCTGGTAGAGGAGGACGACGGGGGTCATGATGCCCGCGACCCAGGTCATGACCGTCAGGGTGTACGAGGCCGAGGAGGCGTTGGCGGCCGTCAGGCTCCAGTCGGCGTTCAGGCTGGACGGCATGACGTCCGGGAACAGGGCGAGGAAGAGCATCGCGACGGCCGCGGCGACCGTGACGCCGGACAGGGCGAACGCCCGGCCCTCGCGGCCGCGCTCGTTCGCGGCGAGCGCGCCGAGCAGCGCGGCCACCGCGACGGCCAGCGCGACGAGGCTCCACGCGTCGCCGTCGGCCGCCTGCGTCCACAGCAGGAAGACCAGCGCGAGCACGGCGGTGGCCAGCCCCGTGGTGCGGGCGAGGCCGCGGGCCCGGTCACGGATGTCGCCGCGGGTCTTCAGGGCCGCGAAGACCGCGCCGTGGAAGGTGAACAGGGCGAGGGTGACGAGGCCGCCGAGCAGGGCGTACGGGTTCAGCAGGTCCAGGACCGTACCGACGTACTCCCCCCGCTTGTCGATCTTGGTGCCGTGGACGATGTTGGCGAAGGCCACGCCCCACAGGAACGCGGGCAGCAGCGACGTCCAGAACAGGGCGTGCTCCCAGTTGCGCTTCCACCGGGCGTCTTCGCGCTTGCCGCGGTATTCGAAGGCGACGACCCGCACGATCAGGCAGACCAGGATGGCGAGCAGCGGCAGGTAGAAGCCGCTGAAGAGGGTGGCGTACCAGGCGGGGAAGGCGGCGAAGGTGGCGCCGCCGGCGGTGAGCAACCACACCTCGTTGCCGTCCCAGACGGGGCCGATGGTGTTGATGAGCACCCGGCGTTCGCGCTCGTCGCGGGCGAGCAGCTTGGTGAGGATGCCGACCCCGAAGTCGAAGCCTTCGAGGAAGAAGTAGCCGATCCACAGGACGGCGATCAGGGCGAACCAGACGTCGTAGAGGTGCATGATCCGTTCTCTCTCGCGGGCCCGGGCTCAGTAGGCGAAGGTCATCGGGCGGTCGGCGTCGTCGTCGGCGGCGGGGCCGCGCAGCGAGGGGACCTCGGGCGGCGGCTGCTCGTCGACCGGGCCGGCCTTGGCGTACTTGACGATCAGCTTCACCTCGACGACGGCCAGTACGGCGTACAGGGCGGTGAAGATGCCCAGGGAGGTGAACTGCTCGGCGACGGTGACGCCGGGTGAGACGGCGTCGGCGGTGGTCATCAGCCCGTAGACGCTCCAGGGCTGGCGGCCCATCTCGGTGAAGATCCAGCCCCAGGAGTTGGCGATCAGCGGGAAGCCCATGGTGAGCAGGGCCAGCCGCCAGTACCAGTTGCCTGCGAAGGCGCCCAGTTCGCGCTTGGGGGTGAGCATCAGCCGGGGCACCTCGTCCTCGCCGGTGCGGTGGTCGGGGGTCAGCCACCGCTTGGTGCGGGTCAGCCACAGCCCGGCCAGGCCGAGCGCGAAGGAGGCCATGCCGAAGCCGATCATCCAGCGGAAGGACCAGTAGGCGGTGGGGATGCTGGGCTTGTAGTCCTCGGCCAGGTCGCCGTAGCGGGCCTCGAGGGCCTCCTCGACGGAGTTGATGCCGGGGACCTCGGAGGTGAAGTCGCCCTTGGCGAGGTAGGACAGCAGGCCGGGGATCTCGATCTCGACGCTGTTGCGGCCCTCGGAGACGTCGCCGTAGGCGAAGACGGAGAAGGGGGCTGGGCTCTCGCTCTCCCAGAGGGCCTCGGCCGCGGCCATCTTCATGGGCTGCTGCTCGTACATGACCTTGCCGAGCAGGTCGCCGCTGACGGCGGTGAGGAGGCCGGCGACGACGGTGACCACGAGGCCGAGGCGCAGCGAGGTGCGCATGGAGGCGATCCGGCCGGTGCTCTTCCCGGCCCTGCTCGCAGCGGCCCCTGCGGCTCCATCCGCCCCTGCGGTTTCCGCGGCCCCGTCGGCTCCCGCCGCCCCGGCGTCACGGGCCTTCGAGGCGCGCCGCAGCTGGTAGGCGGCGATGCCGACCATGAAGGCGCCGCCGGTCAGGAAGGTGGCGGTGAGGGTGTGGAAGACGACGACGAGGGTGGTCTCCTGGAACAGCACCGCCGCGATGTCGTTGAGCTGGGCCCGCCCGGTGACCTCGTTGATCTCGAAGCCCACCGGGTGCTGCATCCAGGAGTTGGCGGCGAGGATGAAGTAGGCCGACAGGAAGGTGCCTGTCGCGACCAGCCAGATGCTCGCCAGGTGGATCTTGCGGGGCAGCCGGTCCCAGCCGAAGATCCACAGTCCGATGAAGGTGGACTCGAAGAAGAAGGCCAGCAGGGCCTCCATGGCGAGCGGGGCACCGAAGACGTCACCGACGAATCGGGAGTAGTCCGACCAGTTCATGCCGAACTGGAATTCCTGCACGATGCCGGTGGCCACGCCCAGTGCCACGTTGATCAGGAAGAGCTTGCCCCAGAACCGGGTGGCCTTGAAGTACTTCTCCTTGCCGGTGCGCACCCAGGCCGTCTGGAGTCCCGCGGTGAGGAACGACAGGCTGATGGTCAGGGGGACGAACAGGAAGTGGTAGACGGTCGTGATCCCGAATTGCCATCTGGCCACGGTCTCCTGAGCCAGCGCCAGTTCCACGGCGGGCCTCCTTGTATGCGGTCGCACTGACCCCGGGGTCGGGGGTCGGCGTGGGGTGGTGCCGGGCCGGCCGGGGGAGGAGGCCGGCCCGTGGAACACAGACTCGCTGGTGGAGGGGGATCCGGGCCAGCGCCGTACGGGCCGGGGCCTGGGGCCGAACGGTCCTTGTTGGCGGCACCCCCGAGGGCCGAACGGCTCGCAAAAGCGGCGGGGCGCGGCCGTCATGACGGGGTCGAGGCTTCAACTGCACTGCCGGGCAAGGGTGTCGGGGCCTCGGTGGACCGAACGGGGCGGTTCGCGGTGCCCGGCGTGTCCGTTCTCACACCGGTGCTGTGACCTACGCCGATCCGCCCACAGCGGTGGCAGGCGGTGGAAGTACGGCCTCTACTGGGGTGCATGCTTCGCCATGACCGGGCGCGCCGCGCGGGCCCTCGCGCCGTGGCCGCCGCCCTCCTGCTCGCGGCCGCGGCCCCGGGCCTCGGTGGCTGCGTCGGACCGGACGCGGACGGGCCCTCCCGCTCCGCGGCGCGCAAGGACGGTGCCGCCGCGGCGGCGGCACCGTCGCTGCCCACCGTGCCGCCCGCGCAGCCACCGCCCCGGCTGACCGGGGCGGACGTGGACCGGGCCGTGGACCGGCTGGACGCGGCCGTGCGGGATGCCATGAACAGGACGGGGGTGCCCGGTGTGGCCGTGGGCGTCGTCCACGACGACCGGGTGGTGTACCTGAAGGGCTTCGGCGAGCGGGAGGCCGGCAAGCGGGGGGAGGTCGGGCCCGACACCGTCTTCCAGCTCGCTTCGCTGTCCAAACCGCTCGCCTCCACGGTGGTGGCCGAGGCCGTGGGCGAGAAGACGGTCCGCTGGGACGACCCGGTGGTGAAGCACGATCCGGGTTTCACCCTGAAGGACCCCTGGGTCACCCGGCATGTGACGCTCGCCGACCTGTTCTCCCACCGCAGCGGCCTGCCCGACCACGCGGGTGACCTGCTGGAGGACCTGGGCTTCGACCGGTCGTACATCCTGGGCCGGCTGCGCTACGAGCCGCTGGCGCCGTTCCGCGCGAGCTACGCGTACACCAACTTCGGGCTCACCGAGGCGGCCGTGGCGGTGGCCGGCGCGGCGGGCACCGGCTGGGAGGAGCTGGCCGCCGAGAAGCTGTACCGGCCGCTCGGCATGGACTCCACGAGCTCTTCCTTCGCCGACTACGAGAAGGCCGGGGACAAGGCCGTCACCCATGTGGAGGTGGCCGGGGACTGGGTGCCCGAGTTCGTCCGGGACCCGCGGGCGCAGAGCCCGGCAGGCGGGGCCAGCTCCACCGCCCGGGACATGACGAAGTGGCTGCGCCTCCAGCTCGGCGACGGGAGGTTCGACGGGCGGCAGGTCGTCGACGCGGACGCCCTGGAGGAGACGCACCTGCCGCACATCCTCTCCGAGCCGCCGCACGCCCCGGCCGGCCGGTCCGGCTTCTACGGCCTTGGTTGGAACGTCGGCTACGACGACGAGGGCCGGCTGCGGCTCGGCCATTCCGGTGCCTTCTCGCTGGGCGCGGCCACCGCCGTGGCGATGCTGCCCTCGGAGGGACTCGGCATCGTCGCCCTGACCAACGGGGAGCCCGTCGGTGTGCCGGAGGCGATCGTCAACGGCTTCCTCGACATCGCGGCGACCGGGGAGCCCACCGTCGACTGGCTGGAGTTCACCGGCACGCTCCTGCGGCGGGCAGAGGAGGGCGAGCGCTCGGAGACGGACTACGCCGAGCCCCCGCGCGACGCCGCGCCGGCACGCGGGAACAGGGCCTACACGGGCACCTACACGAATCGCTACTACGGCCCGCTGAGGGTGAGCGCCGAGGACGACGACCTGGTGATGCGGATCGGACCCGAGCCGATGCGGTTCACCCTGCGGCACTACGACGGCGACACCTTCGGCTACCGCACGACGGGCGAGAACGCGGTCGGGCTGACCGGCGTCAACTTCACCGTGGGCTCCGACGGGCGCGCGTCCAGGGTCCGGGTGGAGTACCTCGACGAGAACGGTCTCGGCACGTTCACCCGCAAGTGACGCAAGTGAGCCGCACCGCCCGGGGCGGGCGGAGCGCCGCCCGCCGGTGAGCCGCCGCCCCGGCCGCGGGAGGCCGCCTCACCCGCCGACCTGCCGCCTCACCCGCGGCCCGCGCCCGTGCGTTCCCAGCCGCGGCGCGGGGCACGGCTGCCGAGCCCGGTGTCGCGGCTGCGGTAGACGATGTACGGGCGGGTCAGGTAGCCGAGCGGTGCGGTGAGCATGTGCACGAGCCGGGTGAACGGCCAGATCGCGAAGAGCAGCAGCGCGCTGAGGGCGTGCAGCTGGAACAGCACGGGCGCCTCGGTCATCAGCGCGGGGTCGGGGCTGAGGTAGGACAGGGAGCGGAACCAGGGGGAGATGGTCTCCCGGTAGTCGTAGCCCCCTCCGACGACGTTGGCGGCGACGGTGGCGGCCAGCCCGAGCACGATGGTCACCGTCAGCGAGAGGTACATGAACTTGTCGTTGCGGGTGGTCGCCGAGAAGACCGGGCCCACGGTGCGTCGGCGGTAGATCAGGACGGCGATGCCGCCGAGGGTGCAGATACCCGCGAAGGTGCCCAGGACGACGGCGGTGACGTGGTAGGTGTGCTCGCTGATGCCGGCGGCCTCGGTCCAGCCCTTGGGGATCAGCAGCCCTCCGATGTGCCCGACCAGGACGAGCAGGATGCCGAAGTGGAACAGCGGACTGCCGATGCGCAGCAGCCGGTTCTCGTACAGCTGGGAGGAGCGGGTGGTCCAGCCGAACTTGTCGTAGCGGTAGCGCCAGACGTGGCCGAGGACGAACACCACGAGCACCAGGTACGGCAGGACGATCCAGAGCAGGATGCCGCCGATGCCGGTCTCCCCCGTGGACACTGCGCCGGTCATCGCGGGCCTCCTGCGGGGTCGGGCATGAACTGCGGGGGTGCGAAGGGGGCGAGACCCACCTGTTCCTCGGGGGGTCCCTGGGCGGCGAGCCGCATCACGGCCTCGCGTTCGTCGCCCGCGAGGGCGGGCAGGGTGGCGGAGACGGACTCCAGGACGAGGGCCCAGGGCGCGCCGGCGTCGCGCAGCGCCAGGCGCAGCAGTTCCAGGCCGGCGCGGTGCTCGGTGAGCAGCCGGGTCCCGGCGGCGGGGTCGGCGGCGGCGAACTCCAGGACGACGGCGAGGTGGTCGGGCAGTTCGTCGTCGGACAGCCGCCAGCCGGCCGCGGTGTAGGTCTGCTTCATCCGCAGCAGCGCGACGCCGCGCTTCCTGGTGTCGCCGTGCGCGTAGTAGGTGAGGTAGGGGCAGCAGCGCCTGCGGTGGTCGAAGGTGGCGACGTACTCGGCGGCCAGTTCGGCCGAAGGGGCACGTCCCGCGTGGTCGGCGAAGCGCAGCAGGGGTGCCCCGACCTGGTCGGGCAGGGTGGCGGCGGCCCGGCGCGCCAGCGGCAGGTACCGCGCGAACCGCTCGTCGGGGTACGCGAGCAGCAGTGACTGCACCTGCCGCGCGCGGGAGGTGCGCTCGTCGGTGGCCGCGCTCATGGTCCGGTGCCCTTCTCCTCGTCCGGCCCGGGGCCCTGGCCCTCCTCGCCCGGTGGGAAGAGGCCGGGCGGGCGGCCCTTGCCGTCCCAGTTGAGGAGGTTGACACGGGTGGCCTTCCCGGTGGGGGCGGCGGCCGTGTCGGAGGTCTGCCGGTCCCGCAGGGCTTGGAAGG
>NZ_JAAAXQ010000411.1 GCF_009916105.1 Streptomyces sp. GC420 | reverse complement strand
GCAACAGATCACGCCGCCGCCCCGGCCGCGCGTCGCCGCCCCGGGCCAGGCGACGCCGCCTCGTTCAGCGGCTGTCTCCGGTGGAGGCTGACGCTCGGTCCTCCAGCGCGACGATGACCCGGACCGGGAGGTCCGTGTCCTCGTGAACGACGCCCATGACCAGTACCCGGCCGTCCAGAAGCCACTGCCTGCAGGCGATGAACTCGTCCGCGTTCTCGGGCGTGCCCTCGGCCTCGATCTGGTGCGCGGCGCCATGGGCAGACTCACCCTCGTTGCCAGAAGAAGTGATGGTCTCCCGCCATCCTTGTCGAGCGCCCTGTAGGCGCCGGTCGCCCTCGCCCTCTCTGCCGCGCGTGAGGCGGGATACGGCTGTCCTCCGAGGAAATCCACCACATACTCGGCCGGGCTCGCCGACGGACTCGGGGGGAGCGCCGACGAGGTCGGGGACGACGGCGAAGAAGCACCGGTCGATCTCATCGAGGGGAGGCGGCGGTCGTGATGCTCCGGTCCGGGCGACGGGGCGCGGGCCGCAGCCGGCCCTGAGACAATGCACGGCATGACACGATCCGTTGACCGCTCGCAGTCCGTGGAGCAGCTTGAGAACGACCGCTGGCCCGAGCCGCCGGCCGGCTCCACGTCGCTGGTCACCAGCGTCCACGCTCTCCGCCGGAAGCCCGTCGGACAGCTGACCGTCGAAGAGCTCCGGCGGCTCATAGGGCAGGACGTCGGGCTGGAGTGGCTGCTGCCCCTGGCGGTCGAGATCCTCCGGGAGACCGCGCCCGGCCAGGCCGGAGGCGGCTTCTACGACGACGACCTTCTCACGGCCGTGGTGACGAGGAGCCGGGCCGTCTGGGACAGGGAACCGGAACTGGCGCTCGAGCTCAGGGACGTTGTAACCGGCCTGACCGATCTCTCCCCGTACGTCAAGCCGGAAGTGGACGCCTTCCTCGCATCGTTCTGACCCCGCACACGCGGACGGCGGGTCGGGGCAGAGCCGCAAGGTTTCGGGCAGAGCCGCGTGGTTCCCGTCGCCGATGCCCGGTTCCACGCGGCTTCGCACTCCTGGCGGATGAAATCAGCGATGCCCGATGGAATGGAGAAAGCCGTTCAGGGCGTCCAGATGGGTGACGGTCTCCTTGTGTTTCTTGAGCAACACGTCAAGGCCGCGTTCCGTCATGCCTTCCGGTAGGTTTTCCATCTCCCTCTCCAGCACCCGTCGGACGTTGTCCAGCCCGTTTCGCGCCTGCTTGAGGTCGGAGATGTGGTCGAAGGGGGTGCCGTCCGGTTTTCTGGCAACGACCTCGCCGTTCGCCTCACGGCGGGCCGCGTCGTAATGATTGTGATTCGGTGTTGAGTTGATTTCCCCCACGGGGTCCTTCTTGATGTTCTCCAGTTTCTGGATCGCGCGCGTGGCGTCCTCGCTGAGTCCCAGCGCGCGGGGGCACTCGTCGACCGGTGCCAGGCCGAGAGGATCACACGACGTGAGGGGGTTGTGGACGTATGCGACCGGGTTGGGAGCCGGAGCGAGACCGAGGGGGTCGGGACTGAGGTAACGGGCGGTCTCGGGGTCGTAATGGCGGAAATGGTTGTAGTGGAGACCGGTTTCCGGGTCGAAATACTGGCCGGGGAAGCGAAGCGGGGTGTAGGCGGTGCTGTCGGCGGACCATGTGGTGGTGCCCCAGAGGGTGGACCGGGTGCGCCAGGCCAGTGTTCCCGACTCGTCCACGAGTTCGGTGGGGGTACCGACGAGATCGGTGACGATGGCGAAGAAGCGCCGGTCGATCTCTTCCTGGCCCGCGTCGGCGGCGGTGATGCGTTCGGTCTGGGCGAGTGGGCGCAGTCCGTCGTGGTCCCAGCTGACGGTCACCGGGTTGGGGAGAGCGACCGCATGTGTCGTCTGCTCGCACAGAGTGGTGCCGTCCCAGGTGAAGTCGACCCGCTCCACGACCGTCGTCCCGTCCGCTCCCAGCCGCACCTTGGCGATGCGGCGGCCGAGCGGGTCGTGGATATAGCGCCAGCGGGTGCCATCCGGGGTGGTGACGGCGGTGAGGCGGTCCTCTGCGTCCCATTCGTAGCACCAGATGTCTGGTTTACGTGACAGGCGGGTCTTCTGGCGTCGGACGATGCGCCCCTGTGCGTCGTAGACGTAGCGCACACCTCCGGCCCGGGTGATGCGGGTGCCGGTGTACGAGCGGGGTCCGGTGGCCTCGTGCCCGGGGTGGGCGGCGGGCCAGGACGCGTCGGTCTGGTTGCCGGCCTCGTCGTAGGCGTAGCGCTCCGTCCAGCCGCGTGCGTGGACCGCTGTGACCCGGCCCGCCGAGTCCAGGTCGAAGCGGCGGGAGCCGGAGACCTGGTCATCGACGCCGGTGAGACTCCCGTCTGCGCGGTAGGTGTAGGTCCGGTGCTGGAGGGTGAGTTCTCCGGCGCTGACACGTTGTGACGTCAGTTGGCCCATGGCGTCCCACTCGGTCGTGAGGGCGAGCCTCTCGCCGAATCGCAGGGCGCGTTCGCGGCCCATGACGTCACGGCTGAAGTCGAGTTCACGCCCGCCGACCGTCATCCGGGTGGGCAGACCTGCTGCGTCGTAGGCGTAGGTGGTGGCATGGCCACCTGGTGTCACCCGCCGCGAGCGGCGGCCGGCCGCGTCGTAGGCGTAGGTCATGGGCCGGCCGTCGACCATTTCGGTCTTGACCCGCCCGCAGCGGTCGTACTGCCGGATCAGCCGGCTGTCGGGGCACGCGGCGTGAGTCAGCCGCCCGGCCGGATCATAGGCGTACGTGGTCGTCGCGTCGGCGACGTCCTTGCGGGTCACACGGCCGAGAACGTCGCGCTCGTAGCGGACGGTCTCGCCGAGGGGAGTGGTTCGGGCCGCCACCCGCCCGAGGGCATCGAGTTCGTAGCGGCTGGTGCGTGCGTCGAAGTCGGTTTCGGAGATCAGCCGTCCCGCGGGGTCGTAGGCGTAGGACCAGGTCAGTCCTTGCGGGTTGGTGACCCTCGTGAGGCGAAGCTCTGTGTCGTGCTCGAACTCGTAACGGGCTCCGTCCGGATTGGTGCGGGCCGTGAGGAGATCCAGATGGGTGTACTCGAAACGGGTGGTCCGGCCCAAGGGGTCGGTGTGGGCGAGACAATTGCCCTCCGCGTCATAGGCCCAGGTCTCGGCCGTGCCGTCGGGCCACGTACGACGGCAGAGTCTCCCCTCGGGAGTCCATTCGAAGCGAGCGGTGCCGCCGTCGGGGCCGATGACCTCGATCACGCGGCCGAAGGCGTCCCTGTGGTACCGCGTCACCCCGCCAGTCGGCTCCTCGCGCTCCGTGAGTAGTCCGGCCGCGTCGTGGCGCAGCCGCGTCACCCCGCCCAGCGGATCCGTGACGGAGGTCAGGCCCCCGGAGGAGCCGTACGTGCAGTGCGTGGTGCGACCGGCCGGATCAGTGGCTGAGACGCGGTTGCCGCGCGCGTCGAACTCCTGCCTCCAGCAGGCCCCGTCCGGTTGTACGACCTCTACGGGCAAACCCATGGCGTTGTAAGTGGCATGAAGTCCGGAACCGTCGGGTCGAGTGACGTCCGTGAGCCGCCCGGCCTCGTCGTAGCGGAAGACCGTGGTGGCGCCCAGCGCGTCGGTGCGCGTCAGCAGCCGATTGTGCCGGTCCCGGGTGGTGCGGACGGCCGCGCCGGTGGGATCGATTTCCGCGATCACCTGGCAGCGGTCGTTGACCGTGTAGTTCCAGACGTGTCCGAGGGAGTCGGTCACAGTCGTCGTACGCAGACCGGTGTCGGGATCCGGCTCGGAGTAGTGGAAGTCCGATCTCAGATGTCCTTCGGCGCCGCTCTGGGAGACGCAGCGGTCGTGCTGGTCGTAGGCGAAGAGGAAGCGGGAGCCGTTCCTGTCGGTCCAGGCCGTTATCCGGCCGTCGCGGTCGCAGTCGAACTTCAGAGGGACTCCGGACGAGTTGACGACTTCGGTGAGGTGACCGTCGATGTATCCGTAACGGACCAGCTCGGTTTCATGGAGCCGGAGCGAGACGATCCGGTCGCCATCGGTGACGAATCGCAGACGGTACCCGCCGGAGTGCACCAGCGACAGCGGGATTCCGTCTTCGTCGTACTCCGCGGTGACTGTGTTCCCGTTGCGGTCGGCCAGCTCCACCAGTGGTGAGGTCCCGTCGCCACCCGGCTCCGCACAGGGTGGGGCCAGGAACCGCCAGGTGTGACCGCCCTCGGGGTCGGTAAGGGTGTAGCTGCCGTCCGGGTGACGCTCCAGCGGCCAGCGCGGACCCGCTTCCGGGAGCACCGGCACACCGGGAACGGGATGTGGGAAGGCCAGCAGCAGATTGCCCTCACCGTGAAAGACCACGCCGAGCGGGTCCACCGTCAGCCGTTGGTCGATCGTGGAGGACCACGTGGGTCCGAACCAGCCGCCGGCCCGGTAGGAGGACTCGTGGTCACGGCGGAAGACGAGCGGAAGGACACCGGGCAGGGACACGTCGGTCTGGGCCAGCAGCATGCGTCCGGTCGCGAAATCGACCGGGTCCCGGCCCATTGTCTTGCTGTCGGCACGGCGGCTCGCGTCCGAAGGGTTGTCCGCTCGGCGGGCGGCGTTCGCGGCGTCGGACAGTTCGTCGGCGAGGCGTATGCCTTTGACGCCGGCGCCGGCGCCGCCGGTGGCGGCGGTCAGGGCGAGGTCGGGGATGAGCCGGCCGAAGCCCTCGGCGGGGTCCTTCATGAAGTCGGTGACCATCTGTTTGCCCGCGCCCCACGGGTCGTTGGCCACCTGGACAAGTCCGGCCGCCGTGTTGTTCAGCGACATCAGGTACTCGGCCGGGTGCGTCAGGTTGTACGGGTCGGTCGGGTTGACGCTGCGCACGAAGTTCAGCAGACCCGCCGTGCCCTTGACGACGCCTCCGCCGAAGTGGGTCTGCATCACCCCCAGTTCCTCGAGGCCGTCCATGGCCTGCTCGGCGTACGACGGCTCGGGCGGCGCGGTGTCACGGGCGGCGCGGACCGCGCCGCGCGCGGTCTCGGCGGCGGTGTTGCGCTGCTTGCGGGCCTCGGTCAGGATCCGCTGCGCCTCCTCCATCCCGGCCCTGCCCGGGTCGGAGAAGGCGCCGGGTTTCGAGGGCAGCGAGGAGGGGTCGCGTTTGTCGGCCGGCTGCGCGTTGTACTTGTCGACGGCCGCGTTGTAGTCGTCGACCTTCTTGTTGTGCGCGTCCGCCGCCTCCTGCGACGCCTTGACCGCGGCCTTCCACTTGTCGATCGCGAGCTGCGCCTGGCCCTGGGCCCACTCCACGGTGCCGGCGAAGGCGTCCAAAGCGCCGGCGGCCTTCTCGCAGGCGTCGGCGCCCTTGAACCATTTGGGCGGCTCGATCGACACGGTCCGGCGGAACGCGTCCGCGGCCTCGCCCTTGATCGTAGAGGCGTCCAGCCCTTTCAGGCCGCCGCCGACGCTGTCCAGCGCCTTCTGGAAGTCCCGCAGGTGGGCGGCGGTGGCCCGCAGCTTCGACGGACTGCCGTAGACGAGTTTGGTCTTGTCCTCGGTCTGTCCGAGGTCCATCTCGTCGACCTCGGCGCCCAGCCGGTTCGCCACCGAGCGGGACTGCTCGCGCACCCAGTCCGCCCCGGACTGCCAGCCGGCGTCCTCGATCCGGTCCGCCGTCCAGTTCCCCGCGTCCTCGACCCGGTTGCCGACCCACTCGACGCCGTCCTCGACCGCGTCTTCGACCACGTCCGGGGTGATGTCACTGATGAAGTCGCCGATGCCCACGCCTCACTCACCCCCGCCGCCGCTGCCCGGCTGCTGCCCCTGTTGCTGCTGGGTGGCGCGTTCCTCCGGCGACGGCCCGAACACGTCGTCCACCGCCCGGTCGAACCGGTCCTGGTCGACGCCGAGCAGATCGTTCAGCATCTCCGACTGCCGGCCGCCGCTGCCCTCCGTCACCAGGGCGCGGCCGGTGTCCTTCCAGGTCTGCGCGGACTCGTCGGCGGCACGCCGGAAGGACTCGGGGCTGTAGTCCGGGTTCAGGTAGTCCGGGGTGAACACGTCGCCCCAGTCCTGCTTGACGATGTCCTCCTCCGAGGCATGCGGATTCCCGCCCGCCAGCGCGTTCACACCGATCTTGAGCGTGCCCTGGACGTACTGGTCCTCCTCCCACACGATCCCGGCCGCCAGACCCAGCTTCGCGGCGATGGTGTTGGCGTCCTGGACCAGGGCCCGCACCCCCCACTCCCACCGCTCGCAGTAGTCCTCGAAATCCGCCGCGAGTCCGTGGTGCCCGGCCTCCATCCCGGACATCGCAAGCTCCGAGAACCCCTTGCCCAGCACCGCGCCGGACCCGGTGCCCACGTCCCGCAGCTCGTCCACCACGGCCCGCAGGCCCCAGGTGATCCGCGCCACGCTCTCCGGGCCGATCCTCAGG
>NZ_JAAAXQ010000410.1 GCF_009916105.1 Streptomyces sp. GC420 | reverse complement strand
CCCGTCACCCGACCACCACCCCTCACGGAGGCGCTACGCGCCCACCCATTCTTCGGTGCCGTCGGAGAAGTGCTGGTGCTTCCAGATGGGGACCTCGTGCTTGAGGTCGTCGATCAGCCTTCGGCAGGCCTCGAAGGCCTCGCCCCTGTGCGGGCAGGACACCGCGACGACGACGGCCATGTCGCCCACTGCCAGGTCACCCACACGGTGCACCGCCGCCAGGGCCCGCACCGGGTAGTCGGCGACGACCTTCTCCGCGATCCGGCGCATCTCCGCCTCGGCCGTCGGGTGGCACGAATAGCCCAGCGCGTCCACCTCGGCGCCCCCGTCGTGGTTGCGCACGGTGCCGACGAACAGCGCGGTCCCGCCCGCCGCGTCGTCACCGACGGCACGGAAGACCTCGTCGAGGGAGAGCGGCGTCTCCCGTATCGCGACCAACCGAACAGGGTCGGCGCGCAGCGCTGTCCGTGAGGGGCGGTGGTCGGGCGACGGGCGGGCCGGGTCAGCGCGCAGCGCTGCGCCTGAGGGGCCGGCGGTGCCGGGAGCCGCCTGCTCGCCAGGGTGATCTTGGGTGCCGTTGCGTACCATGCCCCCCATGCTGCCCCACGGCACCGACAACGCGGAACGCCCCCGCGCCGGGGGCGGGCCCCACCGCCGCGGTCAGCGGCGGCGGGCCTTGCGGGCACGGCGTACCAGGGCGGCCGTACCCAGCAGCGCGACGGTCGCACCCGCGGCGCCCGCAGCCGTTGCGTCCTTGCGCCCGAGGCGGCGGCCCGCGACCGTGTGCCGGCCCTCGACCTCCTCCAGGAGCGCCGCCAGCACTTCCTCGTTCGTCCACTTCGGCCGCCAGCCGGCGTCGTGCAGCCTGCTCCCGCTGACCACCCACGGGTACATCGTGTACGCGAGGTCTCCGGCGGGCGAGGGCGTCAGCCCGATGCGGTGCAGCCGCGCGGCGGCGCCGAGGGCGACGGCCGAGGGCAGCTCCATGCGGCGGATGCCGCTGAGCTCCTCGACCTCCTCCTGCTCGAGCCAGCCGTCGCAGCCGACGGCCAGTTCGCCCTCGACCTTCTCCAGCGCCGCGTACTCCAGGGCACTCACCAGGTCCTCGGCGTGGCAGAACTGCCAGGTCGGGCGCGATCCGGCCACAACCAGCAGCCGGGGCGACTCGAAGTAGCGGGTCAGCGCGGTGTCGGTGCCTCCCACCAGGACCGCCGGCCTCAGGACGGTCACGTTGAGGCCCGGGTGGGCGCGGGGCGCGCGGCGGCCCAGCCGCTCGATCTCCAGCAGGTCGCCGACGCCGGTGGCCTCCGCGGTGGCCCTCAGCTCGGAGTCCTCGGACAGCGGCACGTCGTTGTCGGGCAGCGCGCCGTAGACCATCGCCGAGCTGCACAGCACCACCCGGCGGACGCCCGCGGCCGCGGCGGCCGTCAGCACCGTCTGGGTGCCGCGCACGTTGTACGCCGTCCGGGCCGTCGCCTCCGTGCCGAGGTCGAGGTCGACGGCGAGGTGCACCACGACGTCCACGCCGCGGAGCCTCTCGGCGATCGCGGGGTCGCGCACGTCGAGGATGTGCCACTGCGCCTCGGGAACCTCGCCGCGCCGCTCGTCGATGGCGACGACCTGCTTGATCTCCTCGGAGTCGGCGAGCCGCCGGGTCAGCAGCTCGCCGAGCCCCGTGGCGGCACCGGTGACCGCCACGACGGGTCCTCTGCCGGTCGCGGCGGCACCGTTTCGCGCTGCGCGAACGTCTCTTTCTGGGGAACTCACCGGCGTCTCCAGCGGTTGACTTCAGTACGGACGCGTGGTTGCGCGTACGTACCAGGTGGCGTCCATCCTGCCGCAGCCCCCGGGTCAGTGGTGCACCGAGCCCTTCGACGGGTCCTGGTGTCGGGCCCCGGCGCGACCCGGCCGGCACCCCCTACGCTGGATTGTGATGTCGGGCATTCGCCGTCGGCCGTCCGGGCCGCCGGCCCTAGCAGCCGAGGAAACCCGTGAGTGACACCCCATTCGGATTCGGCCTTCCGCCGGAGGAGCCGGAGAACGGCGACGAGGGCAAGAAGAAGGACAGCCACGGAGGTGGACAGGGCTCCGGAGGACAGGGTGGCCCGGCCGGCCCCTTCGGGTTCGGCTTTCCCGGTATCCCCGGCGGCCCCGGTGGACCCGGCGGGGACAACCCGCTCGCCGCGATGTTCGGTTCGCTGAACCCCAACGACCTGGGTGCCGCGTTCCAGCAGCTCGGGCAGATGCTCTCCTACGAGGGGGGCCCGGTGAACTGGGACATGGCCAAGGACATCGCCCGGCAGACCGTCGCGCAGGGCGGTCCCGGCGGCACCAAGGACGCCAGCGTCGGCCCCGCAGAGCGCGGCGCGGTCGAGGAGGCCGTGCGGCTGGCGGACCTGTGGCTGGACGGTGCGACGTCACTGCCCTCGGGCTCGGGGTCCGCGGTCGCCTGGAGCAGGGCGGAATGGGTCGAGGCGACCCTGCCGGTCTGGAAGGAGCTCGTCGATCCGGTGGCCGAGCGAGTCGGCGCCGCCATGGGCGATGTGCTCCCCGAGGAGATGCAGGCCATGGCCGGCCCGCTGCTCGGCATGATGCGTTCCATGGGCGGCGCCATGTTCGGCAGCCAGATCGGGCAGGCGCTCGGTGTGCTGGCCGGCGAGGTCGTCGGCTCGACGGACGTCGGGCTGCCGCTCGGCCCGTCCGGCAGGGCCGCGCTGCTGCCGCTGAACGTCGAGCTGTTCGGCAAGGACCTGGGCATCCCGCTGGACGAGGTGCGGCTGTACCTCGCGCTGCGGGAGGCGGCCCACCAGCGGCTGTTCGCGCACGTCCCGTGGCTGCGCTCGCACCTGTTCGGCGCGGTGGAGGGCTATGCCCGGGGCATCAAGGTGGACACCGGCAAGCTGGAGGACGTGGTCGGCCAGTTCGACCCGCAGAACCCCGAGGAGCTGCAGCGGGCCCTTCAGCAGGGCATGTTCCAGCCGGAGGACACTCCGGAGCAGAAGGCCGCGCTGGCGCGGCTGGAGACGGCTCTGGCGCTCGTCGAGGGCTGGGTGGACGCCGTGGTCCACGAGGCCGCCAAGCCGCGCCTGGCGTCCGCCGACGCGCTGCGGGAGACCCTGCGCAGGCGCCGTGCCTCCGGCGGCCCGGCGGAGCAGACCTTCGCCACGCTGATCGGCCTCGAACTGCGGCCGCGCCGGCTGCGGGACGCCTCGCGGCTGTGGGCCTCCCTCACTGACGCGCGCGGGGTGGACGGCCGCGACGGCCTGTGGGCCCACCCGGACATGCTGCCGACGGCCCAGGACCTCGACGACCCCGACGGCTTCGTCCACCGCGAGCAGCTGGACTTCTCCGAGCTCGACAGGATGCTCGGTGAGGCGGCGGGCCGGCGGGACGAGGGACGGGGCGGGGAAGGCTCCGCGGGCACCGAGGACGACAAGGGCGACGAGGGCAACGAAAAGAAGTGAGCCTGTACGACGACGCGGTGCTCGTCCTGAAGGACTACGAGCGCCAGCCGGCCCTGCGTGACGTCTACCTGGACCACCTGGCATCGCATCCCGACGGTGTCTGGAAGGCCTGCGGCGCCGGGCACATCACGGCGAGCGCGCTGGTGATCGACCCCGCGCGGGAGCGGGTGCTGCTTACGCTGCACAGGAAGCTCGGCATGTGGCTGCAGACGGGCGGCCACTGCGAGCCCGGTGACGCGACGCTGGCGGACGCCGCGATGCGTGAGGCGCGGGAGGAGTCCGGCATCCCTGAGGGCCTGGAACCGCTGCCCGGCGGCCCGGTGACCCTGGACCGGCACTCCATCCCGGCCCCCTGCCACTGGCACTTCGACGTGCAGTACGGCGTGCTGGCACCGCCGGACGCGGTGGCGGCCATCAGCGAGGAGTCACTGGACCTGCGCTGGTTCTCCTACGAGGAGGTGCCCGGGGTCGCCGACGAGTCGGTGGTCCGGCTCCTGGCGGGCATCCGCGCCCGCCTCGGGCACCGAACCTGATTCCGGTTCCGGTCTTGATCCGGAATCCGGGCATGCGCGTGAGCGAGGGGCGCCCCCCGGGGGGGCGCCCCTCTGCCGTACGACGCGCAGTGCCGGGGAATCCCCGGGTACTGCGGGACCGTCAGTTCCAGGCGTTGTTCTGGTTCTGGCCGTGCGAGCCGTTCTGCCCCATGCCGAACTGGGCGGCGAGTCCCTGCCCCACCACGGCGTTCTGCGGCGGCATCTGCTCACTGGGCTGCACCAGCGCGTACCCCTGACCGAGGAAGCTGAGCTCCCAGCCCTCCCCGGTGCTGCCGCGCCTGCGCCACACCCCGGAGGAGTGCGTCTGCGCCTGCATCTGCACCCGCAGCCCGCTGGACCAGGCCACGATCGCGTCCGCGTCGACGTTGACGTACTTGTCCGGGGTCACCTGGAGCATCAGCGGCTGGCCGGAGGTCATCAGGGCGACCTTGCCCTGCCCCGAGATGTTCAGCTGGTACTTGCCGGTGCCGGAGATGCCGTACTGGCTGTCCACGGCGATGACCTCGGTGTTCAGCTGCGAGTCCAGCGCGAGGACGTACTGGCTGTCCACGGTCATGCCCTCGCGGTCCACGTCCACCACATGGATGTGCTGGGCGAGGTTGGCGAAGTAGACGGTGCCCTGCCCTGAGCAGCGCATCAGGTCCAAGCCCTCACCGGTCCTGGCGCGTGCACGTCGCTGGCTGCCGGACTGGTACTCGCCGTCGAACTCGACGAGGCCCTGGTAGGCGACCATGGCGCCCTTGCGGGCCAGCACGTCGTCATTGCCGCCGAGCGTCACCCGCAGCAACTGCGGGTTCTGCATCGCATAGCGATCCTGACTCGGGTTCTCGGTCAGGCTGAAAAGCGGGCTCTGCATGGTTGTTCTCGCTCCCCCTCAGCCCCGGATCCGGAGGCGGTCGGTGCTGTCCTCACTGGGCTGTACGACGACGATGCCCTGGCCCGAGAAGGCCATCTGGTACGCCTCTCCGCTGCCCCGCCCGATCACCGAGGAGGCCTTGAAGCTGCGCTTGCCCTTGACCTTCAGGTTCGGCGACCAGGCGACCAGCGCGTCAGGGTCGACGTACGTCTCGTCCTCACCGCGTCCGCAGTCGACGACGATGGGCGTGCCGCGCGAGGTGAGGGCGAGCCAGCCGGTGCCGGAGATCTCGACGTTGAACATGCCCTGGCCGGCGAACTTGGCCAGACCCTTGACCTTCTCGACGCCGAACTGCAGGTGCGCGTCGAAGGCCAGCACATTGGTGCCGTTGACCGAGATCGAGTCGTTGTTGAGGTTGATCACGACGACGTCCGCGCCGTAGTCGGCGAGGTAGAGGATGCCGTCTCCGCTGGCCTTCATCACCGGGGCGCCCTCGCCGGTGATCCAGGAGGCGGCGGCCTGGCGCAGGGCCGGCGGGTTGGGCTCGTACTGGACGAAGCCCTCGTAGGCGACCATCGAGCCGGTGCGCGCGTAGAGGTCCTGGCCCGTGGCCATGACGACCTTGAGCATGGAACGGCCGTGGTTCTCCATACGGGCCATCGGCGGGGTCGGGGCGTAGCCCGCGAGCTGCTGGTTCATGATGTCGGGCTCCCTCAGACCTCGTACGGCTGGACGACGATGAAGTTTCCGGGCGCTCCCCGGAACTGGAGGTTGACCGTCTCTCCGCTGTGGCCCGGGAAGGCGTTGCGGCGCAGTCGCACCTGGCTGGAGAGGATCACCTGCGAGGCCGCGGACCAGGCGACGATGGCGTTGCTGTCAGCGAACGTCGTCGGGGTGACCGGCAGGACGACGGGGATGCCGTGCGTCTTGACGACGACGGTTCCGGTGCCCTGGAACTGCATCGTGAACAGGGCGCCGCCGGGAATGCCGTGGCCCTCGATCCTGCGCACCTCGTGCTGCAGACTCTCGTCGAAGGCGAGCACGTTCTCGGCGGAGACGCAGATCGCGTCGCCCTGGAGTTCGATGGGGTGCAGGTGCGCCCCCTCCTCGGCGAGGAAGACCTGGCCGCGGCCGGTGCAGCGCATCAGCTGCATCTCCTGGCCGGTCGCGTTGCCGACGATCCGGCCGGCGAAGCCGGCGCTCTTGTAGCTGAAGTCGACCTTGCCCTGGTACAGGACCATGCTGCCCTGGCGGGCGAGCACCGCCTGGCCGCCCATCATCAGGTCGACCCGCATCATCTGCTCGTTCTGCGAGGTCCAGCGCTGCCCGGTGGCGGCCTCCTTGTACGGCTGGAGGGCGGCGGTGAGGCCCGCTCCGGTCGCCGGGGCACCCTGCGGCACCGCGTAGCCGGCGGGGGCACCCGGCATGCCGGGTGCCTGCCCGAACGGGGCGGCCGGCTGCTGGCCGAAGGGAGCGCCCGGCTGCTGGCCGAAGGGCGGGGGCGCCGGCTGGCCCGGCACCTGACCGAACTGCGGC
>NZ_JAAAXQ010000040.1 GCF_009916105.1 Streptomyces sp. GC420 | reverse complement strand
GCCGTAGGCCGGGCAGCCCCTTGATCAGTCGGCGGTTGCCGTGCTGGACGAGCCATGCGACGGCGCGTTCGACCGGTGGTCGCCAGCGCCGGTAGTCGGCTTGCCGGTCGGGATCGGTGGCGGCCCGGTGGCGGGCGGCGGCCTGGGGGTCGTGGTGCGGGCGGATCGTCACGACGCGTCCGGCCTTGGCTTTGGTGCACCGCTCGCGCAGTGGGCAGCCGGTGCACCGGTCCTTGAAGGACGCGGTGCGCTGCTGGTGCCGTCCGCCGGGTGCCGAGAGCGGGACGGTGTGCCCGGCGGGGCAGGTCACCGTGGCGGCGGTGGTGTCGATCCGGAAGTCGTCGAGGGTGAAGCCGCCGGGGACGGCGGCCCGTAGCGGGGCGGGTTTGAGGGACAGCCGGTGACCTGCGCCATCGAGGCTGTGGCGGGCCTCACCGGTGGAGTGGGCGGTGTCGCCGAAGACGTCCAGGGGGCTGTCGTCGTCGGCGAGCAGGTCCAGGCCGACGGCCGCCTCGTGATGCTCGGGCCCGGCCCCGGGGGTGAGGGCGACGGCGGTGTATAACCCGGTTTCCGGCTCGATCGCGAGTGGGCGGAGAAGAATGAACCTTCGCCCACCTCACCGACCACGGACCGGACACCGACCCGATTTGCGAGAACAACGCGAGCTGACCGCCGCCGAGGGTGACGGGACGTTGTCGGCCGGGCCTGGCGCGGCGCCGGACTGCCCGCCGGCGGATCGGTGTCCGCGACCCAAGTCGGTGCCGCCCTGGCCCAGCTTTCAACCGCGGGCGCGCCGTAGCCACTGCGCGCCCTACGACGGCGGCCTGAACGCGGGTCCGGGCCCGGTCCCGATACCTGCGGGACCGGACCCATGACATGCCGTGGGGCGCGTGACCTTCCGCCGCGGGCGGATCGACGCTCAGGGCGGGGCGGGGTGAAGGTACGTCAGCGCTGGGTGACGGGACGCATGGCGAGGCCCTCGGTGCCCGCCCAGTTCGTGACGCGCTGGCCGTCGTCGGCCGGGAACGACGCGGCGGGCATGGACAGCTCGACCGGCTCCTCGGCCTCGGCCTCGCCGCCGGGGCTGCCGAGGGTGAGGGTCATGAACTCCACCTCATAGGTGTCCATGTGGCCGCCGGTGGCGAGGAGACCGGCGTACGCCTTCTCGCCGGGAGCGAGGGTGACGGGCTCGTCGGGGACGTCACCCTCCAGGACCGGGGCCGGGCCCTGGGCGTCGCCGAGCATGACCTCGGGGGCGTTCTGGACGTCGCACTTCTTGTCGCCCGTGTTGGTGGCGACGAGGAGGATGTGACGAACCGGCTCACCCTTCCCGTCGTAGTTCGTGGCGGATACCGACAAGTCCTGCAGAGTACAAAGGGGGGTGCCGGAGTCGTTCTCACCGCCGGTGTCCCCGCTCTCTTCGCCCTCTTCGCCTTCGCCGCTGCTGCCACCGGGCGACGTCGCCGTCGCCGCACTCGTCGCGCTGGGCCGGGCCGAGGACTTGGATTCGTCCGCGGCATCGTCCGCAGCAGGCTGGCACGCCGTGGTCGCCAGCAGCGCGGCGATCGCCCCGGCACCCAGCGCGTAGGCCCTCCAGCCGCTGGAACTCTTACGGCTTCTGCAGGCAGCAGCGTTCATGATGTCTCCCCGTGGTCGGCGTGCATGGCCGGTGTCGATTCAATGGCACAGCGATTCTGCACCGCGAATCTCCCGCAACTCGCCGTCGACAGGGTTCTGTTACCGGTCAAGTACACATTCTTCGCAAGATCGCCGCCGCGGTGCTCCACAGCGGTTCCAGCGCCTCGCCGATCTCGTCGGCGGACGGGCACCGGACGGGGCGGAGCGCGAGCCGGTGTCACGGTCCGGCTCGGCTTGACTCTGTCGGGGATCTCCGGGTTTCCCGGTGTGGCGGCGTGATCAGCGGGCATGCTCGGGACTGTTTCGAAGGCCTATGCAGTTGTCGAAGTGCACCTTGTCCCTCCGCCCCCGTTCCGGCGAGCATGTCCCCTCCCTGACTGCGCGGGTCGCGCGACCGAGCAGTCCGGACGGGAGGACGGCGCTGCGGGCGGGAGACCGGCCGCAGAGGCTCTGGTGTGACGAGGACTTCGCCGGACGGTACTCCCGCAAGGGCGTCCGGGCCCCGCCCGGACGCCACCGGCGTGCGGTACGCCGTACTGGTCGCGGCGGACGGCATCCTCCGCATCGTCGGCGCCCTGCCCGAGACGGACCTCCACGGCCACCGCGACGGCCTCGTCCGGCGCCCCGCCGTCCACCAGCACCCCCGCGTCGATGTTGCGGTGGGCCGCGGACTCGGTCAGGTTGGCGCTGCCCAGGTACAGCGTGCGGCGATCGGCCACGGCGAGTTTGGCGTGCTGACGCGATGGGTGCAGTCGGCCGGGTCGCGGCGGTTCAGTCCGAGGCGGGGTCGGCGATGTAGTGGGTGCGAGCCCGCGCCCTGGCGGCCTGGTCTGGGAACTGGGCCAGGGCCGAGCGGTCACAGAGTCTCTCCGTTCAGCCGGCAGGGGCACAGCTGAACTGCCGCCGTCGCGCGCCGGAGCGTTCAGGGCTTGGCGGAGTACACGACACCGGCAAGGTTCTGGGCCGCGGAGCCCCACACCTGGTCGTACAGGGAGGAGTCGACGCCGAGCGTGTGGAGCAGCCAGGCGGTCGTGACACCGTAGGTCAGTTTCAACTGGGCGGCGCGGGTGATGGTTCCGCTGTCACAGCCGATGCCGGAGCTGTCCTCGAATCCGCAGTGGAACCCGCCTGTGATGACGCGCAGTTGAGTGGCGGACGGCTTGGCGTCGTACATCTTCTGCTGGTTGTCGGCGACGCCGGCGATGCTGTCGGCGCTGCCGCCGACGTACTGGACGGGGATGCTCAGCGCGCTGGAGGCACTGACGGCCGAGGGGTTGGTCTCCGCCGCCGCGAGGGTGGAGACGGACCTGACGGCCGCGTTCCGGCTCGCGGCGACCAATGCCGCACCACCGCCCATGGAGTGCCCCGAGACGGCGAGCCGGCCGGTGCTGACCGCGCCTGCGAACCGTGAGCCGGTGGTGCTGTTCTGGGTGGTGAGCCAGGTGAGTGCCGCGTTCAGATCGTCGGCGAACGCGGAGTGGCTGGGGAGGAGACCGCCCTGGGACTTGGGTGCGACGGTGATGATGCCCCAGGAGGCGTAGTGCTTGAGCAGGCTCTCGTACTGGGTGATGGCTTGGAAAAAGCCGTGTCCGAAGGCGAGGCCGGGGTGGGAGCCGGCGGCGACCGGCGCGTTCGCCCCGGCCGTCGTGCCGGGGTACCAGACACGTGCGCTGAACGAGCGGCCCGAGGCGGAGACGGTGAGATCGGTGTAGGCGACGGGGAACGACCCGGTGGTGGAGGGGTCCGCCGCCCGGACCGGAGCGGCTGCCTCCGACGCGTGGGCGGCCGGTGCGAGGGCGAAGGCGGCTGCCGCGCACAGCAGCAGCGCGGTCAAGGACCGCAGGAGTGTACGGAACACGAGATCACCTTTTCTGTGGGGATGAAGCAGTGATGTCTGGTGGTACGTCTCCGTGCTGTCCGGGTGTTTTCGGACTCTGGGGCCGGAGGCCACTCCGCCGCGGGCACACCCGTGAGCCCGAGCGGTGTCCAGGGGAAGGCTCACCGAGCTGAGAATCGCGCCGGACCTGGACCGAACCAGGACCGGCCCGTTGGGGACACCCCACGGAACGCGAACCGTCCATGCCGACGGCCGTGGAGGACGCGCCGGTCGCCGTGCCGGTGACCGAAACCCGAACCGATGATGTCGATTTCGCGGTCGGGTTCCGTCATCGGTCGCCCCGCGCTCTGAAATCGGCGAGCAGCGGGATGACGAGACGTTCGAGATTCCCACGCCGGACCTGGGTGCCGACTCCGGTGAGTTGCACGGGGCTGTTCGGTGTCGGGAAGTGCGCGACGAGAGCCAGCTGCGGCAGGAGCACCAGAAGGAGTGACAGCAGTGCGTCCAGGTCGGCGTCCTTGCGCAGGTCCCCGGCGTCGACGGCCCGTTCCAGGAGAAGGCGGAGACCGGCCAGGTACATGGCGTTCACGGGTCGCCTGACCGCGTCACGAACCGCCGGGTCCATCTCCATGTTGGTGGCGGCGGCCACCCCCCGCTCGAGCGGCTGCCCGGCGAAGTAGTCGAGCCAGACCTCCAGCGCGTCGACGAGGTGCGTGGCGAAGTCGCCGGTGCCGTCGTAGCCGTCGAGCCAGGGCTGCATGTATGCGTAGACACGCAGCGAGGTCTGCTCCGCCACGTAGGAGAAAAGGTCCAGCTTGCCGGAGAAGTACTGGAACAGGGAGCCCTTGGCGACCCCCGCTTCACGGGCGATGACATTCAGGCTGCCCGTGGAGTAGCCGTGGGTGCCGAACTCGTCCATCGCCGCGACCAGAACCCGCTCGCGGCGGGCGGGCGACAGCCGGGTCCAGGTGGGAGTGGGCATGGACACTCCTTCATGTGACCGGACGCCGATGTGACCGCCCGGTCATGGTGAAGGCGTTCCTCGTCGCAAGTCAACGTGTCTGACGGGTATGGCTGTTACTCGCTCCGGCTCGACGGGGCGATGCCGGACCGTCAAGGACCGGCCCGGCGCCCGCCATGAAGCCGTCGGGGCTCCTCGCCCGCATCCGCCGTCCTGGCGATCGCCGCCGTGGCCGCGACCAACGCGCCCCTTCGCGCCTACCGCACGCCGCCGGCGGCCGCGAAGCCGACTGCCTCTGGAGTCGCCGATGCCGCGGCGGCCGCTGGTGGGGTTTGCTGATTCCCTCCAGCCTTGACGCCCCCTCGCCGGGCGTCATTCCTCGTCGGCGGCGTCCCGATCACGCAGCGGACACAGGCCCCCGAGCAGCTCGGGGGGCTGGAAGGAGTACCGGCCGAGCACGGATACGGACGTCGGCGTGCGGGTTCCCCACTGGGCGCGTCCGGGATGGCTGGAACCCGCGTGCCCTTGCCTGCGCGGCCGGGATCAGGTGGACCGCCCGGCCTGCGCCCCCCAGACAACGGTCCGGCAGGCCCTTGCGCCTCTACCGGGAATACGGGCAGGCGCTCACAAGGGGCACTCGGCCCAGACGGTCCTGGTGCAGGTGTCGCGGGCTTCGCATCCCCAGCGGTCCGCGTACGCCGTCACGAGCAGCAGCCCACGTCCCGACGGCGCGTCGGGCGGCACCGGTTCGGCCGCCGCCGCGTCAGGGGGAAGGCGCTCCGGGCAGGTGTCGGTCACCTCGACGCGGACGGCGTCGCGCCCGGGCAGCAGGAGCATCGTCAGCCGGAAGTCCCGCCCGGGGGCGCGGCCGTGGACGACCGCGTCGGAGGCCGGCTCGGCCGTGACGAGGGCGACGGCCTGCGCGGCCTCGGAGTCGTAGGGGATCCCCCAGGCCGCGAGCTGCTGCCCGGCGAGGCGGCGCGCGAGACGGGCGCCACGTCTGGTGCTGCTGAGGCGGATGCTGAACTGCGGTGCACGAGTGGGTGGTTCGGCGCCGACATTGGACGACTCCACGGAGTAGCCGTTCGTCACGCGGACGGCCTGGCGAGGTCGGACTTCCGTACCCGGCCGCGTGGTACGGCCGCCGTGCGTACGGCAGGTGTACGGGTCCGCTCGTTGCCGGAACCGCGGACCGGCACGGCGACCTCGCGTGGTTCAAGCCAGCCACAGCGGAACCAACGGCGGTGACCGCGTCGAGGTGGCCGCCCGGGCTGGACGCCGTGTACGTACGGGACTCCAAGGCCGTGGGCGACGGCCCCGTGCTGCGGGTCGGCCGGGACGAGTGGGCCGCGTTCGTGGCACTCACGGCCGGGTAGTTCCGGAGCGTTCACCGGCGGAGGTTCGTGCGCCGCTGTGGGCCGTTCAGTCCTCCGGGCGGGTGTTCGCGCTGTCCCCGCCGTGGATGTGGCGCCGGGTGGACCAGGCACTGGCGTCCTGGCTGTAGCGGATCAGGAGTTCGGCGAATCGGGTGCGGTCGGCCGCATCCCATGCCGCGGTGATGTGCTCGAAGGTCTCGCGTTGTTCGGAGGCGAAGCGACGGCGCTCGGCCTCGCCGGCGTCCGTGAGTTCCAGGACGGTGCGCCGTCCGTCCGCTTGGGATGCGGCCCGCCGCATCAGCCCGTCGGCGACGCATGCGGCGATGGTGCGGCTGGCGACCGGCTGGGTGACGCCCATCTCGGCGGCGACTCCGCCGACCGTCATCTCCCCGGGTGCGTCCGCGACCACGTTGAGGACGAGGTTGCGGGTGAGATCGCCGCGTCCGCCCGAGGTACGCCGCCGCAGCCGTGAAAGCGCAGGCCCCACCTGGTCGAGAAGGGCTCTTTCGGTCCCTGGGTCCGGCGGGGAGCTGGTGGTCATGTGGCCATCCTAAGGAGTTCCGGTCGACACACACATACACACCGTCGAGCATCTGTATAGCATTAGGTATACATTGAGTCGTGCTCCAGGATTGAGGCAAGCCATGTCCGTGACCGCTATCACCGGTGCCAGGGTCTTCGACGGTGAAAGGACACTGGGTGCCCTCACTGTGCTCGTCGACTCCGGGCGGATCGCCCGCATCGGCGGCGACGTCCCCGAAGGGGCGGAGGTCGTCGACGGCAGCGGCGCGACGCTGCTGCCGGGCCTGATCGATGCCCACGTCCATACCGGCCGGGACGCGCTGGCGCTGGCACTGCGATTCGGGATAACCACCGAACTGGAGATGCAGGGCACCAACACGGCGGACAACCGCGCGCACATCAGCGACGATGACACCGTCGCCGACGTGCGCTCCTCCGGTTTCGGCATCACCCCGCCCGGCGGCCACCCCAGCGAACTGTTTCCCGAAGGCTTCCGCCCCGGCCCGCCCGCAGGCGCCGAGCCCACCGGAGCACCCCCGCTCATGCCGTTCTCCACCACCCCCGAGGAGGCGGTCGCGTTCATCCCGCAGCTGATCGACCGCGGCTCGGACTACATCAAGTTCATGGTCGACGACGGCAGCATCGAGGGACATCCCGGACTGCCGATGCTCGACCGGGCCACCTTGAACGCCGGGGTCGCCGAGGCGAAGCGGCGCGGCATGCTCACCGTCGCCCACGCCCTGACCGTGGACGCCACCCGCATGGCCATCGAGGCAGGCATCGACGGCCTGGTCCACCTCTTCATGGACCAGCCCCACACCGACGAGATCATCAACCTGATCCGGGACGCAGGGGTCTTCGTCGTGCCCTGCGTGGTTCTGAACGCCTCCATGGTGGGCATCACCGGCAGCGAACTCGCCGACGACCCGCGTGTCGCCGCGCGCCTCGACACCGACTGGGACAAGACGCTGCGCTCCAGCTTCGGCCACTACCCGCAGGGAAGGATCGAAGACGTCCTGGCCACCGTCGAAGCACTCAGCGACGCCGGTGTGGACCTGCTGGCGGGCACCGACGTCTCTGTGCCGCTGCCGTTCCTGGGCGGACTCGCCCACGGCGCCAGCCTCCACCACGAACTGCAGTACCTGGTCCGCGCCGGCCTCACCCCCACCCAAGCCCTGCGCGCAGCCACCGCCACCACCGCCCGCCGCTTCGGCCTGAACGACCGCGGACGCATCGCCGAGGGCCTGCGCGCCGACCTGCTCCTCGTCGACGGCGACCCCACCACCGCTGTCTCCGACACCCTCAGCACCCGCGCCGTCTGGCGCCGCGGCACCCGCCTCGCGGCCTGACCCGCATCCTCCACAACAGCTCCTCACCCACTGCCGGTGGCCGCCGACCGTCATGTCGGCGGCCACCGGCACGCGCTCGCTCGTCCGCTTCCCCTCGGTTGAGAACCCGAGCAGCTGAACGAGTGCCCCCGTCCGACGGCTGGAGTCAGCTTCATCAGGAACCGCACCACCGACAGAGGTCTCCATCACCCCCACCCCAGCGCCCGGCTGACCGTCCACGGCAGGAGACTCTCGGTCGACCGGGCCGGGCCGGCCGGCCCGTCGCCCACGTCGCCGACGAAATGGGCATCTCCCGCACCACCGCCCGCAAATGGGGCCGACGCCGGCGAGCCGAAGGCGACGCCGGCCTGTACGACCGCGCCAGTCGGGCCCGGACGGCTCCGCACCGCGCCCCCGCCGACGTCGAGACCCGCATCCGCGCGCTGCGGAGCGAGCGCAAGCCCGGCCCCGCGCGGATCGGCCCGATTCTCGGCGTACCCGCCTCGGCCGTCCATCTCGTCCTGACCCGGACGGGGCTCCGAGTCCGCGCGCTGCCCGCATCCTGGCCCTGGCACGACCGACCGGGCGGCCGCGGCACGGCCCGCAAGCCCCGTGACAGCCGACGACTGCCCGGCCGCCCGGTCATGACATCCTGCTGATGCCACAAGACATTGCGGAATGCCGGACGACAGGCAGTAAGACGGGTGCCCGGCGGTGACGGGGAAGAACGATGAAGCTCTGCTTTCTGGTGGAGGAGCGGTATCGCCACGACGGTATGCCCGTCGAGGTGATCCGCCAACTCGTCTCCTGGGGACACCAAGTGGACCTGTTGCGCCCCGGCGGCTCCCTGTTGCACCCGACAGAGGCCGTACAGACGAGCGCCCATGACGCATGGGTGCTCAAGACGGTCTCCGGCGGCCCGGGCCTCACCCTGCTCGAAGCGGCGGCCTCGGCCGGCCTGACGACGATCAACAACGCCCGGGCGATACGAGGCGTGAGGGACAAGGCGCTGGCCGCCGTGATCGGCCTCAGTCACGGGCTGCCCCTGCCTGCGACCTACGCGGCGGCGCAGCCGGAACTGCTCGCCGAGATACCCGAGTCGGAGTATCCAATCGTGGTCAAGCCCGCTGACGGCAGCTCGGGCCGGGCCGTGCGTCTGGTGTCCTCCCCACGCCGGCTCGCCGAGGTGCTCCCCGAACTGGCGGGGGAGGGCATGCTCGTTGCCCAGCCGTACGTGCCGAACTCCGGAGTCGACATCAAGGTGTACAGCGTCGGCGACGAGCTGTACGCCACCGAGCGCCGTTCCCTGCTCCACCCGGACCACGCCGTACGGGAGCGCCGTGTGCCGCTGTCGCCCGAGATCGCCGCGATCGCTGCTCAGGTCGGCGTGGTCTACGGCCTCGACCTGTACGGTGTGGACGTGGTCCTCGGGCCGAACGGCCCTGTGGTCGTCGACGTGAACGACTTTCCCAGCTTCCGTCAGGTCCCCGACGCGCCAGTACGCCTGGCAAGAGCCGTCCTCGCCCTGGCGGCCGGCGCGGGCGGGGCGAGGACGGCCGCGCAGCCGCCGCTCGGCGCCGTTCCGGTCCCCGTGACGGCAGGCAAGACGGCATGAGGATCGGCCTGATCACGTGTGAGCCCGGCCACCCGCTGCTGAGCCTCACTACGGCCCTGCTCGCGCCCGACCACCACGTGGATGTGCTGGATCCCCGTACGTCGCCGCCCGTCCCCGAACCGCTCGCCGACGTCTACCTGCTGAAGGCGCGCACGCCACATGCCCTCGCACTCGCCCGGGTTCTGGAGCAACGCCGCGCCCGCGTGATCAACTCCGCCGCCGCGACCGCGCTGTGCCAGGACCGCACGTCCATGGCCGCACTGGCCCTGAGTGCCGGCCTCCCCTTCGCGGCCACGCGCACCTTCACAACCCTGGCCCGGCTGGCGTCCGGGCCGCCGCTGTCCGGACCCGCGGTGGTCAAGAGCCGCCACAGCCGGCGGCACGACGTGGTGGCCCGTGTCGAGGGTCGCTCGCACCTGCGGGACTTGGCCGCCGCCCATCCGGACGAGCCGGTCGTGGTCCAGGATTTCGCCCCCAACGACGGATGGGACTACAAGCTCTGGGCGATCGGCGACCGGCTCTTCGCCGGCCTGCGCCGCTCCGAACTCTCCCCCGAGGGACGCGGCCCCACACGAGCGCTCCGCCTCGACGATCTGCCGCCCGGATGGCCGGCCCTGGTGCACCGCGTCGGAGAGGCGTTCTCCCTCGACGTCTACGGCGTGGACATCATCGACCGCGGCCACGGTGCCCCATTGATCGTGGACATCAACGCCTTCCCCGGTATCCGGGGCCAGTCGGGCGCTTCCGCTGCTCTGGCAGCGCTCGCCCTGTCCCGGGCCGAGTGAGCCGATACCTGGAGCAACTGGAGGCCCGACGGGCTCCTCGTACGCACGTTCGATTCTATGATCCCGCGCCGCTGTCGTGGCGTCACGGCAGCGGGCGCGGCGTGCGCAGCGCAGTTCGTCAACGAGCTCGTCGAGGCCGGGGCGACCAAGGTCGTCCGGGCCTGTCTGCCCGCGCTGTCGCGAGGTGAAGGCGCTGTCCTGCCCGTCGGAGGGCAAGAGGATCTGCCGGGCCTGCTTCGCCCGCCACGCGTCCGTCTCCTGCTTCGAGCAGGTACGCACCGCCCCGAAGTGGGCAACCGTCCGCGAGGTCTTCCCGTGACCGGTGATCTTCGCCGAAGTCATCCGCCCGCCACCGGCACGAGCATCCCCGGCATCACGCATACCAGAACCGTGACCTGCAACTTCACGATGCACTCCGCTCAATGGGAGGTCTTGCGCACCTGCTCTCCCACTTGAGGCCCGGTGGGGCCGATGGCGTGCTCCTGCCTCCCGCGGTCGCCTCGCGGAAGGCGGGCCGACGCATCCGCGGTTCCCTGCTGCGGACCGGCGCGCCGCGAGCGGTGGTGGCGCTCCCCCTCCGCGCACTGACGGTGCGCGGCACGGCTCCGGGCACCCGCGGCCGCTTCAGAAAATGTCACGACACGGAAACCCCCCGCTGTTAGCGTCGCCCGCCATGGAACCACTCGGCGACAAACAGATCCGCGGCTCCTTCGTGAACTGCACGAAGGGCGAGGCGAGCCGGCTCCCGCTGCCCCGCGGCCTGAACGAACTTCCCTGGGACGACCTCGACTTCCTCGGCTGGCGCGATCCGGGCGCCCCCGACCGCAGCTATCTGGTCACCGGGACCCGGGACGGGCTGGTGGGTGTCGCGCTGCGGTTTCCCGCCGGCCGCCGCAGCATTCTCAAGCAGAGCATCTGCTCGCTGTGCCTGACGGTGCACGGCGCGAACGGGGTGTCGCTTCTGACGGCGCGCCTGGCGGGCGCGGCCGGGCGGCAGGGGCACTCGGTGGGGGCCTACATGTGCACCGATCTCGCCTGCCCGCTGTACATCCGCGGCAAGAAGCGGCCGGACTCGGGCGGGAGGTTCGAGGAGACGCTGACCCAGGAGGAGCAGATCGCCCGCACCGGACGGAACCTGGACGCGTTCCTGGCCAAGGTCTTCGCGCAGCCGGCCGGGTGACTGTGCCAGGAGAGGACGGTCACGGCGGGGACACGGTGGCCGGGCGCGCGGACGTGACAGCCGACCGGCGCTGTGACCTGCGAGGGGCTTGATCCAACGGTCGCGATCTGAGGTAACACTGAAAGCGCTCACTGCGCTGTGTATAAGCCTTGGCCTAAGATCTTTACATCATCGAAAACCGGATGATACGCGGACGAATCACCCTCCGATGCATGAGAAGTTCACCCTCCGCCCATGATGTCTGCACTGTCTTAACTCAGCCGCTGTACAGAAGTATGACAATCGACAGCGGTCCACTGGAGACTCGCTGAAGTGGTTGAAAAACAGACATTCAATGGGGAGAACAGCCATGACCGATGTCACCGTGCAGCCTCTCGAGTTCCACGCCGAGGCCCGCCCCGTGCGCTCCGGCCTCGTCATCGAGCACCTGGACGCCCCCGCCGACCAGGACGTCGCTCTGTGGACGCTGTGCGCCGTCCCGCCGATCGCCGCCCGCGCCGAAGGCCCCGCCGAGGCCCTGGCGGCATGACCACCCACGGGGGACAGGACGTCCGGCCGGAAGTGGGGAACGAGAAATCGCGGGTGGGTTTCAAACTCCACCTGCGCCCCACCGTCGTACCAGGAGAGGCCGCGTACCTGGTGTCGCGGCGCGGGGTCACCGCCCTGCACGGCGAGCACGCCGAGGTGCTGGTCCCGCTCCTGGACGGCACCCGCGGCATGAACGCCGTACTCCAGGAGGCGTGCAAGGCCGAGCCGGCGCTCGAGCCCGAGGAGGTCATGAGCTCGCTGCGCGGCCTCATGACCGCCGGCCTGGTGCGATACCACGCGGAGCCGGCCCAGCCGTCCGCGGAGCCGGGCGTCCCGCTCCCCCGTACCGACCGGGCCGCCGAGGCCTACTGGGACCTCGCCGGCCTGGACGGAGGCGCGACGGTGGCGCGGCTGGCCCGCACCACCGTCCGTGTCCTGGCACTGACCTCGCCGGCCGACCGGGAGGCCGTCACCACGGCGTGCCGTGACTCGGGCGTCCCGGTGGCCGGGGAGGACGGGGAGCACGGGGAGGCGGGCTTCTCGCTGGTGCTGTGCGACGACTACCTGTCACCCGCCCTGCGGGAGATCGACGCCGAGCACCGCGCGAGCGGCAGACCCTGGCTGATCGCCAAGGCCTGCGGAACCGACCCCTGGGTCGGCCCGGTGTTCAGGCCGGACGAGGGGCCCTGCTGGTCGTGCCTGGCCACCAGGCTTGCCGGGCACCGCCGTTCGGAGTGGCCGGTGCGGCGCGCGCTCGGACTGGCCGGTCCGCCCGCGCGTCCCGCGGCCGCGCTGCCGGCGGGCCACGCCATCGCTCTGCACCTGTCCGTGCTGGAGACCGCGAAGTACCTCGCCGGTGTACGCGACGCGTCCCAGAGCGTGCTGCACACACTGGACACCCTGAGTCTGCGGACCAGGGCGCACCGGGTGACACGGCTCCCTCAGTGCCCGCAGTGCGGTGATCCGGGGATGGTCGCCGCGCGGACCGGGAGGCCGTTCGTACCCGCACCGCGCCCCAAGTCGAGCTACCGGGACGGCGGCCACCGCGCGCTGACACCGGATCAGATGCTCGAACGCCACGGTCACTTGGTGGACCCGGTCACCGGGATCGTCAAGGAGCTGCGGCGTGCCGCCCGGACTCCGGACTGCGTCAACTCCTATCTCTCCGGCCACAATCTCGCGATGGGCGCGCACACGCTCGTCGGCCTGCGGGCCGGACTGCGGGCGCTGAGCGGCGGAAAGGGCCTGACGGAGACGGAGGCCAAGGTCAGCGCCCTGTGCGAGGCGGTGGAGCGGTACAGCGGTACGCGGCACGGCGACGAGGCCGTGGTGCGCGACTCCTTGCGCGCCCTGGGCACGGCGGCCGTGCACCCCAACTCCTGCCAGCTGTACGACGAGAGGCAGTTCCGCGACCGTGACCGCTGGAACGCGCGGATGTCGCGCTTCCAGTACGTCCCGGAGCGGTTCGACGAGGACCGGGTCACCGAGTGGACACCCGTGTGGTCGCTGACCGCCGGGACACAGCGGCTGCTGCCGACGTCGATGCTCTACTACACGCAGGGCGATCCCTCCCCCGACGGGCTGTACGCCGACTCCAACGGCAACGCGGCGGGCAGCAGCCCGGAGGACGCCCTGGTCCAGGGCTTCCTGGAACTGGTGGAGCGGGACGCGGTCGCCCTGTGGTGGTACAACCGCGCCCGGCTTCCGGCCGTGGACGTCGACTCCTTCGCCGAACCGTACGCGGAACGGCTGCGGGACGGCTGCCGTCGGCTGCACCGTGAGCTGTGGGTCCTCGATCTCACCTCCGACCTGGGCATTCCCGTGATGGCCGCGCTGTCCCGGCGCACCGACAAACCCGCCGAGGACGTGATCTTCGGCTTCGGGGCGCACTTCGACCCGCGGCTGGCCCTGCGCCGGGCGCTGTCGGAGATGGGACAGATGCTGCCCGCGGTGTGCGAGGCACGCGCGGACGGCTCGGGCTACGCCCTCGACGACCCCGAACCGCTGGGCTGGTGGCGTTCCGCCACGGTCGCCAACCAGCCCTACCTGGTACCCGATCACGCGCGGCCCGCGCGCACACCGGGAAGCTGGGTGTACGAACCGCGTGCGGACCTGCTCGACGACGTCACGGCGATCACCGAACTGGTCGCGGCGCACGGCATGGAGCTGCTGGTGCTCGACCAGAGCAGGCCCGACCTCGGCATCCCGGTGGTGAAGGTGATCGTTCCCGGTATGCGGCACTTCTGGGCGCGGCTCGGTCCCGGGCGGCTCTACGACGTACCCGTAGCCCTGGGCAGAAGTGACAGGCCCACTCCCTACGAAGAGCTGAACCCCGTTCCGCTCTTCGTCTGACCCTGGATTGGCTCGGCAAGCATGTGCCCGACAAAGTCTGGTCGTTGCATGGACTTCACGACCTTCACTTATCATCCCCGCAGGATGGCGCACATAGTTGCGAGAAGAGGCCGTGCGAATGATGGACAGTCACGACCGTTCCGACAGTGCGGACGAGTCGGGGGGCAGACACTCACCGGTGAGCCCTCCCCGGCGCAGCAGCGATCTGCCCGCCCCACGGCTGGCACGTGCCATCCTCCTCGCCGCGCTGCTGAGCTACGCGCTCCTCACCACCATCAACATCCTGAGCGCCGGTGTGTCCCGGGCCGCCGAGGTGACCGGTGCGGTCCTGCTCCTGGTGATCCTCGGCCTGCAGCTGCTGCACTCCTCCCCGGGCGCCAACCGGGCGCCGCTGCGCCGCAGGTGCCTGACCCTGGGCGTCCAGGCGCTCCTCACCTACCTGCCGCTGCTGGTGTTCCACGCCTTCTGGGGCGCCATGGCGGGCTATCTCGCCGGTTCGCTGCTCCTGCTGCTGCGGCCGAGGGTGGCCTGGCCGCTGTACGGACTGGTGGGGGTGAGCATGCTGATCCCGCCGGTCGTCGACGGCCGGCCGGTGATCGACAGCGTCTACCTCTGCCAGACCTCGCTGCTCACCGGGCTGGTGGTCTTCGGGCTCTCCCGGCTGGTGGAACTGATCTCGGAGGTGCAGGCGGCCCGCGGTGAACTCGCCCGCATGGCGGTCACCAGGGAACGGCTGCGCTTCGCGCGGGACCTGCACGACCTGCTCGGCTTCAGCCTCTCCGCGATCACGCTGAAGAGCGAGCTGATCCACCGGCTGATTCCGGCGCATCCCGCGCGGGCGATGAGCGAGGTCGACGAGGTGCTGGCCATCGCCCGGCAGTCCCTCGCGGACGTCCGCAGAGTGGCGAGCGGGTTCCGCGACATGTCGCTCGAGCAGGAGATCAACTCGGCACGGTCGGTGCTCGACGCCGCCGACATCGACGTACGGGTTAAGGTCCACCTCGGGGCGCTCTGCCCGCAGGTGGACACCGTGCTCGCGACGGCCCTGCGGGAGGCCGTCACCAATCTGCTGCGGCACAGCAACGCCTCGCACTGCGACATCGAGGCCGTGGAGGAGGAGGGACTGGTCCGGCTGGTGGTGGAGAACGACGGCGTCGACCCCGCCTACCGGGACCCCTCGCCGCACAGCGGCAGCGGACTCGGCAACCTGCACGCCCGGATGACCGCGGTGGGCGGACGGCTGGAGTCGGGCCGCGGGAAGGACGGCACCTTCCGGCTGCTGGCCGAGGTGCCGGCGAATACGCCGTCGGAGACGACCGCGGAGGTACGGGAGATCGTGTTCCCTGCCAATGGGTCAGCCGCGTGATCACGCACCGGATCAGGAACGGTGGCGGTCATGGCGATTGGGTACGATCCGGCACATTCGTGTACGGCAGACGGGAGCTCAGTGATACGGATACTGATCGCCGAGGACATGAACATGGTCCGCGGCGCCCTGGTCGCACTGCTGAATCTCGAAGACGATCTCGAAGTGGTCTGCGAAGTGGAACGCGGCGACGAGATCGTCGACACGGCGCTCAAGCACCGGCCCGACGTCGCCATCATCGACATCGACCTGCCGGGTGTCGACGGTCTGTCGGCCGCTGCCCAACTGCGCGAACAGCTTCCGCAGTGCCGTTCACTCATCCTCACCAGCCTCGGCCGCCCCGGCACACTGCGCAGGGCCCTGGCCGCCCGGGTCTCCGGCTATCTCCTCAAAGACGCCCCGCCCAAGGAACTCGCCGCGGCGGTACGCCGGGTGGCGGCGGGCCACCGGGCCGTCGACCCGCAACTCGCGCTGGCCGCATGGGGTGAGTCGGAGAGTCCGCTGACCGAACGGGAGACGGAGGTGCTGCGGCTCGCGGCGGAAGGGGCGGAGGCGCGGGAGATCGCCTCGCTGCTGCGGCTGTCGACGGGGACGGTGCGCAACTACCTGACCACCATCGTGACGAAACTCAACGCACGCAACCGGGTCGATGCCATCCGGATCGCCAGGGAGGCGGGCTGGTTGCTGTGACCGCATCGGGCGGGCCGTCCGGCACTCACCCCTCGGCCCGCCCGACCGGAGCCGCCATGCCCGCCGCGGCCAGATAGCCGAGAACGCTCTCCGTCACCCCGGGCGGCAGCGGCAGCGCGGCCGCGGCGGCGTCCGGCGTGACGGGCCAGGCCAGCGTCCCCACCACCCAGGCGGCCTCCGGGCGGTGCAGCACCACGCGGTGCGGGGACGTGGCCGACTCCAGGGCGATGCCCGCGTCCTCCAGCTTGAGCGAGACCTCGCTGGGCATCCGCAGCCGGCACCGGGCGGGCAGCGGAACGGGGGCGAAGCGGGCGTGCTGCGTCCGGGGTGACACCGAAAGCAGCGGACCCTTGAGGTCGTCCATGCCCAGGGTCCGTACGACCAGATGGGACAGTCTCCTCAGCACCGGTCGCAGGACGAGGTGCGCCCCCGCCTCGGCGTCGTCCGCCGCGCGGCGGGCCCGGACATTGGCGAGCAGGACGGGCCCGAGCTCCATGCGGCGCAGCGCCTCGCGGACGACCGGATCGGGACGGTCGATGCGCTCGGTGCCGAGCCTGCCCTTCAGGACCAGCTCGCCGCTCGTACCGAACTCCACGACGACGTCCTCGCACAGCGACCACAGATCAAGCATCTGCGCCGCCGCCGCGTGCGGCATGTCGAAGATCCTTTCCTCCGTCTGGTGTCGAGTATGCGGCGCACGGGGGCGGGCCGACAGCCATCACGTCACACCCTCGACATGAAGTTTTCACAGACCGCCGCGGACCGCACCGCCCGGCTTTGGCCAGTCACAAGGAGTGCTCAATACCGTGCGGCGACAGCAGCCAGCTGCGGCAACGGGAAGGAGCGGCCGGGTGGCCGTTGACGCGACTCACGCGATCGACACGACCGACACGAGCGAGGCGAAGGAGACGGGGGAGGCGAACGGAACCGTGGACAGAGGCGTGGGCGGTGGCACGGCACGGAGCCCTCATCAAGTGCGCCGTGTGGACCGGGTGGTCATCCGGTTCGCGGGGGATTCCGGTGACGGTATGCAGCTCACCGGTGACCGGTTCACCTCGGAGACGGCGTCCTTCGGCAACGATCTGTCGACGCTGCCGAACTTCCCCGCCGAGATCCGGGCCCCTGCCGGGACCCTGCCGGGTGTCTCCTCCTTCCAGCTCCACTTCGCCGACCACGACATCCTCACCCCCGGCGACGCCCCGAACGTGCTGGTCGCGATGAACCCCGCCGCCCTGAAGGCCAACCTGGCCGACCTGCCCCGCGGCGCGGACATCATCGTCAACACCGACGAGTTCACCAAACGCGCCCTGGCCAAGGTCGGCTGGAACACCTCACCCCTGGACGACGACACCCTCCAGGCCTACGCCGTCCACCCCGTCCCGCTGACCACCCTGACCGTCGAGGCCCTCGCCGGCCAGGGCCTGAGCCGCAAGGAGGCCGAGCGGAGCAAGAACATGTTCGCCCTCGGCCTGCTGTCGTGGATGTACCACCGGCCCACCGAGGGCACGGAGGCGTTCCTGCGGTCGAAGTTCGCGAAGAAACCCGCGATCGCCGAGGCGAACATCGCCGCGTTCCGCGCGGGCTGGAACTTCGGGGAGACGACCGAGGACTTCGCGGTCTCCTACGAGGTGGCACCGGCCACGGCCGCGTTCCCCACCGGCACCTACCGCAACATCTCCGGGAACCTGGCCCTGTCCTACGGGCTGATCGCCGCGTCCCGCCTGGCGGACCTGCCCCTGTACCTGGGCTCGTACCCGATCACGCCGGCCTCGGACATCCTGCACGAACTGTCACGACACAAGAACTTCGGGGTGCGGACCTTCCAGGCCGAGGACGAGATCGCCGGGATCGGAGCCGCTCTGGGCGCGGCGTTCGGCGGCTCGCTCGCGGTGACGACCACGTCGGGGCCCGGAGTGGCGCTCAAGAGCGAGACGATCGGACTGGCGGTGTCGCTGGAGCTGCCGCTGCTGATCGTGGACATCCAGCGCGGCGGCCCCTCGACGGGTCTGCCGACCAAGACCGAGCAGGCGGACCTGCTGCAGGCGATGTACGGGCGCAACGGCGAGGCACCGGTACCGGTGATCGCGCCGCGGACGGCGGCGGACTGCTTCGACGCCGCGATCGAGGCGGCCCGGATCGCACTGGCCAACAACAACCTCAGCCGGCTACGCAGACGGCGTGTCGCGCATCTGCTGATGCCGTTCCTGCCCGAGACGGTGCACCGCTCGTACGCCGGGCCGACGGAGACGGTCGAGCAGCGCGAGGCGCTGCTGCGGGCCTTGAGGGATCTGTCCGCCCGGCAGCGTGCGGTGATGGTGCTGCGCTACTGGGAGGACCTGAGCGAGCAGGACATCGCCGGCGTGCTCAACTGTTCGGTCGGCACGGTGAAGACCCACGCCCGGCGCGGACTCGAGGCGCTGCGCGCCCATCCCGTTCTCGCCCCTCACTTCCACGCCCCGTCCGGAGCCAAGCGATGATGACCGATCCCGATCCCGATCCCGATTCCAATTCCGATCTCCAGGCCACGGCCGGGACCGAGACCCCGGCGGACGAGGCCGGGGAGCGATGGCTGCACACGGCCTTCGCCGAGGCCGGCCGCGACATCGCTCCCGGCCCGCTGCCCCTCGCCGCCGTCGAACGCGCGGGCCGTGCACGCCGCGTCCGCCGCGTCGCGGGACTGACGGCCGGCGCGACACTGCTGGCGGCGTCCCTGGCCGTCACCACCGTCCACGTCCTCGCACCGGAGCGGCAGCCGTCCGTCGCCACCCCCGCCGTCTCGGCGCCACCCCCGCCTCCCGCGTCCACGCCCGCACCCACGCCCACCACCGGTCGAACGCACCCGTCCCCGAAGAGGATCGTGCGGCCCGGCGAACGGATCACGGCCGCGCAGGGTTTCGAACTGTGGCTGACCGAGGACGGCGAGCACTGGTCCACGCCTGAGGGCGGCGAGAACTTCCGCAGCGTCGTGGACGGCAACATCGACCGAAGTGAGCCGGGTGTCAGCCACCAGATCGAGAGCTCGCCCTCCTACACGTACCACTCGGGCGTCTACTACGGAACCGAGCGTGCCGCCCGCGTGGAGGTCGGCGGCGAGGACGGCACCCGCACGGCCACCCTGCTGGAGCTTCCGGGCCGTCCCGGCTGGGGCGCCTGGTACCTCGCGGTCCCCGGGCGGGCGACCGCGGGCTCCGCCGTCACCCTCTACGACCGCGCGGGAAGGGTCCTCGCCGAACTGCCGGGAAGCAACTGGACCGATCCGGAAAAGAGTTCGTCCACCGGAGGAGCGCGGGGCTAGCCTCCCGTCCCATGGACACCGCACGCCGCGCCACCCCCGAGGACGCCGAGGAACTCCTCCGGCTGCGCCAGGTGATGATCGACTCGCTCTGGGGCCCGGGAACGAGGGACACCGAGGGGAGCACGGGCCCGGCCGGCGCCTCCGACGGCTGGCACGCCGAGTCCCTGCCCACGGTCCGCGCCCGGCTCGCCGACCCGGCGGGGGACTTCGCCGCCTTCGTCGTCGACCACCCGGCGCGCCCGGGCGGGCTGGCCGCCCTCGCGGCCGGGACCATCGAGTACCGCATCGGCCGCTCCGGCAATCCGCACGGCCGGGTCGGCCATGTCTTCAGCGTGGCCACCGACCCCGGCCGGCGCCGGCGCGGTCACGCACGCGCCTGCGTGGAGGCGTTGCTCGGCTGGTTCCGGGAGCGCGGTGTGCCGACCGTCGACCTCAACGCCTCCGCCGAGGCGGAGCCGCTGTACGCCTCCCTCGGCTTCGTACGCAAGCCCGACCCCTCCATGCGCCTGCACCTCGACCCCGTGGGAAGCCCGGCGACGGCCCGGGCCTGAGCGGCCCGCCGGAAGTGCCTGAGCGCCCGGCCGGAAGCGCCTGAGGGCTCCGCCGGAAGTACCGGTGTCCTCCGCGTCCGTCGTGGCCGGCCGCGGCCGCGCGGCGCAGCCGCACGCCGCACGCCGCACGCCGTCAGAGCCCGCACCGCTGCGGGAGGCCACCGGACCGCGCTCACGCCGGCCCCGCTTAGACTCGGGCGCATGCAGAGCCTGCGCTTGATCGAGAACTGGCCGGTGCCCACCGCGGCGGCGGGTGTCGTCCGGGCGGACGGAACGGTCGCCGGCACCCACGGCCCGGCGGACCGCCGTTTCCCGCTCGCCTCGGTCACCAAGCCGCTCGCGGCGTACGCCGTGCTCGTCGCGTACGAGGAAGGCGCCATCGAACTCGACGAGCCGGCCGGGCCCGAGGGCTCGACCGTGCGTCATCTGCTCGCGCACACCTCGGGTCTCGCCTTCGACGAGCACCGCGTGACGGCGCCGCCCGGCACCCGCCGGCTGTATTCCAACGCGGGCTTCGAGGTGCTCGGCGACCATGTCGCGAAGGCCACCGACATTCCGTTCGCCGAGTACGTGCGCCAGGCGGTCCTGGAACCGCTCGGCATGAGCGCCACCACGCTGGACGGCTCCCCCGCCAAGGACGGCGTCTCGACCGTCCGCGACCTGCTGCGCTTCGGCGCGGAGGTGCAGGCGCCCCGGCTGCTGGATCCGCGGACGGTGCTGGAGGCGATGAGCGTCGTCCACCCGGGCCTGTCCGGGATACTGCCGGGCTACGGGCACCAGAAGCCCAACGACTGGGGGCTCGGCTTCGAGATCAGGGACTCCAAGTCCCCGCACTGGACGGGTGCCTCGTCCTCGCCGCGCACCTTCGGGCACTTCGGCCAGTCCGGCACGTTCCTGTGGATCGACCCCGATGCCGCAGCCGCGTGCGTGGCGCTGACGGACCGGGCCTTCGGCCCCTGGGCCGTCGAGGCCTGGCCGCCCTTCACCGACGCGGTCCTCGCCGAGCTGTGCGGCGGCTCCGCCTGACGGCACGGGCGACGGCCCAGGGCCCGGCCGGTGGGGACGGACCCGGTGGGTGCCCCCGCGGCCCTGCACGGTGGCGGGCCCTCCGCGGAGCACCGGTGCCCGGTGCCCCCGTGCCCGCGCCCCGCCCCGCGCGGACTCAGCCCGCCGGCAGCTCCCACACCAGGAACTCCGCCGGCCCCGAGGACGCCGAGACCTCCAGCCCCTTCTCTCCCGTGGCGCGCACCGAGTCCCCGGGCGCCAGCAACTGCCCCGCCAGGGCGAGTTCACCCCGCACCAGGTGCAGGTAGAGCATCGGCGCGCCGGGCAGCGCGTTGCGCTCCCCGCCCGCGAGCCGGCGGATGTGCAGGGTCGCACCGGCCCCCGGTACGTCGTACGGCGTGGAGTCGGCGATGCCTGGGACGAGCGTGTACGAGGGTTCGCCGCCCGGCGCGAGTGGCGAGAGCCACATCTGCACGAAGGTGAGCGGTACGGCGCCCTCGTTGCGTTCGCTGTGCCTGACCCCTCCCGCGGCACTGAGGTGCTGCACGTCCCCGGCCCGTACGACGCCGAGGTGCCCCGTCGAGTCGCGGTGGGTCAGCTCGCCCTCGACGACCCAGGTGACGATCTCCGTGTGGCTGTGCGGGTGCTCGGCGAAGCCGGCACCCGGTTCCACCCGTTCCTCGTTGCAGGCCATGACGGGTCCGAAGCGCAGGTTGTCCGGGTCGTAGTGCTGCCCGAAGGAGAACGCGTGCAGGGAGGTGATCCCGTCCGTGCCGCTTCCGCCGCGGAACCGGTCGCGCGCCCTGCGTATCTCGATCACGACGTCCCGCCTCGCATGTGCACCATGGGACAACGTTAGCCCCGCACTCCGCGGCACCGTCCCGATAAGGCACTCTTGTCCCGTGCCTGAACCCGTGAACGACGCCCACCCCCACGCCGCGACACTGCGACGGCTGGAGAAGTCATCCGGCCGCCTCGCCGCGAACGCGATCGCCCGCATGGACGAGACCCTGCCGTGGTACCGGGCGATGCCCCCGGAGAACCGGTCCTGGATCGGTCTGGTGGCCCAGGCCGGTATCGCCGCCTTCACCGAGTGGTTCCGGCACCCCGAGACCCCGCAGGCCATCTCCACGGACGTCTTCGGCACCGCGCCCCGCGAACTGACCAGGGCCATCACACTGCGCCAGACCGTCGAGATGGTCCGCACGACGATCGAGGTCATGGAGACGGCGATCGAGGAGGTCGCGGCCCCGGGCGACGAATCGACACTGCGCGAGGCACTGCTGGTCTACGCCCGGGAGATCGCGTTCGCCACGGCACAGGTGTACGCCCAGGCGGCGGAGGCGCGCGGCGCCTGGGACGCCAGGCTCGAGTCACTGGTCGTCAACGCGGTGCTGTCGGGCGAGGCGGACGAGGGCGTTCTGTCCCGGGCGGCAGCGCTCGGCTGGAACTCGCCTGAGCATGTGTGCGTCGTTCTGGGCACGGCGCCCGACGGGGACAGCGAGCTGACAGTGGAGGCGATCAGGCGGGCCTCGCGGCACGCGAAGCTGCAGGTCCTGACCGGAGTGCTGGGCGACCGGCTGGTCGTCGTCGCGGGCGGCTCCGACAGTCCGATCAATGTGGCGAAGGCGCTGATCGGTCCGTTCGCAGCCGGCCCGGTCGTGGCCGGACCCGTCGTTCCCGACCTGCTGGCGGCGACCCGTTCCGCCGCGGCCGCGGCGGCCGGACTCAAGGCGTGTTCGGCGTGGCAGGACGCGCCGCGGCCCGTTCTGGCGGATGATCTGCTGCCGGAGCGCGCCATCGCCGGAGACCCGTCAGCGCGCGAGCAGTTGGTGGAGGAGATCTACAGACCGCTCGAAGAGGCGGGCTCGGCGCTCCTGGAGACGCTCAGCGTGTATCTGGAGCAGGCGAGCAGTCTCGAGGGCGCCGCGCGCATGCTGTTCGTGCACCCCAACACCGTGCGCTACCGGCTCCGACGTGTGACGGATGTCACCGGGTGGTCACCGTCCGATGTGCGCTCCGCGTTCACCCTCCGTATCGCACTGATTCTGGGGCGTCTGGTCGACGGAGATCTCCAGCTCTAAGCTTTTGTCGGACACCAACAATTCCCTCAACGGTTCTTCGTCCCTGTCCTCACGGGCGTCCTGGACCGTCGACAAGAGAGAGTGTGAGAGTGCTCGTACTCGTCGCTCCCGGCCAAGGCGCTCAGACGCCCGGCTTCCTGACTCCCTGGCTCGACCTCCCCGGTGTCGAGGACCAGCTCCGTGAGTGGTCCGCCGTCATCGGGCTCGACCTGGTGCACTACGGCACGAAGGCCGACGCGGAGGAGATCCGCGACACCGCCGTGGCCCAGCCGCTGCTGGTGGCCGCCGGACTGGTCTCCGCGGGGCAGCTGTTCGCCGGCCCGCAGGACCTGGTCGGCCAGGTGGGCGCCGCGGCAGGCCACAGCGTCGGTGAGATCACCGCCGCCGCCTGGACCGGCGTCCTCGACGCCCGGACCGCCATGGACCTCGTCCGCAGGCGCGGCCTGGCCATGGCGGAGGCGGCCGCGGTCACCGAGACCGGCATGTCCGCCGTGCTCGGCGGCGAGCAGGACGCCGTCGTCGCGCACCTGGAGAAGCTCGGCCTGACCCCGGCCAACATCAACGGCGCCGGCCAGATCGTGGCCGCCGGCACGGCGGAGCAGCTGGCCGCGCTCGCCGAGGACCGGCCCGAGAAGGCCCGTGTCATCCCGCTCAAGGTGGCCGGCGCGTTCCACACCCACCACATGGCGCCCGCCGTCTCCGTGCTCGAGGAGATGGCGCCCGCCCTCGACGTGTCCGACCCGGTCACCCGCTACGTCTCCAACAGGGACGGGCAGGTCGTGACCGAGGGCAAGGAGATCGTGCGCCGCCTCGCCGCGCAGGTCGCGGGACCCGTGCGCTGGGACCGCTGCATGGAAACATTCAAGGAGCTGGGTGTCACGGCGCTCCTGGAGGTGTCCCCCGGCGGCACACTGGTGGGCCTGGCCAAGCGCGCGCTCCCGGGCGTGAAGACGCTGGCGCTCAAGACCCCGGAAAACCTCGACGCTGCCCGCGAGCTGATCGCGGAGCACGCCGACCAGAAGACCGTCTGAGGAGCCCGAGCATGGCGAAGATCAGGCCCAGCAAGGGCGCCCCGTACGCGCGCATCTACGGTGTCGGCGGCTACCGCCCGACGCGGGTGGTGCCCAACGAGGTGATCCTCGAGCGGATCGACTCGTCCGACGAGTGGATCCGCTCCCGCTCCGGCATCAGCACGCGCCACTGGGCCTCCCCCGAGGAGACCGTGGCCGCGATGTCGGTCGAGGCGTCCGGCAAGGCCATCGCCGACGCGGGCATCGCTCCCGAGCAGATCGGCGCGGTCGTCGTCTCGACGGTCTCGCACTTCAAGCAGACCCCGGCGGTGGCCACCGAGATCGCCGACAAGCTCGGCACGCAGAAGGCCGCAGCCTTCGACATCTCCGCGGGATGCGCGGGCTTCGGCTACGGACTCACCCTGGCCAAGGGCATGATCGTCGAGGGCTCGGCGGAGTACGTCCTGGTGATCGGCGTGGAGCGGCTGAGCGACCTCACCGATCTGGAGGACCGCGCCACGGCCTTCCTGTTCGGCGACGGCGCGGGCGCCGTCGTGGTCGGCCCGGCCGAGGAGCCGGGCATCGGCCCCACCGTGTGGGGTTCCGAGGGCGACAAGTCGGAGACGATCAAGCAGACCGTGCCGTGGGACCGTTTCCGCGTCGGGGACGTCTCGCAGCTGCCGCTCGACTCGAACGGTGAGGTGAAGTTCCCCGCCATCACGCAGGAGGGCCAGGCGGTGTTCCGCTGGGCCGTCTTCGAGATGGCGAAGGTTGCCCAGCAGGCGCTGGACGCGGCCGGTATCACCGCCGCCGACCTGGACGTTTTCATCCCACACCAGGCCAACATGCGGATCATCGACTCGATGGTGAAGACCCTGAAGCTGCCGGAGAGCGTGACGGTTGCCCGGGACATCGAGACCACCGGAAACACCTCGGCCGCGTCGATTCCGCTCGCCATGGAACGGCTCATGGCGACCGGCCGGGCGAAGAGCGGCGACACCGCGCTCGTCATTGGATTCGGGGCGGGTCTCGTCTACGCCGCCACGGTCGTTACCCTCCCCTAGTCACCAATTGAGCAGGTCCGGAACCTCTGGACCGAGCACCGTTAACACCGAAGGAGCGCCACCATGGCCGCCACTCAGGAAGAGATCGTCGAGGGTCTCGCGGAGATCGTCAACGAGATCGCCGGCATCCCCACCGAGGACGTCCAGCTGGACAAGTCCTTCACCGATGACCTGGACGTCGACTCGCTGTCCATGGTCGAGGTCGTCGTCGCCGCCGAAGAGCGCTTCGACGTGAAGATCCCCGACGAGGACGTCAAGAACCTCAAGACGGTCGGCGACGCCGTCGACTACATCGCCAAGCACCAGGGCTGATCCTCACCCTGCTGCACGTGACGCCACCCGGCGGTGGCGCCGTGGATTCCCCCCTACCAGTGGAGAAAGAATTCCTGTGAGCCCGACCAATCGCACCGTGGTCGTCACCGGTATCGGCGCAACCACACCGCTGGGTGGCGACTCCGCATCGACCTGGGAAGGTCTGATCGCGGGGCGCTCCGGCGTCCGCACTCTCACCGAGGAGTGGGCCGCCGACCTGCCCGTACGCATCGCCGCACGTGTCGCGGTCGAGCCGGGCGAGGTCCTGCCCCGTCCGCAGGCCCGCAAGCTGGACCGTTCGGCGCAGTTCGCGCTGATCGCGGCCCGTGAGGCCTGGGCCGACGCCGGCTTCGAGGGCCCGGCGGCCGAGGGCTCGGCCGTCGACCCCGTGCGGCTCGGCGTGGTCGTCGCCTCCGGCATCGGCGGCGTGACGACCCTGCTCGACCAGCACGACGTGCTCAAGGAGAAAGGCGCCCGGCGCGTCTCCCCGCACACCGTCCCGATGCTGATGCCCAACAGCCCCTCCGCCAACGTCGGTCTCGAGTTCAACGCCCAGGCGGGCGTGCACTCCCTGGTCTCCGCGTGCGCCTCCGGCGCCGAGGCGATCGGGTACGCCATCGAGATGATCCGCAACGGCCGCGCCGACGTGGTCGTGACCGGCGGCACCGAGGCGGCGATCCACCCGCTGCCGATCGCCGCGTTCGCCAACATGATGGCGATGTCCAAGAACAACGAGGAGCCGGAGAAGGCCTCGCGTCCCTACGACAAGGGCCGGGACGGCTTCGTCCTCGGTGAGGGCGCCGGCGTCATCGTCCTGGAGTCCGCCGAGCACGCGGCCGCACGCGGCGCACGGGTGTACTGCGAGGCGCTGGGCCAGGGCCTGTCCGCCGACAGCCACCACATCGCGCAGCCCGAGCCGTCCGGCCGGGGCATCGCCGCCGCGCTGACGAACCTGCTGGAGTCCAGCGACCTCAAGCCCTCCGAGGTCGTGCACCTCAACGCGCACGCGACGTCCACCCCGCAGGGTGACGTCGCCGAGGTCAAGGCCCTGCGCAAGGTGCTGGGCGACGACCTCGACCATGTCGCCGTGTCGGCCACCAAGTCGATGACGGGTCACCTGCTGGGCGGCGCGGGCGGTATCGAGACCGTCGCGACGGTCCTGGCTCTCCATCACCGCCTCGCCCCACCGACCATCAACGTCGACGAGCTCGACGAGGAGATCGACGCCGACATCGTCCGCGGTGAGGCCCGTCCGCTGCCGGAGGGCACGATCGCCGCGATCAACAACTCCTTCGGTTTCGGCGGCCACAACGTGGTGCTCGCCTTCCGCACGGTCTGACGTTCCGTCCAGGTGCCCGGCCCCGGCTCCCCGCCGGCGCCGGGCACCTGCCGTTCCCGGGGCCCACAGGCCCCGCCAGGGGCCGTCCGGACATCGGCCCGGGGGGTGAACCCCCGGCGGGGCGGGACGAGCCCGTACGGAGGCGAGTACGGCCGCGCCACGCCACCCCACCGCACCGTCGCTGCCGTGAGCCCGGCGTGTGCCGCCCGTCCGCGTCGACCGGCCTCCCGGGCGTCGACGCCGCCGGACCCGGTGACCGGCTCGCGCCGACGGAAACCGACGCGAGCTGCGCCGCCGCCGGCCTGCTGGTCCTCGCCTCCTGCGCGGAGACGTACGGCACGGCCGTCACCGAGGCCCTGACGCACGGCGTTCCGGGGCCGGGCCGGGATGTCGAGAGGGCTCGGCACCACGGCCGCAGGACCGGCCCGCTGCCCGGCACCCGGGCGCGGGCCAGGACCGCTGCACGCCCGCCGGCCGGACACGGAGCCCGCGGCGACGCACGGCCGCGCGGGCGCGGCGGCACCGAGGGCGACGGGCGCACCGGACCGCGGTTCAGGAGGCGAGGTAGGAGGCGGCCATGTCCTTGTCGCCGTGGCCGAGTTCCTCGGCGCGGGCGAGGCGTCGGGCGCCCGCCGCGGCGACGTCCAGGCGTACGCCGGCCCGTTCGCCCGCCTCCACGATGAGGCGGGCGTCCTTGACGGCCGTGGAGACGGCGAAGCTGGGGGTGTAGTCGCCGGAGAGAATGGCCGCGGACTTGGCGCGGAGGTAGCCGCAGTCGAGCGGGCCGCCCTCGACGGCGTCGAGGAACGCCTGGGGGTCGACGCCGAGTCCCGAGGCGAGGGAGAGAGCCTCGGCGGTGGCGTTGGTGAGGGCCAGGACCCAGCTGTTGCAGACCAGTTTGAGGCGGGTGGCCGCACCCTCCCCACCGTCCTCGCCGGTCCACACGGTGAGCCGGCCCACTGCTTCCAGCACGGGGGCGAGGACGGGCCGGGCCGCGGGCGGGCCGGCGGCCAGCACGGTGAGCTGCCCGGCCTCGGCAGGTGCCCTGGTGCCGAGCACGGGCGCGTCGACGAAGAGCAGCCTGTGGGTGCCGGCGAAGTCGTTCATCGCGGCGAGGGCGTCGAGCCCCGCGGTCGTCGACTGGAGCCACACCGCGCCGGGGCGCAGCCCGGGTGCCGCCTCCCGCATCACCGCGAAGGTCGCGGCACCGTCGTACAGGACGGTGAGGACGACGTCGGCGCCGTCCACGGCCTCCGCGGGCGTGCCGGCGACCCGCGCGCCGTCCGCCGCGAGGGGAGCGGCCTTGGCCCGGGTGCGGTTCCAGACGCGGACGTCGAGGCCGGCGCGGGTGAGGTTGCGGGCCATGGCGGCGCCCATGATGCCCGTGCCCAGTACGGCGACTGAGGTGGTGTCGGTCATACCGACAAGCGTTACACCACCTGGTGCAGCCAGCGCACGGGCGCGCCCTCGCCGGCGTACCGGAACGGCTCCAGTTCGTCGTCCCAGGGCTTGCCGAGGAGCTTGGCGATCTCCGCTTCCAGCTCCGTCTCGCCGCGCTGTGCTCGGGCCAGGGCGGCCCGCAGCCGGTCCTCGGGGATCAGGATGTCGCCGTGGATGCCGGTCACGGCGTGGAAGATGCCGAGGTCGGGGGTGGAGCTGTAGCGCTCGCCCTCGGCTTTGGCGCAGGGCTCGGCGGTCACCTCGAAGCGCAGCAGGTGCCAGCCGCGCAGCGCGGAGGCCAGTTTGGAGGCCGTGCCCACCGACCCCTGCCAGGAGAACTCGGATCTCCAGGTGCCGGGCGAAGCGGGCTGCTTGATCCAGTCGAGGCTGACGCGGACACCGAGCACGCCGCCCACCGCCCATTCGACGTGCGGGCAGAGCGCGCGCGGTGCGGAGTGCACGTACAGAACTCCACGTGTCGTCACCTGGACCTCCAGTGTGGGACGAGGTTCGCCTTCCCCAGCGGCCTCGTACCCGTAACGATCACGGCCGTGACAGCATCCGACATTCTGCCCCCATGGCCACTTCGGTACCAGCTCCCGAGGTTACGAACAGTAAACATCATCGGGAGCAATTCTCCTGAAAAGGGACAGTATGTGACGCGATGTAATTTAACGCACCGGACCGCGGCCGTTGACGAGAGACGCGGGAACGACGGACCGCCCGGAACCGCGGAGAGCGTCACGCGCACCACGGCATCCCGGCAGCCACGGGAAAACGCTACCGCGCTGCGGGCGCGCGGGTATGACGTACCGTCGGTCCCGGGGACGAGTACACGAAGCTTTCACTCGCGAGGGCGCCACGAGCGCACCCGCACACCGGGAGGACCCACGGGATGCGGCTCGACCACCGCCGATCACGTCATTCGTTCGCACGGCCGCTCGTGTCCGTCACCGCGCTCGCCGCCCTGGTCGCCGGCTGTGACGCCACGGGCGGCAACGAGCCCGTTCCCAGGGCGGAAAGGGCCGGCGCGCTGCCGAAGCCGTCCCCGACCCGGCTGTGGGACCGCAGCCCCTCCTCGGTGGCCGCGGTCGGCGACTCCATCACCCGCGGGTTCGACGCCTGCGGGGTGCTGACGGACTGCCCCGCGGTGTCCTGGGCCACCGGCACCGACGCCGGGGTCAGAAGCCTCGCCCACCGGCTCCTGGGCCCCGGGGGAACCGCCACGCGCAGCTGGAACCACGCCAGGTCGGGCGCCCACGTGGCGGACCTGCCCCGGCAGGTCGGGCTGGCGGCGGCGAAGCGGCCCGACCTGCTGACGGTCATGGTCGGCGCCAATGACGCGTGCAGCGACGAGGTGACGGGGATGACCCCGGTCGCGGACTTCCGGGCGAGTTTCGAGTCGGCCATGAAACGGCTGCGCGCCGCCTCGCCCAAGACCTTCGTGTACGTGGCGAGCGTGCCGGACCTGAAGCGGCTGTGGAGCGAGGGGAGCGGCAATCCCGTGGGCCGCCAGGTGTGGAAGCTGGGCATCTGCTCGTCGATGCTGGCCGACCCGGAGTCCGTGGCCGCCTCCGACGTGGAGCGCCGGCAGACCGTAAGGGACCGTGTGGTGGCGTACAACGAGGTGCTGGAGGAGGTCTGCGCCGAGGACCTGCGCTGCCGCTACGACGGGGGTGCGGTCTTCGAGTACGAGTTCGGGCAGAAGCAGCTCAGCCCGTGGGACTGGTTCCATCCCAGCAGGGACGGCCAGGAGCGGCTCGCGGAGATCGCGTACCGCAACGTCACCGCGGAGAAGGCACCCTCCTGACCGCGGGCCCGTCGCATTCTCCTGCCCCTGGACCCGCCGCCCCGCACACACGGACGAGGGGTGAGGGACGCGTCGCCGGGGCGCTCGCGGCGCTGCCCGTGCCCGGCACCGGTCCCGGCCGTCAAGGCCGTCAAGGCCGTCAAGGCCGTCAAGGCCGATCCCAACGCCCCTGCGGGGGCCGACGGCCGGCTCGTGCGCCCGGGCCGTTGCAGAGGTGATGGGAGGGGACCGCGCCCCAAGGAGCCCGCCGAGGGCCCCAGTCCCTCTGTTCGCGACGCCAACTGCACACCGATACTTGCGCGTTGACGTTGTCCGCCGTACGGAGGGAACGCGGGTGCGAACGCTGCGCGCAAGGCTGTCTTCTGTTGTCGTCCTCTCGTTGTCGCTGTGTGCCGCACTGCCCGCGGCGCCCGCGCTCGCCACCCCGGGCCCGCAGGGCTGTGCGGGCTCCCCGGTGGCGCCCACCGTCGAGGAACAGCGCCTCTCCCGGGAGGTGCCGCGCGAAATACTGCGGCGCAGCGGCTTCGACTCGGTGGCACCGGGCTTCGTACGGGCGCTGTGCCGGGCGGACTCGTACCGCGAGGCGGAACGGGCCGTGTCCTGGCACGGACGGCGGCTGTGGGAGAGGGCGGTGGCCGGGGCGCAGGGCCGGGGACCGGTCGGGGACGGTCTCGGCGCGGCCGACGACAGGCCGCTGTACTGGGCGCGGCTCGGGATGACGCGGGGACTGCGGCAGTGGCAGCCCTCCTTCTCGCTCTCCGGGGAGCGCCGCGCGGCCCTGCTCGACCGGCTCGAGCGCGCCTCGCGCGGCCAGGACTCGATCGCGTACCCGCCCCGCCACAAGGGCGTGAAGCGGATCCTGGTGACCGGTTTCGATCCCTTCACGCTGGACCGTGACATCCGCATCGGCAATCCCTCCGGGGCGACGGCGCTGGCCCTCGACGGCACGCTGATACGCACCGCTGACGGCCCCGCCCGCATAGAGACGGCCGTCTTCCCGGTCCGCTGGGCCGACTTCGCGGACGGGACCGTGGAGCGGACGCTGCGCCCGCACCTGGCGGGCGTGGACCTCTTCGCCACCGTCAGCCAGGGGCGGGTCGGACGCATCGACATAGAGCGCCACAACGGCGCCTGGCGGGGCGGATTCCCCGACAACGAGAATCTCTCCAGCACCGGGACCGTGCCGGTCGCCGACCCCGCCTCGCAGCCGCAGTGGACGACGACGACCCTGCCGTACGACGCGATCGTCGCGGGGGCGACCGGTCCGTTCCCGGTCTACGACAACACGGCCGTCACGGAGATCCCCGCGGGGGCCACGGTTCCGGTGAACCGGCCGCACGGGCCCACCCCGGGCTCCACGGCGCGCAGTGGCGGCGGCGGGAACTACCTCTCCAACGAGATCGCCTACCGCGCGACCCTGCTGCGCGACCGCCTCGGCCTGGCCTCGCTCCCGGGCGGGCACGTCCACACCCCGGTCCTGCGGTTCGGCGCGGACAACACCGACCCCGCCACGGGCACCGTCACGGATCCCGAGTACGTGCGGAACCGGCTGGACATCATCGAGCAGATGCGCGGCATCATCCGGCTCGCCGCGGAGCACTGAACCTGGCCGGGCCGCCCCTGCCCGGCCGCCCTCCCGCCCGGCCGCC
>NZ_JAAAXQ010000409.1 GCF_009916105.1 Streptomyces sp. GC420 | reverse complement strand
GTGGTCGGGTGGGTGGCGGGTCGTGTTCGTGCGGCCGGGTGGGCCCGGCGAGGTCCGGTGCGGTTCGGCGGCCCCTCGCGGTGGACGGGTATGGGGCCGACGACATGCGGGTCCGCCGCGTGGGCGCGGCCGGCCCGCGGGTGACGCACCGGACTCCGGGCGGAGCGTTCAGGAGTGCTGTTCCGGCCCCGCCCCCAGGGGCGCGAAGAGGTCCACGCCGTTGCCGTCCGGGTCCCGCACCACGGCGTAGCGCTGGCCCCAGAACGCGTCCCACGGCTTCAGCTCTCCGTGGTGGCCGGCCGCGACGAGTTCCTCGTACAGCCGGTCCACGGCTCCGGCGTCCGCACAGCGGAACGCCAGTCCGATCCGGCCGCCACCGGCGCGGGCCGGCTCCCACCCGGTGTGGAAGGACCGGATGGTCTCCTCCGTGTCCCAGGCGATGCGCAGCCCGCCGGGCAGGGTGGTCTCCACGTGGGGCTGCTCCTCGGCGCCGGCGGGGATGTCGAGCCCCAGCCTGCGGTAGAAGGCGAGCGAGGCCGCCATGTCGGAGACGATCAGACCGATCAGGTCGAAGCGTGCGGTCACGGTGTGCTCGGTGTTCATGCCACCACCGTAGGAACCTTCCGGGGCCGGGTCTTGTACGAATCGGTCACGCCGGCCGCGCCGCGGCGTTCCGGGTCCGCGGTGGCGCGCGGGTCCCCCGCGCAGTCTTCAGGAACGGTCAGCGGTCGTTGCGGTGGTGCAGCCACCAGCGGGTGGCCAGGAGGATGAGGAGGGCGCAGGCGGCGACCACCAGCGTGAGCTGGGAGCGGACGAACCAGGCGTAGATCTCGCCGATGCGCGTGCCCGCGGCGAATCCGAGGCCGCCCCAGACGGCGACCCAGAGCACCGCGCCCAGCACGTTGTACACGAGGAAACGGCGCCAGGGCATGCCCACCGTGCCGGCGATGATGCCGTTGGTCTGGCGCAGGACGTCGACGAAGCGCGCGACGGTGACGACGGCCGGGCCGCGGCGGTCGAAGAAGTCCTCGGCCTTCTCCAGGCGGGCCGGGGTGAGCAGGAGGTAGCGGCCCCAGCGCCTGACGAAGGCCCGGCCGCCGCTGCGGCCCACGAGGTAGCCGAGGCAGTCCCCGGCCACCGCGGCGAGGACCGCCACCGTCAGCACCACGGTGATGTCCAGCCGTCCGGTCCCCGCGGTGGCGGCCGCCAGCACCAGGATGGTCTGGCCGGGCACCGGGATGCCTCCGTTGTCCAGCAGGACGAGCACGCCGAGCGCGACATAGCCGTGGTCCTCCAGCAGCGGGACCAGGTTCGCCAGCGGACCTGGCAGCGGCGGGGCCATGGCCTCACCGTACGTGCCGGACGCCCGCGAACGGAGCTGATCCGCGCCCGTGGCCGCCCTCCGGGCGACCGTTCCCCGCGTGCCGGAGACCGGCTCGCCGACCGCCGGCCGCCGGTCGCGGTCGGCCGGGGGAGCGCCGGGATCCAGCGTGCGGGGCGTGGCACCACGTCCCCCGGCCGGACGGCGATGACGGGACGTCACGCCACGGTGGCCCGCTGTCCGCTGTCCGCTGCTTGTGGCGTGTGGCGTGCGGCGTGCGGCGGCTTCCGTAGGGCGGGCCATTTCGGGTGAACCGCCCGGCGGGGGAAATCCCTCCACGCACAGGTCGAGGGTTTCCCCCGTATCCGCCGGACCTGGGCGTTGCCTACTGTTCGGGCACAGCTGATCCAAAGGAGACCCCCGCGGATCGCTCGCGCCAGGCCGGCCCACGCGTACCCGAGCATTCCTTTCGCTCCATCCCCCCCGCCGCTTCGACGACGAAGCGTTACACCGCCGCTCCGCCACGCCCGGAGCCGGCTCCGAAAGGCAAGCCCTTGCGTACTTCTCGTACTCCGCGCACCGCGCGGCGGAGACTGATATCCGTCGCCACGGTGTCCGCCGTCTCCGCGGCGCTGCTGTCCGGCACCGCCGCCGTCTCCGTCGCCCAGGCCGAAACCGCCGCCCCGCAGAAGGCCGCCGCTCCCCAGGCCCCCGTCGAGCGGCTGATCGTCGGCTACAAGTCGTCCGCCTCCGAGGCCAAGTCCAACTCCGCCGCGTCCGCCGACGCCGAGGCGAAGGGCCGCGAGGCCGGCGAGGACCTGGACTTCCAGCGCCGTCTCGGCACCGGCGCCGCGCTGGTGGACCTGGGCGACGAGCTGACCGAGGCCGAGGCCGCCGACGTCATCGACGAGTTCCAGGCCGACCCGCAGGTCGCCTACGTCGTGCCGGACCGGCTGAACAAGCCGCTGGCGGACCCCAACGACACCGAGTACGCCAAGCAGTGGGACCTGTTCGAGGCCACCGCGGGCATGAACGTGCCCGGTGCCTGGAGCACCTCCACCGGCAGCGGCGTCACGGTCGCCGTCATCGACACCGGCTACGTCACCCACTCCGACCTGGCCGCCAACATCGTCGGGGGCTACGACTTCATCGCCGACACCTTCGTGTCGGCCGACGGCGACGGGCGCGACAGCAACCCCGCCGACCCGGGCGACTGGTACTCGACCGACGAGTGCGGGACGGGCACCGGGTCCAGCAGCTCCTCCTGGCACGGCACGCACGTCGCCGGCACCATCGCCGCGGTCACCAACAACAGCAAGGGTGTCGCCGGCATCGCGTACAACGCGAAGATCTCGCCGGTGCGCGTCCTCGGCAAGTGCGGCGGCTACGACTCGGACATCATCGACGCCATCACGTGGGCGTCCGGCGGCACCGTCTCCGGCGTGCCCGCCAACGGCAATGTCGCGAAGGTCATCAACATGAGCCTGGGCGGCTCCGGTTCCTGCTCGACCGCCACCCAGACAGCGATCACCAACGCCGTGAACCGCGGCACCACCGTGGTCGTGGCGGCGGGCAACAGCAACGCCAACGCCGCGAACTACTCCCCGGCGAGCTGCAACAACGTCATCTCCGTCGCCGCGCTGAACCGCACCGGCTCCAAGGCCTCCTACTCCAACTACGGCTCGGTCGTGGACATCGCGGCCCCCGGCGGCCAGACGAGCACCGGTACCGCCAACGGCATCCTGTCCACGCTGAACACCGGTACGACCACCCCGGGCAGCGAGACGTACACCTACTACCAGGGCACCAGCATGGCCGCCCCGCACATCGCGGGTCTCGCCGCGCTGGTGAAGTCCGCCGACTCCGCGCTCACCCCGGCGCAGATCGAGTCGGCCATCAAGACCAACGCCCGTGCCCTGCCCGGCACCTGCACCGGCGGCTGCGGCGCCGGTCTCGCCGACGCCGCCGCGACGGTCGCGGCCGTGTCCGGCGGCGGCTCGGGCGGCGGCACCACCTTCAGCAGCACCACGTCCGTCGCCATCCCGGACGCCGGTTCCGCGGTCGAGTCGCCGATCACCGTCAGCGGAGTCAGCGGCAACGCCCCCTCCACCCTCCCGGTCACGGTGGACATCACCCACACCTGGCGCGGTGACCTGGTCGTCGACCTGGTCGCCCCGGACGGATCGGTGTACAACATGCTGAACCGCAGCGGCGGATCGGCCGACGACGTGAAGCAGACCTTCACGGTCAACGCCTCCTCCGAGGTCGCCAACGGCACCTGGAAGCTGCGGGTGCGCGACGCGGCCTCGGCCGACACCGGCAAGATCAACGGCTGGTCGCTGACCTTCTGACCGGCCCGCCACCCGCGCGACGATCCGGCCGGCCGGTGTGCACCGCACACCGGCCGGCCCTCGCCGTTCCCGCCTCAGGGCCCCACGGACCGGCGGCGGCCCAGCAGTTCGGCCAGTCCCCGGCGGGTGGCGGCCAGCACCACCCGGTCCTGCGGCCGCAGCACATAGCCGGGGTGAAGGTCCCAGACCAGGTTGCCCGAGCGCCGGCCGCGCGTGGCGGCAAGGTCGTCCACCCGGTCACCGGGGTCGGCCGTGTCCAGGGCCAGCACCCGCCACGCCCCGGCGCGGAAGGCCTCGGCCACCGTACGGCCCTCCAGCTGCGGATGACCCGCGACCTCCACGGCGGCGAAGAGCAGCACCCGGCGCTCGACCGGGATGGCCCCGAGGACCTGACGCCCCATCATCGCCCCGGCGAAGGCGGGCGCCGCGAGATGGGAGACGCTGCGGCTGCGGGTCAGCGCCTGCGGATGCGCCGCGCGCAGCGTCCGGTAGACGGCGGTGGCGAAGTCGTCGTCGTACAGGCGCAGCACCACGCGCAGGTCCGGCTTCACCGTACGCGCGTACAGCGCCGCCTCCAGGTTGGTGGTGTCGGAGCTGGTCAGGGCCAGCAGCGCCCGTGCCCGGTGCACCTTCGCGCTCTCCAGCACTCCCTCCTGGGTGACGTCGCCGATCACCACCGGCACCCGCAGCCGGCGTGCGAGCGGCAGGCCGCGGGCCGCCGGGTCCTCCTCGACGCACACCACGGGGATGTCCAGCGCCCGCAGCCGCGCCAGTACGCGGGTGCCGATCTTCCCCAGACCCAGCAGCACCACGTGCCCGGAGAGCCCGCGGGGCGGGCGGCGTACGGCCGAGGCGCTGCGGAACGAGCCCAGCGCCTCCAGGACACCCGCCACCAGCACCGGCAGGAGCAGCAACCCGGCCAGCCCGGAAAGCAGTTGCAGCAGCTGCCGGCCCACGGGGGCTTCCACGGCGGGGTCGTTGATGGCGAAGACGTCGAGCAGCGTCAGGTACACGGCGTGCAGCGGGGAGTCGCCGGTGGTCAGCACCGAGGCCACCGCCAGCGCCAGCACCGCCGCGCCGAGGCCCGCGACCGCCCAGAGCAGCCTCCGGGAGAACAGCGAGGCGAGAGGAAGCATCCGGTCGCCCAGCCGGCCGGGCGGCAGCCCCGGGCCGGTGTGCGAGACGGCCTCCAGCACCACGGTGTTCCTCCCGGTCGCCGCGGCCACCGTGGCATCGTCGGGCAGCAGCAGCGGCCCCTCGGCGCCGCTGCTGTCCGAACCCTCCACGCCCGCCGGGTCGCTGGCCGTGGACGACAGCAGGGCCAGTGTGCAAAGTCCCGGGCCCGCGGGCTCGCCGGGCCCGGACGAGGCGCGCTCCACGGCCCGCAGCAGCAGCCCGTCCGCCTGGACGACCTTGCTGGTGCCCGCTATGGCGGTGGCCGCGAGCGCGGGCGCGGCGGTGTCCGCGTCGGAGAGCACGGTGGTGGCCGCGTCGAGTTCCGCCGCGTCCAGCGTGGGATCGGCGACGGCCGCCGCCTGGTCGAGCAACTCGGCGAGGTGCTGGCCCAGTTTGCGGTTGTACAGCCGGATCACCAGTCGCAGCCGCGGGTTGAGCCGCCGGGCGATCAGCGCGGCCCTGATGTTCGTCTCGTCGTCCTCGTGCAGCAGGGCCAGCGCTGCCGCACGCTCCACCCCGGCCTCGGCCAGCGCCGTCTCGTCGGGCTCCGGCGCCTCGAGCACCCCGGCATCGGTCACCTCCGGCGGCCGGCCTCCCGGGGCGCGCGTCAGGACGGCCGACACCCGGCCGAGCAGCGCGGTGGCACGGGCCGGGCCACGCCCCGGCACGGAGATCGTCGGCCGGAGGGACTCACCCGCCGGCGGGACGAGGAGCGTCACTCGCTCGCGGTAGACGTCCCGGAGCTCGGCGGCCAGCCTGTGGGCCAGCGCGTCGTCGCCGCACACCACCATGTGCCCTCCGCGCGCGGGCAGTTGGTCGTCGGCCGGCCGGTGATGCTGGTCAGGCAGTGAGGTCACACCCCGTAGAGTGCCGTGACCCGCCGCAAGGTTCCGCACCGGGGTGGCGGTGCGGGTGGCGGCGCGTGCGGCGGTGCGTGCGGCGGTGCCGGGTGGCGGGAGCCCCGCCGCGGACGCAGAATGGAGAAGCGCGGCCGCGTTCTGCGCAGACTCGGGAGCGCCGACCGGGAGCACCCATGCAACGAGACGACCTTGAGGCGGTGTTCTACGGAGACGGCCGGGTTCCCGTGCCGTGGGCGACCGACTGCCCCGTCCGCTTCGACGCCTGGCGGGCGTTCACCGAACCCGGTCCTCCGCGGCAGGAGTCCCACGAGCACCGGGAGGACCTGATCCTCGCGATCAATGAGGAGCACGGCATCCAGCGCGTCATGGACCACTTCTGGAGCCTCGGCATGACCGAGTGCCAGCCCGTCGCGTCCGGCAGTTTCGTGGCGGCGAGGCTCACGCTCGACGAGCTGGTGCGGGCCGTGGTGCCGATGACCAACCTCTGCGGCGTGGTGCGCAGCGCCCGGGAGATCGCGTTGACCGAGGGGACCCAGGGTGTCGAGGACGCCCTGGAGGGCCGCTTCCGGAAACAGCCGCGCACCAGCGACATCCACGACAACCTCGAACGGCGTCATGAGCGAAGCCGGCAGCTCACCTGGTTCCTCAATGTGCTGGCCAGGGTCATTATGGATGCGCCCGCGCACGCCGGCCCACCGTCCGGCCC
>NZ_JAAAXQ010000408.1 GCF_009916105.1 Streptomyces sp. GC420 | reverse complement strand
GAGTGCTCGCCATCGAAGTCATGGAGGTGGATGGTCACGGCGTGATCGTCTCACCCCAGCACGCGAACCGTTCGTCCGGTCCCTCACAACTCTCGAACCCGGTGAACCTTCTCGGTCACAGCACTAGCCGGCGGCGGTCAGCGCCGGCGGGCCAGGGTCAGGCCGTCAGAGATGGTGAGCAGGACGCTCTCCATCCGTTCGTCGGCCGCCGCGTAGTCGTTGAACTGCCTGACCGCGGCGGCCGCACCGGTCGCGTCGGGGTCGGTCACCCTGCCGTGGAGGAGCGTGTTGTCGACCACGATCAGGCCGCCCTGCCGCATCCGGGGCACCAGTTCCTCCCAGTACAGGATCTGGTTCTCCTTGTCCGCGTCCACGTAGGCCATGTCGATGTGCGGTTCGGCCGGCATGGCCCGCAGGGTGTCGAGGGCGGGTGCGATGCGGAGGTCGACGCGGTCGGCGACGCCCGCCCTGGCCCATGCCTCGCGGGCGTACACCGTCCACTCCTCCGAGATGTCGCAGGCGACAAGCCGGCCGTCCTCGGGCAGTGCCTGGGCCATGGACAGCGAGGAGAAGCCGGTGAAGGTGCCGACCTCCACGATGTGCCGGGCGCCCGTCAGCCGGACGAGGAACGCCAGCAGCGGGCCCTGCTCCTCGGCGGACTGCATGTCCGCCGCGTCCGGGAAGCGCTCGTACGTCGTCTCGATCAGCTCGCGCTGCACGGCGTCCAGCGGCGGGTTGTGCGCCAGCGCGTAGGCGTACAGCTCGTCGGTGATCTCGGTGGTGTTGCCCTTGGTCATGGTTTCGCCGCCTCCTGGAGTCTCAGCTGTCCGTTTCCAGCGTGACCCCTCCGACCGCCGGGCGCCGCGCCGGCGGCGGGACGGTTCCCACGACGTGCGCGGCCCGTCCGAGGAACTCGCGCAGGATCCGCTCGCCCGCCAGCACGCCGCGCTCCCGCAGAGCCGTGATGGCGGGCGACGTCCAGCCCGAGTCGGCGAGCTCCCCGTGGCCGGGGCGCCAGCCTCGGTGGGCCGCGAGCAGCAGGTCCGCGTCGAGGAGGGAGTCGCCCGCGGCAAGGATCTCGGTGGCCCCCGTGCGGCGGGCGACCTCCCGTACGGCGGCGCTCTTGGTGAGCGGCTGCGGCACGGCGTAGATCTTCCGGCCCTGGAGGGAGACCGTCCAGCCGCGGGGCTCGGCCCACTCGGCCAGGTCCTTGACGAATGTCTCGGGCAGGAGTTCGCGTTCGACGACCAGGTAGGCGAACAGGTCCTCGGCGACGCGGTGCTTGCGCACCCAGGCCGGGGAGGTGCTGACTTGCAGGTGGGCCCGTACCTCGTCGAGCGGGGCGCACTCGTCGGCGAGCCGGGCCAGCACCTGGGCGTGCCAGTCGTAATCGGTGTGACCGTCCACGAGCAGGTGGCCGCCGTTGGCGCAGATCGCGAACCGGGGGCGGGCGCCGGGGAGCCGGATGCGCTGGTACTGCTTACGGGTGCGGGTGGTCGTCGGCACGAAGACGGTTTCTTCGACCAGCTGCTCCAGCAGTCCCGCGGCGGTCTCCGTCATGTACGACAGCGGCTTGTTCTCGTGCACCTCCACCGACAGCAGCCGCGGTGCCTCCGGGTCGGGCATGGCGAGGGCCAGGGCCGCGGACGAGTAGATCAGGGTGCGGTCGAGATCGCTGGCGATCAGGAGACTCACTGGGCAACGGCCTTTCCGTCGGCGCCGGTCGCGCCGCGCGTGTACTTGGGGTGGATGAGGCCGACGCAGGTGTACGGGAGGTCGTCGACCTCCTCGACGGGGACGCCGCGCTGCTCCGCCAGGAGCCGTACGTGCGCGAGGTCGGCCCCCGCGCCGCGCTTGGCGAGGACCTTCCACGGAACGCGGCGCAGCAGGACACGGGTGGTCTCGCCGACACCGGGCTTGACCAGGTTCACGTCGTGGATGCCGTACTCCTCGCTGATGCGTTCGACGGCCGCCCAGCCCTCCCAGGTGGGGGTGCGGTCGGCGGCCAGCAGGGTCTTGACGTCGGTGGCGACGGTTTCCGCCACCTCGTCGAAGCGCGCGGCGACGGTGTCGAGGAAGAGGTTGGAGACGTCCGAGTCCGCGAGTTCGCGGTAGAACTTCGCGCCGTGGAAGTCGCGCGGTCCGACGAGGTCATCACGCAGGACGGTACGGGATATCAGGCCCGACACGGTGGAATTGAGACATGCGGACGGAATGAGGAAGTCTTCGCGGGTGCCGTAGGTCCGCACGCAGGACCCGGGGTCGGCGAGCACCGCGATCTCCGGGTCGAAGCCCTCGAAACCCTCCAGGGCCGCGGCGAGTTCGCGGGTGATGGCGCCCTTGCCGGTCCAGCCGTCGACGAACACGACGTCTGCTGGGTCGTGGTTCTGCTGCAGCCAGCGCAGCGCGTTGGCGTCGATGCCGCGGCCCCGCACGATGGACACGGCGTAGTGCGCCGGGTCGACACCGTGCCGGTGCTGCGCCCAGCGGCGCATCAGGACGCCGACGGGCGTTCCGGCGCGGGCCAGCGAAACCAGGACGGGGCGCGGGGAACGCTCGGCCAGCACCGTCTCGGTGACGACGCCGACGGCGTGCGCGATACGGGCCGCTGAGGCTTCGAGGGCGCTGCGGAACAGTTCCTGGTACTGCGGGGTCGGCTGGTACTCGACCGGCAGCGACTCCGCGTAGTGCGCGCCGCCCGCCTGGATGGCCTCCTCGCGCTCCTCGGTGGGCGCCTCGAGCTCCACTCCGGCCAGGTCCTGGAGCAGCCAGCCGACCTCCTCCGGGGCGTACGAGGAGAAGGCTGGGCCACGGAGGGGCTCGGGCAGCATCGAGGACCTTTCGATTGGAGCATGAGCAAGGGCCGGCGCGGTGGCGGTGGCGGATTCCGGGGCGCAGGACTGGACGCCGGACGGGACGTAGGACGGGACGACGGCGAGCAGCACCCTGGGGGTGTGCGCGGCCAGACGGGCCAGCAGCCCGTCGGGGGCATGGAGTTCCGGTGTGTCCGCGACGGAGTCCACGACGGCGACCACCGCGTCGAAGCCGGCGCCCGCGACGTTGTAGGCGTACCGCTCCCCGGCGCCGTCGGCGGGCGCGTCGTGCGCGGGGAACACCAAGCGGCTGCGTATCGCGTAGCCCGGGTCGTCCACGGCCAGGACGGGCGAGCGGGTGGTGGTGGAGAAGTACGCGTCGGCTTCCGTGCCTTCGTCGAGGGCGGCCGCCAGCCTGAGCGGTGCGTACATCAGCTCCTCGAAACCGAGCACGAGGACGCGGGGGTGTGTTCCTCCGGTCGGGGCGGCCCCGGCGGCCAGGGCCTTCGCGACGCGGGCCGCCATGTCCGGCAGGGCCGCGTCCAGCCGTGCCCGGTGTTCGGGCGTGAACCCGTGCCGCCCGCCGTCCGGGACGCCTTCCGGCCAGTCCAGTTCCACGCGTACGACGTCCCGGGCCGGTTCCGGGCCGGCGGCGGCCGCCCTCGGCGCGTCGTCGCCGGACTCGAAGGCCGCGACCAGTTCCTGTCCCCGTTCCAGCACCCCCTGGGGGAGGCGGACCGTTCCCGAGGCCAGGGCGACGAGGTCGATCCGGGCGCCCAGGTCAGCGGCGAACTCGTCGAGGCGGGCCCGGTCGGCCGGGGAGCGCATGTCGACCAGGGCGACGATCACGTAGTGGGAGCGGGGGTAGCGCCCGTGGAGTGCCCGGACGGTGTTGAGGACGGTGTTGCCGGTGGAGAACTCGTCGTCGACGAGGACCAGCGGGCCGTCGCCGGACAGCAGGGAGGCGTCCTCCGGGAGCAGCAGGTGGGAGGTGGCGTGGGAGTGGGACTCCTCGAAGCCTCCGGCGCGGACGACACCCGCGACCGGGCGGCGGGTGGAGTGCAGGTAGGGGGCGTGGGAGACGCCGTCGGCCACGCAGTGGCCGAGGCCGGTCGCGGTCTCGGCGTACCCGAGGACCACGGCGCGGGCGGTGGCCTCGGGGCCGATGAGTTCCCGTACCCGGACGCCGAGGCCGTAGCCGTGCCCGTACACGACGGAAGGTTTCTGCGGGACATGCTTGCCCAGCACGTTCGACACCAGCAGGTGCGCGCGCTTGGGATTGCGCCGCAGGGCCAGTCCCAGCAGGTCGCCCAGCCGCTCGTCGCCCTCGAGCCCGACGCCGAGCCGATCGGCGACCCACGTTCCCGACCAGACCACGCACATACCTCTTTCTCTCACATCACGGGTGCCCATCACACCGGACGCATGCGGCGCCCCCGCGGTTTCGGTCTCGCCCCGGGCGCAGCCCGCGCCGGCGCTGCCGCGCCCGCCGGTCTCGCCGCCCCCGTGGCCCTCTTCATGGGTGGCGCTCACGCCGGGAGACCGGCGGCCAGCAGATCCACGAAGCTGACGTCCTCGCGCGCCACGCCGAAGGCCTCGGCGCGCAGCAGGGTCCGCTCCGCCCACGCGCGGTGCGGCTTCACCTCGTTCATCTTGTTCGTGTAGGCGGAGCGCAGCACTCCGCCGCCGTTGCGCTCCGGCCGCAGGATGTCCTGCGCGTCGCTGAACTCCTCGTGGCTGACGACGGACAGCGCGTGCACGGGCTGGACGTGAGAGGGGTGGATGCAGGTCTTGCCGAGCAGCCCGTTGGCCCGGTCGAGCTCGATCTCGCGCAGCAGCCCGTCCATGTCGTGCTCGATGAGCGCGGCACGCAGTTCCTCGGCGACCCCGCTGAAGGGGCTGTGCCTCAGCAGCGGTTTGAACATCCGCTCCTGAACGCGGAAGTACTCCCAGACCGGCCCGGTGATCGTGAAGCCGGTGCCGTCGGCACGTCCGAGCACGTTGACGACGTCGGCGATGACGGAGGCCACGATCTGCACGTCGTACGCGGTCATGTCGGGCGCTCGGCGCAGCCCGTACGACGAGCAGAAGTCGGTGACGCCCAGACGCAGGGCGAGCACCCTCTCGCGGTACTTGTCGACGACCCGGGCGATGCCGGCCAGCGTCTCGGTCCTGCTCTCCAGGTGCAGCAGTTCGGGCGACTCCAGCACCGGCATGGCGAAGAGCCGCCGGCCGGCGGCCGCCTCGGCATCGCTGAGCGCCTCGAGGAAGGGTGTGCCTCGCTCCTCGGTGAACTTCGGCATGACGAACCCGGACAGCAGCCGGACTGCCGGGCCGAACCTGCGGACGAGGTCCGGTATCTGCTCGGGCGTGCGGACGCGAACGAAGATCAGCGGGACGTCGGCGCCCCGCGCGTCGAGGTCGGCGAACTGACGAACGAGGTTCTCCTCACCGTCGGCGACCTCGGCGTCGTCGATGGAGTCCTCCAGGCACAGCACCATGGAGACGACACCGCGCGAGACCTGCTTGAGGATGTCGTCGGCGAGACGGGGCCGGGTGGCCGGGCTGTAGAGCGTGGCACCGAGGGCCGCGGCGAGGGTGCGCGCGGGGCAGTCGGCGGTGAACTCGCACGGCTCCTGATAGAAAAGTCCCCTTCTTACTTCTGGCGATATGTGCCCGAAATGACGCATTTAATCCCCCGTGTGCTGTGTCGGGCCGGTATGGCAGCTGTCTCAATACGAGACCGAGTGGCCGATAATCGTACGTACGGCTCTCATCCGAGAGTTCCCCTGGTACGTGAAGTTCTCGTTACCCCACCACGTCTTCACCATGTCACGGACACACGGGATTGCCCATGCGTGCGTACCCCACGTTGTCCGCGGGCGCCCGGGGAAGGCAGGATGACCGGCATGACGCACGCGATGCTGAAGGGCTCGAACGTCCCGCTGGACGCCGCCTCCGTACGGGCGGTGCTGCGCTGGCTGCCGAGGCCCGGCGTTCCCGAGGTGGACGTCTCGGCGCTGCTGCTCGGCCCCGACGACCGGGTGCGCTCCGACGAGGACTTCGTCTTCTACAACCAGCCCCGCCATCCCTCCGGACTGGTGTGGCGGCTCGGCAAGAAGCGGACCCCCGACGGCCTCACCGACGCGGTGCAGACCGACCTCGCGGGCCTGGACCCCTCGGTGGGCCGGGTGCTGATCGTCGCTTCGGCCGAGGACACCCCCTTCGAGCAGGTCAGCGGCCTGCGGATCCTGCTGTACGACGCCGCCGGGAGCGGCGACGAGCCGATCGCGTACTTCGACGTCAAGCCGGAGACGGGCACCGAGACCGCGCTGATCTGCGGTGAGCTCTACCGGCGCGGCGAAAGCTGGAAGTTCCGGGCGCTGGGCGAGGGCTACTCGAACGGCCTGGAGGGGCTGGCCACCGACTTCGGCATCTCGGTGGACGAGAGCGAGGCGACATCGCAGACCACGGCGCCCGGACCCCAGACGCCCCAGCCGCAGACCTCTCAGGCGCAGCAGACCGGGCAGGCGCCCCAGTCACCCGCGACGGAGCCGGCGCGGCAGCCCGCATACGGCTATCCGCCGGTGCCGCCGCCCCCGCCCACCCGGCCGGCTTACGGCTATC
>NZ_JAAAXQ010000407.1 GCF_009916105.1 Streptomyces sp. GC420 | reverse complement strand
CCGGAAGTCGTGCGCGTACACGAAGACCGTACGGCCCTCCACCGTGCCCCAGCCGGTGATCACACCGTCCGTGTACGGCTTCTTCGCCTCCAGGCCGAACCCGGTCGCCCGGTGCCGGCGCAGCTGCTCGACCTCCCGGAAGGAGCCCTCGTCCAGCAGCAGCCCGATCCGCTCGCGCGCCGTCAGCTTCCCCTTGGCATGCTGCGCCGCGGTGGCCTTCTCGCTCGGTCCGCGCACCGCCTGCTCGCGCAGGGCGTGCAGCTCGGCCACCCGCCCACGGGCATCGGCGATCTCCGCCTCGACGGCCTCACCGGTCTCCCCGGGCTTCTCCTCCACAACGGTCATGTAGCGACCTTACGAAAGCGACCAAGGAATTACGCCGTCGACTCCGCACAGTCTCGGACCCGCTTTCCTGGCGGGGCTGGACAGAACCGCACGCCTATCACCCGGAATCAACAGCTAGGAGGCCCAAGTATTTGTTGGCTCCCCATAAAACGTTCCGGGCCCGTTCACCCGAGGGCGACTTCACACCCGTGCGTGTCGCATGCCTCCCCCGGAGTGACGCGCAGCCGCAGCGACGGTCCGGTGGCGACTACCTCGACGTTAGCGCCGGCCTCCACGACCTCACGCACCGGGTGGCGCCAGACGATCTCCAGCGGCTCTCCGGTCCGGGTCGGCTGTGCCACCCGGACGCGGGCCGTGCGCCCGGTCCTCCTTACGAGGACGCTCGCCGGCGAGTCCGCTGCGAGCCCGCCCACGCCGCCGGCCGCGCCGGCCGCCCAGAAGTTCGCGCAGGTCAGCCCGAGCCGGTCGACCGCGACGGCCTGGCGGTCGCGGGTGTTGGCGAGGATCCGCAGCCAGGGCCGGCCGGCGGCGCGGGCGGCCACGGCACGCCGGGAGGCCCCGGGCATCAGGACGTACGCGTAGGAGGCCTCGGACGGGTCGGTGCCGTGGTCGATCCACAGGGTCTGCCAGCGGCGGGTGCGGGGTTCGGGCGATCCGTCGCTGTTGATGCCGGCCCAGGAGCCGGTGCGGTCCTCGCGCAGGGTGCGCAGGCGTGACCCGTCGGCCAGGATCCAGCCGCCGTGGCCCTCCAGGTGGGCCCAGTGCCGGCCGGTGGTGAGGACCGGGGCGCGCGCGGGGGCGGTGGGCCCGCCCAGACAGCGGTTGTCGACGACGGTCTCGACCGGCACGCCGTCGCGGGCGGTGATGCCCGCGCCGAGGCAGATCACGGCGTCGTCGGCGCAGAACCAGGACTTGCGGGCCTCCAGGGTGGAACCGAGTCCTCTGAGGTGCTGCCCGACGGCGGCGTACTCCCCGTCGGTGGTCCCGCCGACCCAGCGCACGTCCGGTCTCGGCTCGCCCCATTCGCCTCCCGCCCGGTCCGGAAGGCGCCTGGTGGACACCGTGGTGCCGGGCAGCCGGTACCAGTCGACGGTGGGCCAGAACCAGTCGGTGTACTGGTCCCCGTGGCCCGGCGCCCACCAGGTGAGCATTCCGGCCCCGGTGTGCCAGCCGCGCGGGTTCTCGCCATTGCCGCACTCGTAGTAGGCGATGCGGTCGGAGGCCATGGCGATGCAGGCCACCCAGTCCGGGCGCCGGTGCACGGCCCGGTCCATGGCGGCGAACAGCCTGTGACCGGCGGGCTCGGGGCGTGCGGGGACCTCGCTCGCGGCGACGGCGTGCAGCCGGGAGAGGTCGCCGGTGCCGAACTGGCGCGCGGTGAGGACGGGGGTGACGGTGTCCCGCTCGATCCAGCCCTTGACCATGCCGTGCCAGCGCTCCCGTTCGGCCGCGGAGGCGGCGTCCGCGAGCAGGGTGATCGCGGCGATGACGGCCTGCCCGTGGAAGTGGTCGCTGCGCATGATCCGCCGGTCGTCGGACGTCAGGAGGCCGCGGCTGAGGGCGCGCCCGTTGACGCTGTCCATCATCAGGCCGTCGTGGACCAGCGGGGCGAACGCGTGCTCGACGCTGTCGAGAACGGTCCGCCGGCCGGGGTCGGTGACGGCCCAGGTGGAGCCGGTGAGCAGGGCGAAGAGGCCGCCGAGCCCTTCGAGGAGGACCTGTCCGTACGTACCCGTGTAGGCGACCCGGGTGTGCTGCACGAAGGACCCGTCGGCGTAGAGGCCGTCCCCCTCGGTGACGTGGGGGAAGACGGGCGAGAGCGCGTCCCGGGCGAGGGCGATCCGGGCGGGGGCCCGGCCGAGGATCCCGCGCAGGGCGACGGACCGGCACAGGTCGACACGGTTGGCGCCGGTGGACGTGCCGGAGTACTCGCCCAGCGCCGTGTCGGGCACGAAGTGGTCGACGGCGGCGAAGGCCCGCTCGCGCCGGTCCGCGGTCAGCTCCCCGTACAGGGCCGCGACGATGTCCATGAGCAGGCGGGGACTGCCGATTCGCCACTCCCACCAGTTGCCGTACGGGGTGGCCGAGTCGTGGTAGGCGGTGGCGCCGACGTGGTCGAGCCCGCGCAGGACGGCGGCGAGCAGTCCGGGGTCGCCGGTGAGGCCGGTGCCCTGCTGCACATGGGCCTGGGTCATGGTCCACAACCGGCTGTAGCTCCGGGTGATCCCGGCCGGCGGGTCGAAGGGGTGGCCGGGCCACAGCCACCCGGGGCCGGGGTCCATCGTGGCGCGGAAGCCCCGGGCGAGCTCACCGGTCTCTTTCAGCCGCGCGGCGTACGGCTCGACTCCCGGGTCGTAACCCTCCCCCAGGCGCAGGGCGAGCCAGCGTCGCCGCAGGGTGTCGTACTCGTCCTCCCCGCCGGCGGCCCTGGCGGCGGCTGCGCGGACGGTCGGCGCGGTGCGCACGGGCCGGGCGGTGCCCAGCGCTCCGGCGGCGGCCAGCGCGAGCAGGGAACGGCGGGGCAGCGGCGTCATGTGCGGGCTTTCCCCTTCCGCCGCCCGTCCCGAAACAGCACCTCTGCGGGGTTGTCCTGATGTCACCCCCCGATGTGGTTGAACTTTGAACGAGATGGCGTTATGGTCCATGTTGTTGAAGGTTAAAACTTCCTACCAAGGAGGAGCCATGGCTCTGTTCTCCCGCAACCGCACCGACGAAGCCGCCACCACCGCCGAGGTCGACCCGGCCCTGGCGGCGCTGACCGGCCAGTACACCCTCGACCCGACGCACACCAGCATCGGCTTCACCGTGCGGCACGCCATGGTCACCAATGTGCGCGGCGCCTTCGGCGAGTTCGAGGGCACCCTGGACCTCGACGGCTCCGACCCGTCCAGGTCGACCGCGTCGATCGATGTGAAGATCGCCAGCATCGACACCGGTGTCGCCGACCGTGACGCGCACCTGCGCAGCGGCGACTTCTTCGAGGCCGACAAGTACCCACTCATGACGTTCCGCTCCACGTCCGCGGAGACGCTGGGCGGCGACAAGTACCGCATCAGCGGCGACCTGACCATCAAGGACGTCACCCGCCCGCTCTCCATCGACCTGGAGTTCAACGGCTCCGCCATCGACCCGTACGGCAACCAGCGGGTCGGCTTCGAGGGCAGCGCCGAGATCCTGCGCTCGGACTGGGGCCTGACCTGGAACGCCGCGCTGGAGACCGGTGGTGTGGTGCTCAGCGACAAGGTCAGGCTGAACTTCGACATCTCCGCGATCAAGGCCGCCGAGACCACCGGGGCAGCCTGACCCGGGTCCCCGTGCCGGTTCACCGGCCGGCACCGCGCGCCGCCGCCCCCGCTCCCGGGGAGGCGGCGCGCGGCCGCGTCCGCCGGCACGGGACGAGCGGCCGCAGGCGTGCGCCGGCATCGCCGCGCGGCGGTCGCGGGTCTGAACGGAAGCGCCACGCCGGTCAGCCGTACGCCGTGAGCAGCAGTGCCACGTCGTCGGGCCGGTCGGCGGTGCGGCGGGCCGTCTGCATCAGTTCGTCGGCGAGGAGTTCCAGGCACTCGGGACGGTTGCGCGCCACACACGCCCGTACGGCCTCGATGCCCTCCTCGATGTCGCTGCCCGGCCGCTCGACGAGCCCGTCCGTGTACAGCGCCAGCACACTGCCGGGCGCGATCTTCAGTGCCGTCACCGGGTAGCGGGCGTCGGGCTTGACGCCCAGCATGACGCCGCCCGGCAGGTCCAGCACCTCCGTCCGGCCGTCCGGGTGCCGCAGTACCGGTGGCGGGTGACCGGCGCGAACCGCGAGGGCCGTGCCGGTGAAGGGATCGAGCTCGATGTAGCAGCAGGTCGCGAAGGCGCTGACGTCGAGTTCGGCGAAGAGCCGGTTGGTGCGGGAGACGACCTCGTCGGGCGGGCTCTCACTGGCCGCGAAGGCGTGGACGGCACTGCGCAGCTGCCCCATCACGGCGGCCGCCGCGACACTGTGGCCCTCGACGTCCCCGATCACGAGGGCGACTCCGCGGCCGGTCCTGATCACGTCGTACCAGTCGCCGCCGATGTCCATGCCCTGGGTGCCGGGAAGATAGCGGCCCGTCGTGCGCAGCCCCTCGACGGGCGGCAGCCGGTGCGGCAGGAGGGCGTCCTGCAGACCGCGGGCGACGGCGAACTCGGCGTCGTAGAGCCGCGCCCGTTCCAGGGCCTGCGCCACCAGGCCGCTCAGGGCGGTGAGCGCGGAGCGTTCCTCGGACGTGAAGTGGTGGGGCGAGTCGTAGCCGAGGATGCAGGAGCCGACGGGGTGGCCCGAGGCGATCAGCGGCAGGAACGACCAGGCGTTCATGGGGTCCATCTTGATCCCCGGATAGGCCGAGGCCAGACCCTGGCGCGACTCGAAGAACAGCGGGTGCGCCGAGGTCAGCGCCTCGACACCGGGCAGGTGGGTGTCCAGGCTCACGCCTTCGAAGGGAGTGAGGAAGTCCTTCGGGTAGCCCGACTCCCACAGCAGGTGCATACGGCGCTCGCTGACGGCGTAGAGGGCCAGCTCCTGGGCGCCGAAGGCGGGCAGCAGCTGTTCGGAGACGGCCCGGCAGACCTGCTGGACGGTCACCGCCTCGGTGAGCACGCTCGCCATCTGCACCACGTGGTAGAGCGCCCCCGCGCGGGCCCCGGCGACCTGCTCGGGGGGGGATGAGGAAGGCCGACCGTGCCGCCGTGCCCCCGGCCCCGTGCCCGTCGTGCTCGTCGGGCGGGCCGGTCGGGAAGACGCGCCCGGTGAGCCCGTGGACATCGGGATAGAGGACGAAACCGAGCCACTCGCCCGAGGGGCGGCGCACGAGGAACGAGACCCGCTCCTGGGACAGCATCGCCGCCCGGTAGCGGTCCTCGTACGCGGGGTCGAAGAGCCAGTCGATCACCTCCCAGGGGTAGCGGCCGAGCAGTTCCTCGCGCCCGTGACCGAGCAGTTCCTCGCAGCGGCGGTTGGCGTAGGTGAGCCGGCCGTCCTGGTCGAGGGAGAAGATGCCGTCGGGGAGACGCTCTGCCGCCTCGGCGGCGTTGTTGCCGGAGGCGGCGTCGACGACCGCCCCCACGAGGCGACGCGGGGCGCGGCCGCCCGGCGTACCGTCCTCTCCCGCCGGCGTACCGTCCTCCTCCGGCACCACCGTGTGGCCCCACAGCTCGACGGGCCAGTGGCGCGGCCTGCGGTCGCCGGCGCGCCGTCTGCGGACGCGGAAGCGGCGGGCGCGGACCCGGCCGTGCACGACGGCGTCCCGCCGGCAGGCCCGCAGTTCGTGCAGGTCGTCCGGGCTCACCCGGGCCTCGATGTCCTCGATGGTGCCCCCGAAGGACCCGGGATCGATCCCGAGGACGGCCAGCGCCTCGTCGTCGGCCGAGCACGACCCGGTGGCCAGGTCCCAGTCGAAGAGGCCGACCCGGACGCCCGGGGCGGCGGGGGTCGGGATCCGTACGCCGATCGGGTCGGCGTCGTACTCCACGGGCTCGGAGGCCGGGAGCGCGGCGAGGCGGGCGCCCGTCTCCTCGGCGGCGGCGAGCAGGGCGCTCTCCTCCGCGCCGGCGAGAGCGCCGCGGGCCACCGAGCGCAGGACGACGAGGACGCCCACCACTTCACCGCGGACCGTGACCGGTTCGTAGGCGGAGGCGAACGGGTACGGCAGCCCGGCGGCCAGCTGCGGGAACCTGCGCATGATCTCGCCCTCGTCGGCGAGCCGCAGCCCGCGCTCGGTGCGGTACGCCTCGGGGACGGGGAGCGGGCCACCGACCGGCACCCGCCACCAGGTCCGCATCAGGGCGCGGGGCACCCCGGCGATCATGGCGAGCACCAGTGAGCGCCGGTCCCGGGAGCGCAGGTAGACCATGCCGCCGTAGCCACCGGCCGTGCGGACGGCGTCGATCAGAGCCGGTGCCAGGGCGACCTCGAGCCGGGACCGGCGTTCGTCCCCGCCCTCGCTCGCGCCGGACCGCCGTGTCCCGCCCGGCCCAGCGGCTGCGTCACCCATCCAGCGTCCTCCCGTACGGACGCACACACGTGCTCTCCACCAGAATGTGTCATTCCCCGGGGTTCGGCGCGCCGCAGCCGCTGATCCGGGCCGTCCGGCGGGCCTCAGCCACGGGGCGGTGGACGGGAAAGGGGGGCCTGCCCGGCACCGGGA
>NZ_JAAAXQ010000406.1 GCF_009916105.1 Streptomyces sp. GC420 | reverse complement strand
GGGTGGGGCCGGGCAGCCGCACCACGACGTGCAGCCGCGGTACGCGTTCGCCGGGGAACTCGCCGAGGGGTCTGGCCGACCAGTCGGCGCCACCGCTCTCGGTGATCTCCGGCTCCACGCCGAAGGCCAGCCGTACCGCTTCCGACAGGCCGCGGCGGGTACCGCGCACCCGGTGCAGGCGGGCGGCCGCGGCCACCGCGGCCCGCAGCCGCTCCTCCGGTTCGGTGCCGTCGGTCTCGGCGCCGACCCATCCGCCCAGCCACCGGGTGAAGTCCAGCGGGGCGAGCGCCGGGTCGAAGTACGCCTCCAGGCAGTCCAGAACGCACAGGACCGGCGCGATGACCTCGTCGAGTCCCGCCACGAAGCGCTGTGCCAGGTCGTCGTCCGCGAAGACAGCGGGCAGCATCATGCCGATCGGCGCTGAGGACTCCAGTCCGTCGATCGAGCCCCTCACGCGCCGTCCCCGATCACGCGGACCCGGTGGTCGAAGGAGAACACCAGGGCGGGCGGGGCGAGGTCGATACGGCCGGTCGCCTCGCCCCGCTTGCCGGTCAGCGGGTCGGCCGCGTGCAGCTGCACCTCGTCGACGAGTTCGACGCCGGGCACCCGTTGCAGTACGGCGAAGACCTCGCCGGCCTGCACCGGGCGGCCGAAGGGCCAGCCCTTGCCGTCGGCGCCGCCGGTCAGCGGGTCGAGGTGCCGGTACAGCGCGTCGTGCGCCTGCCGCCGCACCCGGTCGGTGTCGACGCCGCGGAAGGCGTGCACGGTGGCGACGACGGTGACGCCCTGGTAGAAGGGCGGGCCGACGGCCAGCCGGGTGCCGATCAGCCGCCGCTCGTCCAGGTGGCGGGTGATGCGCTCCAGCAGTGCCTTGCCCGGGACGAGTTGCTCGAAGCGCAGCCGCCCGCCGGGGTCGGGAACGGCCTGCGGTACGACGAGGACGCGTACGGCGTAGGCGCCGTGCTCGCTCTCCTCACCCTCCAGGCAGGTGATGCGGGCGGTCTCGGGGGCGGCACGGCGGGCGAGTTCCTCGTAGTCCCGCAGGGTGACGGCGCGTTCCTGGGCGCGCAGGGTGATGGGCGCCCGCGCCTTCGCCTCCTCGACGGTCTCGCCGTCGACGCCGCCCCTGGCGGCCTCCCGGTTGACGACCTCGGCGACGTACGGGACGGAGTTGCGCAGCACCCGCACGGCGCCGCGGGCGACGTTGCCGGCCCGGCCCCCGCCGGTGCGGTAGCGGCGGGCGCGGACGACGGCGCCCTTGGGCGGCACCGCGCCGTACTGCCGCAGCGTGCCGTCGGGTTCGCGGACGGCGGGTCCGAAGGCGATCTCACCCGTGGCGGCGTCGAGGGTGATGTGCCGGTCGCCGGGTCCCGACGCGGCGAAGTGCGGGACGACGTCCCAGTCGGTCCAGCCGTCGTGCCCCGCGGTCTGCAGGAGCACCGGCGGGTCGTCCCCGACGACGGGCGCGTTGGCCAGCCGGAGCCGCTGCCCCGGCAGGCCGTTCGACTCGCCGAGGGCCTCGTCGTAGACGGTCTCGGCATGCACCGCCGGGGTGGTGCCGCCGATGGTGAACGCCTCGGCGGACCGCACGGTCGGCGAGGTGGTGTAGAACGGCTGGCCGGGCAGCGGCTCGGTGACCCGGCAGCGCAGCCAGCCGGCCTCGTGGCCGCCGGAACGGGACAGGGTGTGCCCGCCGGGGACGTGCAGCACGGCCTCGCCGGGGCGGTTCAGGCCGCCGGTGCCGTCCCGGTCGACCTCGCAGGCCGCCCAGCCGTCCTCGGTCCACGCCTCCCACTCCAGGGGCGGCTGCCGCGGGTCGACGCCGACACCGTCGACACGGCTGTCGAGCCCCAGCGCCACCGCGCAGTGCGGTACCGCGGCGCTGAGGCCGAGCAGCATGCAGTCACCGGGGCGGGGGGCCTCCGTGAAGCAGAGCACGTCCTTGCCCTCGGCGAGGTCGGCGGTCCGGTCCGCGACGGGGTCGCCGCTGTTCTGCACGGCGACGTGGCGCAGCTCGCAGGGGACCACGGTCAGCCTGCGCTCGGTGGCGAAGACGACGGCCTCCTCGCTCTCGGTGCGCGTGGTGGCGACCTCGGTGCCGACGGGCAGGACCACGGACTCGTCCTGCGGCGCGGACAGCCAGAACGTGACATCGGTGCGGGCGGCGGAGGGCGGGAAGAGGCTGATGCCGACGAGGTCGAGGAAGGCCAGGTGGTTCTTCTCCGGCACCCGGTTGAGCCGGTAGACGATCTGGTCGGCCATGTGGGCGACCGTTTCCACGAGGGTGACGCCCGGGTCCGACACGTTGTGGTCGGTCCATTCCGGTGCGCGCTGCTGGATGTAGCGCTTGGCGTCGTCGACGAACTGCTGGAAACGGCGGTCGTCGAGGTTCGGGGAGGGCAGTGCCATCAGAAGTCGCTTTCACCGGCCGGCCCGCCGCCGGCCGCGGGCCCGGGCTCCGGCTTGTCGGGGGAGTCGTGGGAGTCGTGGGAGTCGTCGGAGTCGTGGGACGGAATGACGTAGAAGGGGAACACCAGGCTGCGCGGGTTGTTGGTGCCGCGGATCGCGTAGCGCACGTCGATGAAGAGGACGCCCTGCTCGGCGCCGGCGGTCACCTCGACGTCGGTGACCTCGATGCGCGGCTCCCAGCGGTCCAGGGCCGTGTACACCTCGTACTGGATCCGGCCCGCGGTGGCCTCGTTGACCGGCGCGAAGACCAGGTCGTGGATGGCGCAGCCGAACTCGGGGCGCATGGGTCGCTCGCCGGGCGCGGTGGCCAGCACCAGCCGGATCGCCTCCTCGATCTCGCGTTCCCCGCTGACCAGGGCGATGCCGCCGGTGGGCCCGATGCGCAGGGGGAAGGCCCAGCCGGAGCCGACGAACTGCTCGGCCATCAGATCACCGGCTTTCCGTTGGCGGTGACCAGGCCCATCAGGCGGACGGTGGGCGCCTGGAGGCCGATGCCGCCCGGCCCGGTCGCGTTGACCTGCACGCTGCCGGCGGGCCCGAGCGCCCCGACGGACACCATGCCGGTCAGCGAGCGGACGTTGAGCATGGAGCGTGCCTGGATGTTCATGAGCCCGCCGCTCTTGAGGGTGAGGGACTTGCCGGCCGAGAGCGTCAGGTCGGTGCCCGCCTCGACGGACACGGAGCGGCTGCCCCGGATGGTGACGGAACCCTTGCTGTCCACGGTGATCTCCGTCTTGGTCCGGTCGAGGTTGATGGTCAGCCGGTCGTTGCCGGTGGCCAGGCGCACGCCCTGCTTGCGGGCGCCGGTGTTCTGGCTGAGCAGGTCCACGCGGTTGCCCTGCCGGTCGGACAGGGTGTGCCGGCTCGCCTGCCCCCGCAGCCCGCCGTGCAGCGGCACGTCGTTCACCGGCGTCGGCCTGTCCCGGCCGTTGTAGAGCCCGCCGACGACGTACGGGTGGTCCAGGGCGCCGCGGTCGAAGGCGACCAGCACCTCGTCGCCCACGTCCAGCGGGAAGATGCCGCCGCCGGCCTTTCCGCCGAGTTGCACGGTCCGGGTCCAGTCGCTGACGTACGCGTCGTCGAGCCAGGGGAACTGGAGCTTCACGCGGCCCTGCTTCAGCGGGTCCTGGACGTCGGTGACCAGGGCGTTGGCGACGCTGGGCAGCCGGGGCGCGACGGTGGCGGCACCGCCCGAGGTGAGGCCGAACAGGGAGCGCCACTGGCGGCCGCTGACGGTCACCCAGGTCTCGTAGTGGCGCCCGTCGCCGAAGACGTGACGTACGGACGTGACGGTGTACTTGCCCTCGAAGGGCACACCCACGTCGGTGAGCGTGACCGGGACGCCGGGGCGCAGTCTGGGGTTGCCGCGCACCGTGACCTCCAGTTCCGCGAAGGAGGAGGTGACGTCGTCGTTCAGGGCGTCGGCGGCGTGCCTGACCTCCGACTGACGGTCGTAGGGGGTGTCGGTCTCGACGAGTTTGGCGGCCTTGAACGCCCTGGCGGCCTCCCCGGGCGTGGCGCCGATGCTGATGCCCGGGTTGGTGCTCACCGGCGTCACGGCGGTGAGCGCCTTCTTGGTGGTGACGTCCCAGCCGCGCGACTCGACCTGTCCGACCTGGTCGGCGGAGGTGACGGCGGCGCGGCAGCGCAGGACGTCGGTCCCGGCCTGGAGGACGAACGGGCTCCTGTCGCCGGGGGTGCTCGTCGGGGGCGCCCCGGAGGCGGGGTCCGGCTTGACGAACTGGAACTTCCCCAGGGAGTCCAGGGACATGACCATCTCGTTCTCGTCGGCGAGCCGCGACAGGAAGTCCCAGTCGGTGACGTTGGCCTGGCTGACGAACTCGTACACCGTCTTCGTGGCCTGGACACTGCCGATCGGGATGCCGTCCATGGCCGCGAGCTTGCGGGCGATGTCGGAGGCGGTCTGGTTGCGGTACGCCGCCACCCGGCGCTGCCGCATCATCCGGTGCCCCGGGTCGTAGCCGCGTACGACGGTGAACGTGCCGGTGCCGTCGTAGTCGGTCTCCATGCCGGTGACCTCGCCGGTCAGCAGCGGGGACCCGGCGCCCTGGCCGTCCGCGACGGGTGCCAGGACCACGGGGGTGCCGATCCTGACGCCCAGCAGGCCGAGGACCTTGCGTCGCGGGTCGCGGAAGGTGAGCCGGAACGCGCCGGGCACCCCGGCCCCCAGGTCCACCCAGCCGCCGACGAGCAGCGGAGCGATCTCGGCGGGCAGCGGAGCGCCGCCCAGGGTGACGTGGATGACGCTGGAGAAGGCCACCTGCACCATCAGCGGTTCACCTCCTCGGCGGCCGGAAGCACCAGTTCCGCGCCGTTCGGCAGGCGCGAGGGGTCGTCGATGCCGTTGGCCTCGGCGATGGCCCGCCAGGCCGACGCGTCCCCGTACTCCCGCCAGGCGAGCGACTGCAGCGAGTCGCCCGCGACGACCCGGTGCACGCGCCGCGCGGTCAGCGCGCCCGACGTCGGGTTCTGCCCCTTGGTCTTGCTGGGGATCTCGTGCAGGTGCACCCGGCAGGTCGCCCTGATCGGCACGCCGGTGGTGCCGAACAGGGTGTAGGTGGCGTCCACGGAGCTCACGTACGCCGTGAAGCGGGCCGTGGAGAACGACCCCCACTGAAAGACCACCCACGGGGTGGAGGGCTGCTTGGCCGCGATGCTCTTGGCCGTCACCTCGCAGCACGAGAAGAGGGCCTCGACCTTCTTCAGCACCGTGTTCCCGCCCGGGTCGTCCGAGGAGTCGAGGAAGATCTCCACGGTCAGCTCGCGGGGCTCGGGCCCCATGAACTCCGGGAGCGACCCGTCGCGCACGGCGGCGGTCGGGGTGGTCTTCCATTGCGCGCGGCGGCTCAGCGCCAGCTGGGAAGGGTTGAAGTCGAAGGAGAAGTTCTTGATCAGCCCGCCCGGTGTGGTGCTGTAGCCGACCGGCGGCTCGTGGATGGCGAGAGTCGCGCGTACCAGGCTCTTGCCCGCACCGCCCTTGGCACCGCCCCTTCCGCCGGACCCGCCGGATCCTCCGGATGCGCCTGTTCTGCCTGCCATGTGCGCCTCCCCCTAGTCCGTGAATCCGTGGTGGGTGATTTCCAGGACCTCGGTGGCCACGCTCGGGTTGGCCGGGTCCAGGGTGGGTCCCTGCCAGCGGACCGGCAGGACGTCGATCAGCCCCCAGCGGGCCACCTCGGAACCGTCCGCGCGGAGCGCGGCGATCTGCGCGGTGGGGCGGGACACTCCGGTGGCCACGGAGGAGATCCAGGCGGCGACCTTGGCGGTGTCGGGGGTCAGGGGGCGGGTCAGCCGGATGCTGGAGAAGGTGACGCGGGACGGGAGCTGCCACACGAAGCCGTTGTTTCCGCCCTCCTGGTGGTGCTCGATCTCCACCTCGGAGGACAGTCCTTCGCACCCGTTGAAGTACCCCAGGCTCTCCCCGTCGATGGTCAGGGTGAAGTAGATGGTGGAGCCCGGGTCGAGATCGCTGGGCATCGGGGGCCGGCCTTTCTGCGGGTGTCGGTGGTGCGGGTCTGTCCTGCGGCGCTGTGCGGGGCCTGTGGGCCTTGCGGGGCTTCCGGGGCTTGCGGGGCTTGCGAGGCTTGCGGGGCTTCACGGTGGTGCGGTCCTGCGTGCTTAGCGGTGGTGCGGTGGTGCGGTGGTGCGTGCTTAGCGGTGGTGCGGGGTGGTGCGGTGGTCCGGTGGTCCGGTGGTCCGGTGGTCCGGTGGTCCGGTGGTGCGTGCTTAGCGGTGGTGCGGGGTGGCGGACCGCGCCGGGCGCGGGTCAGTGGCGCGGATCGCGGAGCTTGCCGATCCGCTCGCGGTCGAGACGGAGTTCGGTCCGCAGCAGGCGCGTCAAGGGCCCGATCAGTCGGTGGGTCAGCTCGTCGAGCTGCCCGTCCGTCAGGGACCTGGCGTCGAACGCGGTTCCCGCCCGGGCGTGCGCACCGTCCCGGTTACCAGGTGGTGGGGCCGGCGGCGGTTTCCCGGCCCGCGGCGCCGGGGGTGCCCCGGGGCTCGCGCGGCGCTGCACCCGGACCCCTGCGGATGACGGCGGCGACTGGACGGGCGGCCGCACAGCGGTCGGTACGGGGGCAG
>NZ_JAAAXQ010000405.1 GCF_009916105.1 Streptomyces sp. GC420 | reverse complement strand
GTCCCGGTCCAGCCGGGCACCGTCCCGGCCCCGGTCGCGGTGCAGACGGTCATCCTGCCCGACGGCCGCACCGTCACCGGCTACACCCCCACCGCGCCGCCCGCCGCGGCCCCGGTGGCCGAGCAGCGGCCGGCCGTCTCCCGCACGGCCGTGAACATCGCCCTCGGAGGCATCGGGTTCGCCGCCGTCTGCGGCGGGCTGTTCCTGCTGACCGCGTTCATCACCGCGCTCGCCGCGTTCATTCAGCAGCTCGTCATCCTCGCCGCCGTCATCTTCGGCGGCTGGATCGCCGCCCAAGTCCTCGGCACCGGCCACGGCGACGGCGGCACCGTCGTCAACATCCGCAAGGCCGTCTTCAAGCGCAACCACTTCCACGGCTGACCCCGACCCGAGAGGAACCCCGCGTGTTCGACATCCGCATCATCTGCGACCCCGCCGACGAACCCGACATCACCCAAGCGCTGACCGACGCGTTCGACTGCGACCCCATCCACGTCCGCCCCGCCCGCGACGGCTACCGCATCCGCCTCTACACCAAGGCGTTCCACCCCGACCCCGCCACGCTGCCGGACGACAAACCCGACGCCTAACGACGCCGAGGGCGGTCCCCCTCTCACGCCAATGAAACCGGGGCCGCCCTCGTCACCCAGCACCCAACAAGTGAACTGGAGACATCCAGCATGACCTATGACCACCGTTCCACGCTGCTGCGCGCAGCGCTGGACACCGCCGCCCGCGGCTGGCCGGTCATCCCGCTGCGGCCCGGCGGGAAGCGGCCCGCCGGGCACGGTGAGGAGCGCTGCCCCGGCACCGGCCGCTGCGCGGCCGGGCACCGCACCCCCGAGCAGCGTGCCACCACTGACCCGCACGTGATCCGGGCGGCGTGGGCGCTGCGGCCGTGGAACGTCGCCGTCGCCACCGGCCCGGCCGGGCTGCTCGTGGTCGACCTCGACACGCTCAAGCCGAAGGACGAGAAGGGGACGCCTTGCGGCGCCACTTCCTTCAAGGCGCTCTGCGAGCGCGCCGGGCACGCCGTCCCCGCGACCTACCGGGTGCGGACCCCCAGCGGCGGGCAGCACCTGTACTTCACCGCCCCGGACGGGGCGCGGTTGAAGTCCACTGCGGGGCGGCTCGCACCGAAGATCGACACCCGGGCGTGGGGCGGCTACGTCGTCGCCCCCGGCAGCACCACGGCCGCCGGGGCGTACGAGGTGGCCGACCCGTCCCCGGTTGCCCCGCTGCCCGGATGGCTCGCCCGCCTGCTCGCCGAGCGCACCGCGCCCACCGTGCGGCCGGTCGTCGCGGTGCCGCGCGACGCGTCCCGGGTCGCTGCGGTGGCGCTGGAACGCGAGTGCGCCACCGTCACCGCGACCGGTGAGGGCGGGCGGAACAGCACGTTGTACCGGTCCGCGCTGAAGGTGGGGCGGTTCGTCGCGTGGGGCGACCTCCCCCGGCACGTGGTGGAGGAGGCCTTCCAGGCGGCGGGGGAGTCGACGGGACTGCCGCCGGCCGAGTGCCGCACCACCATCCGCAGCGCACTGGACTGGTCCGCCCGCACCGCCCGCACCCGGGAGACGGCATGAGCCCGGAAACCTCCCCCCGCCTGGAAGGCCCCACCACAACCACCCAGCAGCCCCGCCCCGCCGAACCCGGCCCGGCCATGCACGGCTCTGGGCGCCCGAGGGGCGCCGCCCGTCAGGGCGTCCCCATTGCTGTTCGCCCTGACCCGCGCCCGGCCGACGGACGCCACCCCGTCGCCTGGCTGCACGTGGCCGCACCCGGCCGCAGTGCGATCCCCACCGCCACCTCGAAGTGCGCCTGCGGACGCGACCGCAGCGCCGTCGGCCGCCGCAGGGTGGCCGCCCTCGTGGCCGAGCACGCGGATCACCGGGCCGTCTGCCCGCTCCGCACCAACCAGGAAGGAAGGACCGCCGCATGACCGAGCCCGACACGACGACCCCGGCCGCCATCGACGGGGCCGCGCTGCTGAACGAGGTGGAAGCCTTCCACCGCCGCTTCAACGTCTTCCCGCTGGAAGCCGCCTACGTCGCCGTCACCCTGTGGGACGCGCACGCCCACCTGCTCGACTGCTTCGACTCCACCCCGCGGCTCGCGTTCCTCTCCCCCGAACCGGGGTCGGGCAAGTCACGGGCGCTGGAAGTGGTCGAAACGCTTGTGCCGCGCGCCATGGCGGCCGTGGACGCGTCCGCGTCCGCGCTGTTCCGCTCCGTCTCTGGGATCGACGGCGGACGGCCGACCATCCTCTTCGACGAGATCGACACCGTCTTCGGCCCGAAGGCGGGAGACAACGAGCAGCTCCGCGGGTTCATCAACGCCGGTCACACGCGCGGCCGGGTGATGTACCGGTGCGTCGGGGACGGCTCCAACCAGCAGGTGCAGGGCTTCCCCTCGTTCTGCGCCGTCGCGGTCGCAGGACTCGGCTCCCTGCCCGACACGATCCTGACCCGCTCCGTCATCATCCGCATGCGCCGCCGCGCCCGGAACGAGAAGGCCGAGCCCTTCCGCACCCGCATCCACGTCCGGGAGGGCAACGCCCTGCGCGACCGGCTCGCCAAGTGGGCCGAGACCGTGCAGGAACGCGTGACCGACGCCTTCCCCGAAGTCCCCGAAGGGGTCACCGACCGCCCGGCGGACGTGTGGGAACCACTGCTCGCCGTCGCGGACGCCGCCGGTGGCGACTGGCCCCGCCGGGCCCGGCAAGCCTGCCTGACCCTGGTGAAAGCCTCGCAGTCCAACGACAAGGGCAGCCTCGGCATCCGCCTGCTGACCGACCTGCGCGACCACGTGCTCATCGGCATCGACCGGCTGCCCACCATCGCCATCCTCGACCGGCTCAACTCCCTCGACGACGCCCCGTGGGCCGACCTCGACGGCAAGCCGCTCGACAACCGGCGCCTGTCCCGAATGCTCAGCGAGTACATGACCGCCGACAACGAGCCGATCCGCTCGCGGAACATCCGCACCGCCGGCGGAGTCCTCAAAGGCTTCCACGCCGTCGACCTCGAAGACGCATGGGCCCGCTACTGCCCTCCCCCCAGGGCCGCTACATCCGCTACACCGCTACAGCCCAGCTCAGAGCCCTTGAATCTGTAGCGGCAAACCCAGATGTAGCGGCTACGGCCCGCACCCCCGAAACGGCCGTAGCCGCTACATCCGAACCGTCCGCTACAAAAAACCACCCGCTGACCTGCGATGTAGCGGCGTAGCGGATGTAGCGGACTTCCCAGAAGGGGACCGGGGTCCCCGCACTCCCTTGGAGGACGCAGTGAGTTCCGCCCTGCCCACAACGCATGAGGCTCTGAAGGTCCCCGAAGTCATGAAGGCGCTGAGGCTCAGCCGCAGCAAGGTCTACGACCTCATCCGCTCGAAGCAGCTCCCCAGCTTCACCGTCGGCCGTTCCCGCCGGATTCCGGCCGACGCGCTCCACACGTTCATTCAGCAGCAGATCCAGGAGGCAGCCTGATGGCGAAGCGCGCCAACGGCGAAGGCAGCATCACGATCCGGAAGGACGGCACGTACCACGGCCGCGTGTTCGTGACGACGACCAGCGGCATCCGTAGGCGCGTCTCCGTCTACGGCAAGACCCGCGAGGAGATCCGGCAGAAGATCACCGAACTCCAGGCGCAGGAGAACAAGGGCGTCCCGACGCCGGACACGAACATGAACCTGGAGCAGTACCTCACGTACTGGCTGGCTCGAGTGGTGAGCGTCCACCGCCGACCGAAGACCTACCAGGGATACGAGAGCGTCGTCCGGGTCCACCTCATCCCCGGGCTTGGGAAGAAGAAGATCCGAACGCTCCGGGCCGCTGAGGTTCGCAGTTGGCTCGCCCGAGTGGCCGCCGAATGTCAGTGCTGCAAGCACGGGCTCGACAAAGCCCGGCCGGAACCGAAGTGCTGCGCGGCGGGGGAGTGCTGCAGGTCGGTCCTCTCGCGCCGGATGGTGCAGTCCATCCATGCCGTGCTGCGGAATGCGCTCCAGAACGCCGTACGGGAAGAACTGATCGTGCGGAACGTCGCCCAGCTCGTGCAGGTCCCCACACCCTCGTACGGCACAGGGAAGGGGCTCAGCGTGGCCGAGGCCCGGCTACTGCTCCGGGAAGCGCGAGCGGATCGTCTGTACGCCCTCTACGTCCTCGCGCTCGTCATGGGCATGCGCCGCGGTGAGCTGCTGGGGCTCCGGTGGGACGCGGTGAATCTCGAACGGGAGAGCCTGATCGTGGAACGGTCGCTGCAACGGGTTCAAGGGGAGCTGATGCTCGTGGCGCCCAAGACGGTCTCCTCGGTCCGCACGATCCCGCTACCGCCGATCGTCGTGGAGGCGCTTCGCGAGCACCAGGAGCGGCAGGCGCAAGAGCGCGCGGCGGCCGGCATCGAATGGCGGGAGCATGGGCTCCTGTTCGCGTCCCGGATCGGGACGCCGCTGGAGCCGGACAACCTCCGCCGGTCCTGGCACCCACTGCGGAAGCGGCTCGGGCTGGAGCTCCGCTTCCATGACCTTCGTCACTCCGCCGTCTCGCTGCTGCTCGACCTAGGGGTGCCGCCGCACACGGTGCGGCAGATCGCCGGGCACAGCGACATCGGGGTGACCATGAAGGTGTATGCCCATGCCTCGCTCGACGAGCAGCGGAAGGCGCTGAACCGGCTCGGAGAGCAGCTTTCCTGACTACGATCGGACGCGAGAGTGTCTGGCCCGCTGAAACGCTCCCTCCTCCTCGGGAGGGAGCGTTTCATTTCGGAAGGGCTTTTCCGGAGCGCGTTATGAGAGATCCAGGAGGATCGGTTACTGCGGAATCGGCTCTTCTGTGTAGCGGTGTGCGACGGAGATCACCGGCTTAGCAAGAGCCCGCGGGCGACCGCCAACACGAGGCGCCGACCGCCACTGGCCGTGATGAGGACCGTTGCGCCAATTCCTCCGCAGCCCAGCAAGAGGGTGAGGATGTCAGTGGTCTCCTTGCCCGTGCATGCCAGCACGGTGCCTGCGAGCACGAAGGAAACGATCAAGAGGGAGTGAGGCATTCCGTATCGAGTGGTTGCCTGCTCCCCGACCGTGCTATCTGGCGTAGAGGGACCGTGCTGCGTACGGTGGGGCATGACAAGTCTCCATGACATGGTCGATCAGGGCCCCCACGCTTGGTTCTTTCCGGGACGCAGCGTGGGGGCTTCGGTCAAGGCAACTCTGAACCGCGTGGCCGAAGAGGTTCCAGGCGGATCTATAACTGCAGCAGATGATCATGGAGGTCGCGTTGAGGGCGATCGGGTTGACACTTGCTAGTCAAGCGATCGACGACTACATGGGCTTCGCCTACTCGGCGCAGCAGCAAGCCGAGGAAATCCGTAGTTGGGCTCGTCGGCACGGCCACGAGGTCATCGCGGTGTCCGATGCCTACTCCCCTGGAATGTTAAGTCGGGCAGAGTCCGCATTAGAGCAGGGGAACGTAAAATTGGTCGTCCTGTCATCCGATCGATTGGCGGACTTTTTTCCGTCTCCCTATTATTTTGAAATCTTGTCGCGGCTTTGTTACGCGCCGTTCACGGGTCGGGTTGTTGCTGCCGACACTAACGTGGTCCTGCGGATTGAAGAGCGGCAGCAGGTGGCGGAAGAGCTGTGGCGGGCTGCGCGGGGGAGGGTTCTGGAGTGGGACGATGAAATGGAACGTCTTCCTCCACGAATTGACTTAATGAAGAACGGGCGACGCCGCAAGTACGAACAGGGAGGTTATGCGTATGGTGCGCCTCCGTACGGGTGGGTTGCTGTTGAAGGAGGCCTCGCCCCAGATTCACGCGAGCAAGAGGCCCTTGCTCGCGCGCGGGAGCTCCGGGATCAGGGCTATACGTTGAGATCCATTTGTGAAGTCCTGGATGCCGAACGTCATCTCACCCGCAGCGGCAGACCCTGGTCTTCTGGGGCGCTGAGCCGGATCTTGGATCGTCCACCCCCGCGGCCGGAGAGTGTTGTACCCATCGACATCATCCCCTCGCCTCGGCATCGTGACGGCTCTCGTGGCAGAGGTCGACTGAAGCTTCGCGACATGGGGGAAGCACCTTAAAAGGCGTTGCCCTGCCAGTTTGTGTACGTTGCGGTAACCATGATCGACCCGCGCTCCCCGTTGGGGGCGCGGTGTCGACGAGCGTCGCTCTCACTGTTGGCGTACGCGTTGGCGTACCGACATGAGCACAGCCTCACCGAAGATCTGCGGTGAGGCTGTTTGCCCAGATGGGCGAAGGTGGCTGGGGCCGGGGTCGAACCGGCGACCTTCCGCTTTTCAGGCGGACGCTCGTACCAACTGAGCTACCCAGCCATGCAGCTCTCGCGAGCTGCCAGCGGTCCTGACGGGATTTGAACCCGCGGCCTCCACCTTGACAGGGTGGCGAGCACTCCAAACTGCTCCACAGGACCAAGCTTTGTGCGAGAACAGTCTCGCACAGGTTGAGCGTGCCCCCAACGGGATTCGAACCCGTGCTACCGCCTTGAAAGGGCGGCGTCCTGGGCCACTAGACGATGAGGGCTGATGGCCCGCCTGGGCGCTTTGCAGCGCGTCGGGGACGTGAGAAGCATATGGGATG
>NZ_JAAAXQ010000404.1 GCF_009916105.1 Streptomyces sp. GC420 | reverse complement strand
ACCGGATACCACGCGCTTCCCACCCTTCCCTCCCCAAGGACATGGGCGGCATCGGGGAACCGGCCAGGCCGGTGCGGATCCTGCGGCAGGGGGAACTGGCCGCGCTGGTCAGCGACGCCCCCGAGGACCTGAGGCCCAAGCGGCGCGACCTCCTGGCGCACCAGAACGTGCTGGCGGAGGCCGGAGCGGGCGGCGCCGTGCTGCCCATGCGGTTCGGCAGCCTCTCACCGGACGACGAGGCGGTGGCGGCGGTGCTCACCGAACGCGAGGACCACTACCTGGAGCGGCTCAGCGCCCTCGACGGCAGGGTCGAGTACAACGTCAAGGCCAATCACGACGAAGAGGCCGTACTCCACGTGGTGATGGCGGAGAACGAGCAGATCCGCGCCCTGGCGGAGGCCAACCGCAAGGCGGGGGGCGGAACCTACGAACAGAAGCTGCGGCTCGGCGAGATGGTCGCGGCCGCGGTCCAGGCCCGCGAGGCGGTCGACGCCGCGGAGCTGCAGGGCGCGCTGGAGCCGGAGACCGACGCGGTGAGCCCGGGTCCGGAGAGCAGCGGATGGCTGGCGAACATCTCCTTCCTGGTGGACCGGGATGCCGCCGAGGACTTCCTCGCCGCCGTCGAGCGGTTGCGCCAGGCCCGGCCACACCTGGAGATCCGGGTCAACGGGCCGCTGCCGCCCTACAGCTTCGTCGAGCCCGGACCGGCCCAGCACGCCGAGAGCGGCGCCGCAGGAGCGGCAGGAATGGAGTAGTGACGTCATGGGGCTGCTAGGCGAACTGATCTTGCTGCCCGTGGCCCCGGCCCGAGGCACCCTCTGGGTGCTCAAGCAGGTCTTGGCCGAGGCCGAGCGGCAGTACTACGACCCGGCGACGATCCGCCGTGAACTCGCCCTCCTCGAGCAGCGGCTCGAGGCGGGGGAGATCACCGCGGAGGAGTTCGACCGCCGCGAGGACGAGCTGCTCGACCGGCTCGAGAACAGGAACCGACTGACATGAAGAACCGGATGGCGCTGGGGCTCGCGGTTGGCGCGGGCTATGTGCTCGGACGTACCAAGAAGGCGAAACTGGCCTTCGGTATCGGCACGATGGTCATGGGCAAGAAGCTCAAGCTGAGCCCGCAGGCCATCAGCGAACTGGTCGGCCGGCAACTGCGGAACAACCCGCAGTTCAAGGAGATCGGCGACCAGCTGCGACAGGAGCTCCAGGGGGTCGGCAAGGCCGCCACCGGTGCTTTGGTCAACCGCCAGATCAACGGTCTCGCGGACCGGCTGCACAGCCGGACCGAAGAGGTCCAGGACATCGTCTCGGGAGTGGTCCCGGACATCCCGGGCAAGAAGAAGGCCCGCTCGGAGGAGGACCAGGAGCCCGAGGAGACGGAGGAGCCCGAGGAGCCCGAGGACTTCGAGGAGGAGGAAGAGGACCGGGGCGAGGAGGAGCCCGAGGACCGCGAGGAGCGGGGCGAACCCGAGGAGCGAGAGGGCCGTGGCGGGGGGCCTCGTACGAAGAAGGCTCCCTCGAAGAAGGCCGCGGCCGGCAAGCCTCCGGCGAAGAAGGCCCCGGCCAAGAAGACCGCGTCGGCCAAGCGGGCCGTCAAGCGGGCCGGCACCGGTGCGCGCGAGGCCGCCGGACGGCCGCGCCCCCGGAGGGGCGGTGGCGATCGTGACTGAGCACACGCGCCCCGGCCGGACCGCGCCGGCGGTGAACGGCAGTACGAACCCCACGGGTGCGGCCGGCGGGACCGCCGCGCACCCGGACACACGCGAGGGAGGTGGAGACCGTGGCTGACACCGGATCGAAGGGCCCGCTGGGCCTGGACAGCGCGGCCACCGACCGGCTGAAGAGCGAGGCCCAGGCCTACCTCTCCGCGCAGGCACAGCGCCTGCTGACCGGCGCGGGACACAAGCTGGGCGCGGCCACTGTGAAGCTCAACGACGTGGCCGAGGGCCGCAGCCCCGGCCTGGCCAAGACCGCCCTGGAGGGCGGCAGGAAGCTGGCCGAGGGCAAGGGGCCGCTGCGCAGCGCCATGGAGGTCGGCGCCGGACAGCTCAAGGACAAGGTGGTCGGGGCGTTCAAGGGCCTCGGTGGCGGCAGGGGCAAGAAGAAGGGCAGCGGCAACAAGCCGACAGTCATCATCGAGCACATCGATGTCGGTGTCCCGGTGCGCGAGGCCTACGACCAGTGGACCCAGTACCAGGAGTTCAGCACCTTCGCCAAGGGCGTCAAGAGCGTCTCCGCCGCCGACGAGACCACCACGGACTGGCAGGCCAAGATCTGGTGGTCCAGCAGGAGCTGGAAGGCGACCACCACCGAGCAGGTGCCCGACGATCACATCTCGTGGACCTCGGAGGGTGCCAAGGGCAGCACGAAGGGTGTCGTCTCCTTCCACCCGCTCGGGGAGAACCTGACCCGGATCCTGCTCGTCATCGAGTACTACCCCTCGGGGTTCTTCGAGAAGACGGGCAACATCTGGCGTGCTCAGGGCCGCAGGACCCGCCTGGATCTCAAGCACTTCGCCCGCTTCATCAGCTTCCGCAGGGAGGCCTCCGACGGCTGGCGCGGCGAGATCCGCGACGGCGAGGTGGTGCGCAGCCACGAAGAGGCCGTCGAGGAGGAGGAAGCCCGCGCCGAGGAGGCCCGCGCCGAGGAGGAGGGCGGCGAGGAGGAGGCCGAGCCGCGCGGTGAGGAGCAGTATGAAGGAGAAGAAGGAGAGGAAGAAGAGGAAGAAGAAGAGGAAGGACCCGAGGGCGAGTACGAGGAGGGGGAGGAGCCCGAGGGCGAGTACGAGTACGAGGACGACGAGGAGTACGAGGACGAGCCCAAGGCGGAGACCGAGGAGGAGCCCGGGGAGGAGCCCGGGGACACCGGGTACGCCGACGAGGACGGCGATCGCGCGCACGGCCGCCGTGAGCATGCCGGCGCCCGGAGCGGCCGATGACGAGCGCCAGTCGGCTGCCGGATCCCTACGGCCATGACTCCAGCGCCAATCTCGCGGACATCCTGGAGAGGGTTCTCGACAAGGGGATCGTCATAGCCGGGGACATCCGTATCAACCTGCTCGACATCGAACTGCTGACGATCAAGCTCCGGCTGATCGTGGCCTCCGTCGACAAGGCGAAGGAGATGGGCATCGACTGGTGGGAGGACGATCCCGCGCTCTCGTCGAAGGCCCGCCGCAGGGAACTGGCCAGGGAGAACGAGGTGCTGCAGCGGCGCATCGCCGAACTGGAAGCCTCCAGGGAGGAAGTGGAATGAGTGGACTGCGGTATGTCTACGCCGTGTGCCGGCCCTTCGGCGGCGCGCTGCAGACGGACGTCCGCGGCATTCTCGGTGCCCCGCCGGAGACGGTCCGTGAGGGCGACCTGGTGGCGGTGGTGAGCACCGTCCCGGAGAGCGACTTCGCGGAGGAGCCGCTGCGCGAGCACCTCGAGGACCTCGACTGGCTCGCCGCCACGGCCCGGGGGCACCAGGCCGTGGTGGCCGCGCTCACCACGGTCACCAGCCCGCTGCCGCTCCGGCTCGGCACCGTCTACCGCGACGACAGCGGGGTGCGCGTGATGCTCAAGACGGACCGGGACCGCTTCCTGTACGCCCTGGACCGGCTGGACAACCGGGTCGAGTGGGGTGTGAAGGTGTACGCGGAGGAGTCTCCCGCGTCGCCGGACGCCTTGACCGACGCGGGAACCGGTTCGGGAGCCGTGACCGGCTCCGGAACCGGACCCGGCGCGCACCCGGGGCGGTCCGCCGGCGGCGGCCGCGACTACCTCCAGCGGCGGCTGCGCGAGCGGCGCTCCCAGGAGTCCACCCGGGACAGGGCGGAGGCCCTCGCCCGGCATCTGCACGGTGAACTCTCCCGGCTCGCCGAGTCCGCGCTCCTGCACCGCCCGCAGAACCCGCGGCTGTCGTCCGCCACCGGCACCAACGTCCTCAACGCGGCCTATCTGGTGCACCGCGCGGAGTCGGAGGCCTTCGTCGAGCACGTCGAGAAGCTGGGGGAGGAGAGTGCCGGCGTCCGGGTGGAACTCACCGGCCCCTGGGCGCCGTACTCCTTCACCAACTTCTTCACCGACGAGCAGCACGCGCGCACGCAGGCGCGCCACCACGACCCGGAGGAGGGGCCGAGGCCGTGACCCTGATCGAACAGCGCGAGATCGCCCTCGTCGACCTGCTCGACCGGCTCCTCGCCGGCGGCGTCGTCATCGCCGGTGACATCACCCTGCGCATCGCCGACGTCGATCTCGTGCGCATCGACCTGAACGCCCTGATCAGCTCCGTCAACGCTCGGGTCCCCTCGCCCTTCACGGAAGTCCTGTCATGACCGCCGTTCCGCGCGACGCCAACCGACGCAGGCACCTGGACCCCCGCACGGAGCGGGACCCCGGCAGGGCCCCGGAGCCCGTTCGGGCCCCGGAGGCCCCGGACCTCGTGGAGGCCCCGGACCTCGTCAAGGAACTGGACGCCGGCGGCAAGCCGGACCTGGCCCGGGACCTCGGCGGGGCTCCGCAGCCCGGCAAGGACCGGAAGCGCGGCGACCACCGCGGCAGCAACCGCATGGACCTGGAACCGGACACCGTGGAGCGCGACCTGGTGAAACTGGTCCTGACCGTCGTCGAGCTGCTGCGCCAGCTGATGGAGCGGCAGGCGCTGCGCCGCGTCGAGACCGGTGACCTCACGGACGCGCAGGAGGAGCGGATCGGCCTGACGCTGATGCTCCTGGAGGAGCGGATGACCGAACTGCGCGAGCGGTACGGGCTGCGGCCGGAGGACCTGAACCTGGACCTGGGGCCCCTGGGGCGCCTGTTGTAGTACCACCCTGTTGTGCAAGATCCCTCCGTTGCTGAACGGTAGGGGCCGGTCTCGCGTCTAGCCCTGCGAGACCGACCACACCACCGTCTCGCCACGGAAACGGACCCATGCCCGCACTGCCCGTACTGCTGTCGCCCGAGGCCCGGCCCGGAGCCGGACCTCTCGACGCACCTCTCGACGCCCCGGCGCCCGCCTCGCGACGGCCACGCCTGCCGCGCGGACATCGCGGCCCCCTGCTCCTCGCCCTCGCCGTCCTGCCCTTCTACGGGGTGTGGGCGGCCTTCCTCGCGACGGGCGGGGGCGATCTGGCCGCCCAGTACGCCTGGGCCGGCTTCGCCGAACGCAACCCCGGGGCGCCCTACGGGCTGTTCTGGTACGGCGGCCTGCACACGGCCGGGTACAGCGTGCTCTCACCACCGCTGATGGCCCTGCTGGGGGTGCGCACGGTGACGGTCGTGTCCGGGGTGGCCGCCACCTGGCTGCTGGCCGCGCTGCTGGAGCGCACCGGGACGAAGTCCCCGCCCTGGCCCGCGCTGCTCGGCGCGTTCGGCCTCTGGGCGAACGTCGCCTCCGGGCGCACGACCTTCGCCCTCGGCCTGGTCTTCGCGCTGGCCGGCCTGCTGGTACTGGCGGGTCGGCCGGTGACGTGCGGCCGGGTCGCCGCGGCGGCCGCGGCGGGCCTGCTCACCACCCTGGCGAGCCCGGTGGCCGGGCTCTTCCTGGTGGTGGCGGGTGCCGGGTACGCCCTGGACCGGCAGTACGCGAAGGGCACCGCGCTCGCCGTGCCGCCGTTCGCGGTCTGCGGACTGACCTCCCTGCTGTTCCCCCTCAAGGGCGAGCAGCCCATGGCGGCGGACCGCATGATCATGCCGGTGCTGCTCGCCGCCGCGGTGTGCTGGGCGGCGCCCCGGGGCTGGCGGGTGGTGCGGGCCGCGGCGGCCGTGTACGCGCTGGGTACGGTGCTGACCTGGCTGGTGCCCTCGCCGATAGGCACCAATGTGGAGCGCCTCGCCGAGCACTTCGCCCCCACGGTGCTCCTCGCGGCCGTGATCGGCACCGGATTCGCCGCCGCCAGGCGGCGCCCTGCCGTCGTCCTGGCCCTGGCACTGGCCCTGTCCGTGCACTGGCTGACCGGGAAGACCATCGACGACCTGCGGATCTCCACGGACGTACCGGCCTGGGCCGAGCACACCGACGGGGTGATCGCCCAGCTGGAGCGGCTGGGCGCGGACCGCGGCCGCGTCGAGGTGGTACCGGCCCGCAACCACCGGGAGGCCGCCGCGTTCGCACCGCACGTGGCGATGATGCGCGGCTGGAACCGGCAGCTCGACGTGGAGCGCGGGCGGCTGTTCTACGAGGACACGGAGGGGCGGCTCGACGGCGAGCGCTACCGGGCCTGGCTGCGGCACTGGGCGGTCGGGTACGTCGTCCTGCACAACGGCACCGCCGATGGCCCAGCCGTGCGCGAGGCGGCCCTGGTGCGGGCGGGCCGGGAATGGCTGGAGCCGGTCTGGCAGGACGCCCACTGGAGGATCTACCGGTTCACGGACGCCCGACCGCTGGCCTCGGCACCCGCCGAGGTGCTGGACGCGGGGGAGGCGGACGTCGTTCTGCGGATGCCCCGCGCGGGCACGGTGACGGTGAGGGTCGCGTACTCCCCCTGGCTGCGCGTGAACGGAGCCTGTGTGAAGGCGGACGGCCCCTGGACCCGCCTGACGGTCCCGGAGGCGGGCGTCTACCGCCTTCACCCGGAACTCGCCCCTCGGAGATCGGCGGGCTGCGGATGATCGTCGCCCACCGCCCACCGCCC
>NZ_JAAAXQ010000403.1 GCF_009916105.1 Streptomyces sp. GC420 | reverse complement strand
GCCCCCTCCTGGACCTCGCTCGTACTGGCCGAGATCAGCTGGGGCCCGCGTTCCCCCTCGACGTTCCTGGCGCGGGCGCTCGCCTGCCCGCTCGTGGCGATCCGCTCGGCCCGCTCCATCTCGTCGTCGGTGAGCGGATCGCTGCCGATCCCCTTCTCGCCCTCGGCGGCCGGCTCCTCGACGACGCCCGGCCTGACCGCTCCCGCCGATCCAGTGCCGATGCCCTGCTCGCCGGTCTCCCCCGCGGCCGCGGCGCGCCCGTCGGCGCCGGTCTTCCCGTTGCCGGCGACCGCATCACCCGGCAGGGTGATGGCCACCATCGCGGCGGTCGCCGCCACGGCGATCGCCGCCCCGGCCACCACCTTGCCCAGGTGGCGCCTCACTTTCGTACGCACATTTCCCCCTACTCCCCCTGAAGCATCGTTGGTGGGCACGAGTACGTACCCGTATGCGTGGTCACCCGTTAGGACGGGCCTAAGTCGTGGGAGGTTGCCCTTCTTTAGGGGAAGATCTGGCCCAAGTGACCCCCAGCACCCGGATCAGAAGTGGAAGAGTCGAAGCATGCAGGTCTGGCCGGGAGAGGCATATCCCTTGGGCGCGACGTACGACGGCGCCGGCACGAACTTCGCGGTCTTCTCGGAGGTCGCCGACCGAATCGAGCTGTGTCTGCTGCATGACGACGGGTCCGAGACCGCCGTCGAGCTGCGCGAGACCGACGCGTTTGTCAGACATGCCTATCTGCCCGGCGTCATGCCGGGCCAGAGGTACGGCTTCAGGGTGCACGGGCCCTTCGCGCCCGAGCGCGGGCACCGCTGCAACTCCGCCAAGCTCCTCCTCGACCCGTACGCCAAGGCGGTCAGCGGTTCCATCGACTGGGACGAGGCGGTCTACGGCTACCACTTCGGCAGCTCCGAGAAGCGCAACGACCTGGACTCAGCCCCGCACACCATGGCGTCCGTGGTCATCAACCCCTACTTCGACTGGGGCGACGACCGGCTGCCGCGCACCGATTACCACCGCACGGTGCTGTACGAGGCCCATGTGAAGGGCCTCACGATGCTGCACCCCGATCTGCCGGAGGAACTGCGCGGCACCTATGCGGCGCTGGCGCACCCGTCGATCATCGGACACCTGAGCGAGCTGGGGGTGACCGCGCTGGAGCTGATGCCGGTCCACCAGTTCGTCAACGACCACCGTCTGGTGGACGCCGGGCTGAGCAACTACTGGGGCTACAACACCATCGGCTTCTTCGCCCCGCACAACGCCTACGCCTCCTGGGGAGACCGCGGCCAGCAGGTCCTGGAGTTCAAGCAGGCGGTCCGAGCCCTGCACCAGGCAGGCATCGAGGTCATCCTCGACGTGGTCTACAACCACACGGCGGAGGGCAACCACATGGGGCCCACGCTCTCCTTCCGGGGTCTGGACAATGCCTCGTACTACCGGCTGACGGACGACCCCCGGTACTACATGGACACCACCGGTACCGGTAACTCGCTGCTGATGCGCAGCCCGCACGTGCTCCAGTTGATCATGGACTCGCTGCGCTACTGGGTCACGGAGATGCACGTCGACGGGTTCCGCTTCGACCTGGCCGCCACCCTGGCCCGGCAGTTCCACGAGGTGGACCGGCTGTCCTCGTTCTTCGACCTGGTCCAGCAGGACCCGGTGGTCAGCCAGGTGAAACTGATCGCCGAGCCCTGGGACGTCGGCGAGGGCGGCTACCAGGTGGGCAACTTCCCGCCGTTGTGGACCGAGTGGAACGGGAAGTACCGGGACACCGTCCGCGACATGTGGCGGGGCCAGCCCAGAACCCTCGCGGAGTTCGCCGGCCGGCTGACCGGCTCCTCCGACCTCTACCAGGACGACGGCCGCCGGCCACTCGCCTCGATCAACTTCGTCACCTGCCACGACGGCTTCACGCTGCACGACCTGGTCTCGTACAACGAGAAGCACAACGAGGCCAACGGGGAGGGCAACCGGGACGGCGAGAGCCACAACCGGTCCTGGAACTGCGGAGTGGAGGGGGACACCGACGACCCCGAGGTCCTCGGACTGCGGGCCCGCCAGATGCGCAATTTCATCGCCACGCTGATGCTCTCGCAGGGCGTGCCCATGCTCAGCCACGGCGACGAGTTCGCCCGCACCCAGATGGGCAACAACAACGCGTACTGCCAGGACAGCGAGCTGTCCTGGGTGCACTGGCCGGACCCGGCGAGCGCGAACGCGGACACCGAGACCGGAGCCGACGCCGACACCACGCTGCTGGAGTTCACCCGTTCGATGGTGTGGCTGCGCCGCGACCACCCGGTCTTCCGCCGCCGCCGCTTCTTCCACGGGCGCCCCGTGGAGGGGACGCACGACGACCTGTCCGACATCGCCTGGTTCACGCCCGAGGGCGAGGAGATGACCCAGCGCGACTGGCAGGCCGCCCACGCGCGGGCGCTGACCGTCTTCCTCAACGGGCACGCCATCTCGGAGCCGGGACCGCGCGGCGAGCGGATCACCGACGACTCGTTCCTGATGATGTTCAACGCGAGCGCGGAGCCGATCGAGTTCGAGGTGCCGGTCAACCACGGCAGGCAGTGGCAGATCGTGGTGGACACCGCCCGCCCCGAGGGGGTAACGCCCGGCACCGGTCCGAAGGTGGCCGCGGGCGAGCGGATCACGCTGGTCGACCGCAGTCTGGTGGTGCTCCAGAGGCCGGCGTGACGGGGCCCGCGGGGGCCGGGTGGGCGACAGTCACCGGCCCGGAGGCACCAAATCGCCCTGGGCGGGTACGTCTGTTCCCATGAGGCTGTTCCGATGAGGTCCGACATCCCCCTGGGGTCCGGTGCGCCGTCGGGGTCCGGCGTCCCCCCGGGGTCCCAGCCGCCCACCGCCACGTACCGGCTCCAGCTTCAGCCGGACTTCCCGTTCGCGGCCGCGGCCGCGGCCGTCCCCTACCTGGCCTCGCTCGGCGTGTCGCATCTGCATCTGTCGCCGGTCCTGGAGGCCGTGCCGGGATCGGGCCACGGCTACGACGTGACCGACCACACCCGGGTGCGCGCCGAGCTCGGTGGCGAGGAGGGCCTGCGGGAGCTGGCCGCGACGGCCCGCACGCACGGTCTCGGGCTGATCCTGGACATCGTGCCCAACCACATGGCCGTTCCCGCGCCCGAGAGCCTGAACCGGCCGCTGTGGGAGGTGCTCAGGGACGGCCCGGACTCGCCGTACGCACAGTGGTTCGACATCGACTGGGACGCGGGCGGCGGCAAGGTCCTGCTGCCGGTCCTCGGACGGCGGATCGGCGAGGAACTGGAGGCCGGCGGTCTCCGCGTGGACGGGGACGTGCTGCGCTGTGCCGATCACGCGTTCCCGCTCAGGGCGGGCACCGCCGGACTGCCGCTCCCGGAACTGCTCGACGCCCAGTGGTGGCGGCTGGGCTGGTGGCGGCTGGCCCGCACGGAGCTGAACTACCGGCGCTTCTTCACCATCTCCGAGCTGATCGGCGTACGCGTCGAGGATCCTGAGGTGTTCGCGGCCACCCACGGCAAAGTGCTGGACCTGCTGCGTGACGGGGTGGTGGACGGGCTGCGCGTCGACCACCCGGACGGGCTCGCCGACCCGGGCGGCTATCTGCGCACCCTGAGCGAGGCGACCGGCGGCCGGTGGACAGTCGTCGAGAAGATCCTCACCTCCGACGAGCGGCTGCCGCCGTCCTGGCCGGTGGCGGGCACCACCGGATACGACGCGCTGCGCCACGTCGACGGCCTCTTCACCGACCCGGTGGGCGCCGGGGAACTGCTGCGGCTCTACCGTGACTTCGCGCAGCCCGCGGGCGACCGCGGCGGCTACTGGGAGGCGACGGTCCGCCGGGCGGGCTACCGGGTGATCACCCATGAGCTCGCCGCCGAGGTGGGATTCCTGGAACGCACGGCGTCCCGGATCTGCGCCGCCGACCCCGCCCTGCGCGACCACGCCCCCTGGGCGCTGCGCACCGCGATCAGGGAACTGCTGGTGCGGGTGCCGGCGTACCGCCCGTACGTCACGCCGGGCGGGCCCCCGGCGGACGCGGAGGCGGTGCTGACGGCGGACGCGGCGCTCGCCGCGAAGGCCGCCTTCACGGTGCCGGAGGAGGCCTCTGCCGTGGACGTCGTACGGGAACTGGCGCTCGGCAGGCTCGGCGAGGGACCCGACCGGTCGGCGTTCGCGGCGCGGTTCGCGCAGACGTCCTCCGCACTGCACGCCAAGTCGGTGGAGGACACCGCCTTCTACCGCTACACGCCGCTGCTGTCGGCCTGCGAGGTGGGCGGCGACCCGGGCAGGCCGGCGGTGTCCCCCGATGAGTTCCATGCCTATTGCACCCGACTGCAGCGCGACTGGCCGTCCACCGGGACGGTGCTGTCCACGCACGACACCAAGCGCAGCGGGGACGTGCGGGCCAGGATCGCGGTGCTCACCGAGTGCCCGGAGCGCTGGGCGCGGCTGCTGCGGGAGGTCACGCGGGAGGCGGCGCGCGGCGACCGGGCACCGGCGCCGGATCCGCATCTGGCGTGGGTGGCGTGGCAGACGGCGTTCGGCCTCGGCGTCCCCCAGCCGGACCGGATGGTTCCGGCGCTGCTGAAGTCGGTGCGGGAGGCGGGTCTGCTGACCAGCTGGACCGAGCAGGACCGGGCGTACGAGAAGGCGGTGGAGGCCTTCGTGCGGGACGGGCCCTGCGGGCCCTCACGGGACGCGGTGGCGCTGCTGGGGCGCGAACTCGATCCGTGCGTACGCGCCAACGTGCTGGGCGCGGCGCTGCTGCACCTCACGATGCCCGGGGTGCCCGATGTGTACCAGGGCACGGAGCGGGAGTACGCGGCCCTGGTGGACCCGGACAACCGGGCGCCGTTCCGGGCGCCCGCGCAGGAGCTGCGGCGGCTGGACGAGGGCGTCGCCCCGGTGGGGACCTCGGCGGAGAAGCTGCGGCTGACGGCGGCGGCGCTGCGGCTGCGCGCACGGGAGGCGGAGGCCTTCGGAGAGTCCGCAACGTACGAGCCGCTGACGGTGCGCGGCGCCGCGGCGGAGCACTGCGTGGCCTTCTGCCGCTCGGGGCGGGCGGTCACGGCGGTGACCCGGCTGGCGCTGCGGCTGGCGGAGAGCGGCGGCTGGCGGGACGCGGAGGTGGAGCTGCCGGGCGGCGGCCGCTGGAGGGACGCGCTGGGCGGCGGACGGGAGTTCGAGGGCGGGGAACGGGTGCGGTTGGCGCTGTTGTTCGAGGAGAGTCCGGTGGCGCTGCTCGTCCGTGCGTGACCCGAGTGCGACGCGGGGTGTTTACAGCTCACTCAGGGAGCGCTATACGAGACGACAGAGATATGGGAGCGCTCCCATATGCGGTGCGCCGCCCCCGGCGCACCGCACTCCGTCCAGGCACCGACGCACCGTCGAAGGGACACAGCGCCATGTCAGCCATGCCCGGAACGTCCTCCACGGCGATACGCCGATTACCACCACCCCTGTACCGCCGGCGCCGGTCGGTCCTGCTGATCCTTTTCGCCGTACTGGCCCTGCTGCCCGCCGCCGGCCTGCTCGCCCTGACCGAGGAGGAGGCCGCGGCCCACGGCACGCCCATGAAGCCCGGCAGCCGTACCTTCCTGTGCTGGCGGGACGGCCTGACGGACACGGGCGAGATCAAGCCCAACAACCCCGCCTGCGCGGCCGCGGTGGCCCAGGGCGGCACAACGCCGCTGTACAACTGGTTCTCCGTGCTGCGCTCCGACGGCGCGGGCCGCACCCGCGGCTTCGTGCCCGACGGGCAGTTGTGCAGCGGCGGGAACACCACCTTCTCGGGGTTCGACCTGGCACGTGACGACTGGCCGCTGACCCACCTGACGGCGGGGGCGACGGTCGACTTCTCGTACAACGCGTGGGCCGCCCACCCCGGTTGGTTCTACGTCTACATCACCAAGGACGGCTTCGACCCGACCCAGCCGCTCGCCTGGGACGACGTCGAGGACTCGCCGTTCCTGAGCGTCGACCACCCGCCGCTGAACGGGTCGCCGGGCACGGTGGAGGCCGACTACCGCTGGAGCGGGCAGCTGCCGTCCGGGAAGTCCGGCCGGCACATCATCTACATGGTGTGGCAGCGCTCGGACAGCAACGAGACGTTCTACAGCTGCTCCGACGTCGTGTTCGACGGCGGGAACGGCGAGGTGACGGGCGTCGGCCCGGATGGGCAGGACCCCGGTGACCCGACCGATCCGCCGACCGATCCGCCCACGGGGACGGAGTGCTCCGCGACCCAGCGGATCACCGGCCAGTGGAACGGCGGCTACCAGGCCGAGGTGACGGTCGAGAACACCGGCTCCCATCCGATCCTGGGATGGATGACCGAGTTCACCCTGCCGGACGGTCAGCGCATCGACAGCCTGTGGAACGGCACGGTCACCAGCCAGGGCCAGGACGTCATGGTCCACAACGCCGGCTGGAACGGCTCCCTGAACGTCGGCGGGACTGCTTCCTTCGGGTACGTCGTCTCGGGCGGTTCGCCGCCGGACCTGACACCGGTCTGCACGGTCGCCTGATCCCCCGCTCCGGTCCGTGCCGGCTCCGGCGGCGGCACGGACCGGGGCGGGGCGGGGCCGGGCACCCGAGGCAGGGC